>DKVN01000052.1 GCA_002491225.1 Faecalibacterium sp. UBA7177
ACCCGCGACCACTCGGTGGTGCAGGAGATGGTCGAGCGGGGGACCATCACCCGGGCCGAGGCGGCCACCCACCCGCGCAAAAACATCATCACCCGTGCGCTCGGGGTGGAGCCCGCGCTTGAGCCGGAGTACACCTGCTGCACCGTCTGTCCCGGCGACATCCTGCTGCTCTGCACCGACGGGCTGACCAACCCCCTGCGGGAGGAGGCCATGGCGGCCACCCTGGCCAGCGCGCCGTTTCTGGCCGCGCCCGAGCTGCTGATCCAGCAGGCGCTGGCCGCGCGCGGGCAGGACAATATCACCGTGCTGCTCATCGGTGTTGAGAACGGGGAGGGATGAGCATGGAAAAATTGATCGGAAAACGGCTGGACGGCCGCTATCTGCTCGAGAGCATGATCGGGGCCGGGGGCATGGCCAACGTCTACAAGGCGCTCGACCTCAAGACCAACCAGACGGTGGCGGTCAAGATCCTGCGGGAAGAGTTTATGGACAACGAGGAGCTGGTGCGCCGGTTCAAAAACGAGTCCAAGGCCATCTCGATCCTCGACCATCCCCACATCCTCAAGGTGTTCGATGTCTCGGTGACCGATAAGCTCCAGTACATCGTGATGGAATATCTGGACGGCATCACCCTCAAGGAGTATATGAACCAGCGCGGCGGCCCGCTCACCTGGAAGGAAGCGGTGCACTTCGTCCAGCAGATCCTCGAGGCGCTGGATCACGCCCACCGCAAGGGGGTGGTGCACCGGGATGTCAAGCCCCAGAACGTGATGCTGATGCCGGACGGCCAGCTCAAGATGATGGATTTCGGCATCGCCCGGATCAGCCGGGCCGAAAACCAGACCATGAGCGAAAAGGCCATCGGCTCGGTGCACTATATCAGCCCGGAGCAGGCAAAGGGGGATGTCACCGGGGCCACGGCGGACATCTACTCGGTGGGCATCATGCTCTACGAGATGCTCTCGGGCCAGCTGCCCTTTGAGTCGGACAACATGGTCTCGGTGGCGATCAAGCAGATCTCGGACAAGGCCCGCCCGCTGGCCGAGCTGGCCCCGAACGTGCCCGGCGCGCTGGTGCAGATCACCGAGCGGGCGATGGCCAAGCGCCCCGAGGACCGCTACCCCAGCGCCCGCGCCATGCTGGACGATATCGATGAGTTCAAAAAGAACCCCAGCATCCGCTTTGAATATCAGTATCTCATGGACACCGAGCCGGAAAGGGTCATCAACAAGGTGGTAAAACAGTCAAAGGCGGGCGGCAGCGCCCAGCGCCCCAGCAGCCAGGCAAAGCGCACCCCGGCCAAACAGAAGCCCAAAAAGAAAAAGCGCTTTCCCATCGTGCCCATCATGCTGGGCATGGCCTTCGCCTTTGTCATCGGGGCGGGCATCTTGTGCTATATGATCTTCGCCAACTCCACTAACCCCCTCTTCAGCACCCGGGAGGATGTCGAGCTGGTCAACTTTGTGGGCAAAACGCGGGACGAGATCGAGCATAACAGCGAGTACCGCTCCCATTTCCGCATCAAGTTTGTGGAGGAGTACAACGCCGCGCCGGCCGGGCAGGTCTACAGCCAGACCCCCAAGCCCCCCCGCACGGTCAAGGAGGGGCAGACCATCACCCTCAAGGTCAGCCTCGGCACCCGGTATGTCGAGGTGCCGTCGGTGGCCAACTACCTGCAAAAGGACGCCGAGGCCATCCTCAAGGAGCTGGGCCTCTCGGTCAACGTGCGGCCCATTGAGGACGGCAGCGTGCCGGTGGGCACGGTGGTGCGCACCAGCCCGGACCCCGGCCAGCAGGTGGCGGCGGGCGAGACGGTCTACCTCTACGTCAGCCGCGAAAAGGTCGAGACCGACCGCACCGTGCCCGAGCTGGCAAACCTCACCCTCGAGGACGCGGTCACCGCGCTGCGCAACTCCTCGCTGGTGCTCGGCACGGTCACCGAGGGGTACAGCGCGGATGTGGAGGCGGGCCGCATTGTGGATCAGTCCCCGGTGGCGGGCAGCACGGTCAAGCTGAACACCAAGGTCAATGTGGCCGTCTCGCTGGGGCCGGAGCCCACCCCAGAACCCACGCCGGTGCCGACCCCGGTGCCCACCCCGACCCCCGCGCCCACGCCCACACCGGAGCCCACGCCGGTGCCGACTGTGGCCCCGACCCCCAGTGTGCCCCCGGAACCGACCGATGATCCCGACGGGCCTGACGAGGGCGGCACTGTGCCCGAGCCGCCCGCCATGCAGGGCAGCGGTGACTGACCCTTTTTCCAAACGATCACAAAAAGCGGCAGCACGGCCCTTGAGCAATGCTCAAAGGCCGTGCGCGCTTTGCAGGACGATAAAAATCAGACGGAAAACAGACGGTGTGTTATGAACAGGATCGCACAGGACAAAACCGAGACCCCCTACATCCTCAAGGGCATCGGCGGGTTTTACTATGTCAAAACGCCCGGGGGCGTGCTGGAGTGCAAAGCCCGCGGGCTTTTCCGCAAGCAGCGGATCGTGCCGGTGGCGGGCGACCGGGTGACCCTTGCGCAGGAGGGCGGCGCGGATGTGATCTGGGAGATCCTGCCCCGCAAAAATGTCTTTGTGCGCCCGCCCATCGCCAACCTCGACCTGCTGTTTCTGGTGGCCAGCACCACCCAGCCCAGCCCCAGCACCCTCATTTTGGACAAGCTCTCGGCCGTGGCGGCCCACAAGGGGGCGCGGTGCGCCCTGCTGATCACCAAGGCCGACCTGGCCGACCCGGCCCCCCTGTTGGCTGCCTACGAAAAGGCGGGGCTGCCCTGCCTGGTCGTCAACGCCGCCACGGGGCAGGGGCTCGACGCGGTGCGGGGAATGATCGCGGGCAACCTCTGCGCCTTTTGCGGCAACTCCGGGGTGGGCAAATCCACCCTGCTCAACGCGCTGCTGCCCGGCCTTGCCCGCGAGACCGGCGGCATCAGCCAAAAGCTGGGCCGGGGCCGCCACACCACCCGCGAGGTCGAACTTTTCGAGGCGTTCGGCGGGCGGATCGCCGACACCCCCGGCTTTGCCAGCCTGGACACCGGCCGCGCCTGCTACATCCCCAAGGAGGAGCTGCAATATGCATTCCCCGAGTTTGCGCCCTACCTGAGCAAATGCCGCTTTACCGGCTGCGCCCACCGGTCCGAGGCCGGCTGCGCGGTGCGGGCGGCGCTCGAGGCGGGCGAGCTCTCGCAGAGCCGCTACGCCAGCTACGCCGCCATGTACGACGAGGTCAAGGATATCCAGGACTGGCAGCTGCCCGCCGGAGCGGGCAGGCCGTGAAGGCGGTTTGCCCGCCGCAGCTGTCCGCCACAGCTACCCGCCGCTCGGGGGCGGCCCATGCCCCCATGCCCAATATGTGAAAATTTGAAAAGGGGAGGGGAGCGCCCATGCCGCGCTGTGTGATCCTGTCGGCCTGCCCGGTCAGCGCCCGGATGGCCCGGTACCTGAGGCCGGACGATTTCCTGATCGCCTGCGACGCGGGCTGGCGCAACGCCGCCGCCTTAGGCCGCAGCCCCGACCTTGTGGTGGGGGATTTTGACAGCGCCCCGCCCCCCGCGCCCGGCTTTGGCGGCGAGGTCGTCCGGCTGCCCGCCGCCAAGGACGATACCGACACCCACTACGCCGCCCGGCTGGCTCTGCAGCGCGGCGCGCGCGAGGTGCTGATGCTCGGGGCGCTGGGCGGGCCCCGGCTGGAGCACACCCTCGCCAACATTGCCACCGCCCTCTGGCTGCAAAAGCAGGGGGCCGGGGTGCTGCTGGCCGACGAGCGCACCGAACTGCGCATCCTGCTCGGGGGGCACAGCCTGCAGCTTTGCCGCGGCGGCTGGGGCTACTTTTCGCTGCTGCCGCTCGAGGGGACGGCCGTTGGCGTTACCCTCACCGGGGCGCGTTTCCCACTCACCGACGCCGCCCTCGCGCCGGAGTTCCCCCTCGGGGTCAGCAACGAGTTTGCGGCCGACACGGTCGGCATCCGGCTCGCCGCCGGGAGCCTCGCGGTGCTCTGCACGATCGGCGACCGGCCCGAAGGGCAAAACCGCTGAGGAAAGAGGAACCTCCTGCTGGAAAAATAAAACATGACATAGAGGTGTCCGGTTCCCTGTGATATGCTGTCCTTGCAAGGAGGCGCTTTGATGAAGTATGAATGGAAAAAGCAGGACAGGGAGCTTCACACGGCGAAGCAAACGCCGTCCCCGATCACCGTTCCGGCGCAGCAGTATCTCATGATCGACGGAACAGGAGACCCCAACGAGACGGATTCTTCAAACCGTGTTTCCGCGCTGTATTCGTTGGCGTATGCGGTCAAAATGGCCCATAAGGCTACGGCGGCGCAACATGAATTTGACGATGTGGAAAAGAGCAGGCTCAAAACCATTTTGCGCTATTCTGTACGGCCATTGTGAGGGAACGACCGGCCTTTTACACGCCGCGCGGCGCGATCCCGCGCGGGCAGACAGGCTCTTTGAAAGGATTTTGAGAAAAAACCTGCACCTTTTGCCCGCCTGCCGGATAGAATGGGATAGACGCGGCGGGCCGGGCCCACCCGAGCCCGCCAACAAAGGGCGGCCCCGCGCAGAACCCCTGCCCGGATCGCCCCAGACCTCGTGATCGGGAAGGGAAGGGATGCACTGTGCAGGTGATCGTGGTAAAAAGCCCCCGGTGTCTGGCCGGGCTGCTCCGGCTGATCTTTGGGATCAAAAAGGAGGACTGAGCGGGCGGCGGGCCCTAAAGGCCCACCCGCCCGCAAAGCGGCCCCATCCGCCGCAAAATGCCAAAAGGCTGACCCACAGCGTGCAGCAGGCACGCCGCGGGCCGGCCTTTTTTGGTTGGGCTTTTTTGCCGCGCATACCCCCGCCCCGCCGCGAATATAGTTGTTTTGAGCAAGCCCCGCCGGGTTGACTGGACCAAACAGGCCGGCCGCCCATCGCGCGGCGTCCTTGCGATGCTCAAACGCCAATCATATTACGCGAAAGGGGCGAAAGTATGGAACTGAAGGTGTTCAAGGACACCCTGTCCACCATTGGCAGCCCGTGCGAGGCCAAGGCCGAGCTGCCCATCGAGACCGAGATCCTCATCCCGGATTATCTGCCGCAGGTCTTTAAGATCATCAAGTGCTTTGTGCACCCGGTGATCCTGCAAAAGCAGGCCGCTGCCGGGCGCTGCACCCTGGATGGATACCTGCGCTGCACCGTCTTTTACCAGGCCGAAACCGACGCCAGCCTCTGCCAGACCGAGCAGAAGCTGCCCTTTACCAAAACGATCGAACTGCCCGGCCTTGAGGCGGGCGGCGGCAGCGTGCAGGCGGCGGGGGACCTCGAATACCTCAACTGCCGGGCGGTCAACCAGCGGCGGGTCGAGGTGCGGGGCGCATATGCGCTGCTGGTCAGCGTGGCGGGGGTGCAGGAGCAGGAGCTCATCACCACCCTCTCCGGCGCGGGGGCCGAGCAGCAGCTGGTCACCCTCTCGGGCATGCGCAGCCTCGCGGCCATCGACAAGCTGATGACCGCCGAGGAGGAGCTGACCTTCCCCCAGCCGCCTCAGGCCGTGCTGGACATCTCGGGGGCGGGCACGGTGCAGGATGTCAAGCTCATCTCGGGCAAGGCGGTGGTCAAGGGGGAGATCGCGGCCACCGTCGTCTACCGCGCCGAGGCGGGCTACCGCACCGAGCAGCTCAAAAAGGCGGTGCCCTTTAACCAGATCGTCGACCTCGACGGCCTCACCGAGGACTGCCAGTGCTTTGCGATGGTCGAGCCGGTGGGCTGCACCCTCATGGCGGGGAGCGGGCCGGAGGCGGCCTCGGCCAACACCCTCTCGGTCACGGCGCTGCTGCATCTGCGGGTGCTGCGGCCGGTCGAGTGCTGCGTGGTCAATGACGCCTTTTCGACCGAGTTCGAGGCGGATGTCAGCTACAAGACGGTGGCGCTGGAGCAGCTTGCCGCCGAGCTGGACGCCACGGTGGAGGCCCACGCGGGCGGCGCGCTGCCGGATGAGAACGCCGAGATCCTCGAGTGCTTTGCCACCCTCGCCCCGCTCGAGCTGGCCAGCGCCGGGGAGGCGCTGGCGCTGCGGGGCCGGGCCACCGCCCATGTCTTTTGCATGAACAGCCTGGGCGAGATCGACTGCTACGACAAGAGCTTCGAGTACACCCTGCCGGGGCAGTATTCCGGCCTGCCGGGGCAGTACCGGCTCGAGTGCTGGCCCACCGTGCTGGGGATCGGGGCCCGCAAAAACGGCGGCGAGCTGGACGCCGCGGTCAGCATCCGGGTCGCCGGGCTGCTGATGCAGCGCCAGATTGAGACGGTGGTGGACACCGTCACCTGCGAGCAGCCGCTTGAGCCCGAGGACCCCGCCGTCGCCCTGCGCATCTACTACGCCGCGGCGGGCGAGGATGTCTTTGCCATCGCCAAGCACTACCACGTCTCGCCCGGCGCCATGCTGACCGCCAACCACCTGGAAAGCCCGCAGCTGGCCGAGGACACCCGGCTGCTCGTGCCGATGAACGCCTGAGAGGGGGAGGGAAGAGTATGGATACCGGCAAGCTGTATAAGGACATCGCCTCCCGCACCGGCGGGGACATCTACATCGGGGTGGTGGGCCCGGTGCGCAGCGGCAAGAGCACCTTCATCAAAAAGTTTATGGAGCAGATGGTGCTGCCGCAGATCGCGAACCCCGCCGTCAAGGCCCGCGCAAAAGACGAGCTGCCCCAGTCGGCCGCGGGGCGCACCATCATGACCACCGAGCCCAAGTTCATCCCGGAAACGGCCGTCACGGTCGAGCTGGAGGGGGGCGGCAGCTTTAAGACCCGCCTGATCGACTGTGTGGGCTACATGGTCGAGGGGGCGATGGGCCACGAGGAGGACGACCACCCCCGCATGGTCAAGAGCCCCTGGTTTGAGCAGGAGATCCCCTTTGACCTCGCCGCCGAGACCGGCACCCGCCGGGTCATCCGGGAGCACTCGACCATCGGGCTGGTCATCACCACCGACGGCAGCATCAGCGACATCCCCCGCGCCCAGTACGAGCCCGCCGAGGAGCGGGTGGTGGCCGAGCTGGAGGAGATCCACAAGCCCTTTGTGATCCTGCTCAACTGCGTGGCCCCCGCCGCGCCCGAGAGCCTTGCCCTCGCCGCCGCGCTCGAGGAAAAATACGGCCACACGGTGCTGCCGGTCAGCTGTGTTGACCTTGACGCCGAGGGGATGGGCCGCATCCTGCAGGGGGTGCTGTACGAGTTTGGGGTGCGGGAGATCGCCTTCTCGATGCCCCGCTGGATCACCATGCTGGACCCCGGCCACTGGCTGCAGGAGGCGGTGTACACCGCGGTGCAGCAGTTCGCCGCCGGGGTGACCCAGATGAAGGACGTGGCCAAAAGCGCCGCCGCGATCGAGTGCGAGTATCTCAAGGCCTCGCGGATCCAGTCGCTCGAGCTGGCCACCGGCTGCGTGCAGATGGAATTGGAGCTGCAGCCCGACATCTTCTACAGGGTGCTGGGCGAGACCACCGGGCTGGAAATCTGCGACGAGGCCAGCCTGATGCCCTGCATCATCAACCTGGCCAAGGCAAAGCGGGAGTACGAGAAGGTGCGCGGCGCGCTGGAGCAGGTGGAGGCCACCGGCTACGGCATCGTGATGCCCACCATCGGCGAGCTGCATCTGGAGGAGCCCGAGATCGTGCGGCAGGGCGGCCGGTACGGGGTGCGGCTGCGGGCCAGCGCCCCCTCGATCCACCTGCTCAAGGCCACCATCAACACCGAAATCTCGCCCATCGTCGGCTCCGAGCGCCAGTCAGAAGAGCTGGTCATGAGCCTCTTGCAGGACTTTGAGCAGGACCCCATCAGGATCTGGGAGTCCAACATCTTTGGCAAGAGCCTGCACGAGCTGGTCAACGAGGGGCTGCAAAATAAGCTGCTGCACATGCCGCAGGAGGCCCGCGCCCGCTTGCAGGAGACCCTTGAGCGGGTGATCAACGAGGGCTGCTCCGGCTTGATCTGCATCATCCTGTGAGCGCGTTGCCCAAACAAAACCGGCACAGGCCTTTACGCACAAAACAAGCCCCCGGGCGCGGCCAAAACCTGCCGCACCCGGGGGCTTGCCATCTGTTGAAAACGGAAAATCGCATATTCCGTGCAAGGGAGAAAAAGCAGCGATTCAGGACTCCTCCTCCACAAATTGGCCGTCCACCCAAACGCCGGTCACCACAGAGCCGTCGGTATGGGTCATCTGGCCGGGGCCGTTTGCGGTGCCGTTCGAGTATCCGCCCTCGTAGATCCGCCCGTCGCTCTGGGTCCAGCGCACGGTGCCCTCCACAAAATTGGCCAATTCCGGGGCATCGCTGCCGCTGGGGCTCCAGCTGCCGTCGCGGTAATCGCCATCCGGCAGGGTCATGCGGCCGCTGAGGAAACAGTAGGTTTCCCCGTCGGAGCCCAGGCCCCACACGCCCTCATACACCGTGCCGTCCGTGAGGGTCAGGGTCCCCTTTTCCGGGCTGCCGTCCTTCAGGCTGCCCTCAAACACATCGCCGTTGGCGTAGGTGACGGTGCCGTTCGCAAAGGAGCCGGTCGTGACATCCCAGGTGCCCTCGTAGATGTTGCCGTTCTCGGTGGTCGCCTTACCGCTCGAAAAATACCCGGTGCCCACATCCCAGCTGCCCTCAAAAATCGTGCCGTTGCTGGCCTGGGTCTTGGTTCCGCGCACAAAGCTGCCGCTGCTCCACTCGCCGTCCCACACCGTGCCGTCCGCGTCGTTCTTCACGCCGGCGCCATTTCGTTTGCCGTCCTTCCATTCGCCCTCATACACGCCGCCGTCCGCATAGGTACATCTGCCGGTGCCGTTTCGCTTGCTGTCCTTCCATTCGCCCTCGTATACATCGCCGTTGGCGTAGGTGCAGGTGGCGGTGCCGTTCACCCTGCCGTCCTTCCATTCACCCTCGTATACGTCGCCATTGGCACGGGTGAGGCTGCCGGTGCCGTTGGGCTTGCCGTCCCGGATCTCGCCCTCGTACACCTCGCCGTCCGCACTGGTCACGGTGCCGGTGCCGTTGAGGCCGTCGGCCCAATCCCCCTCGATCACGCTCGCTTTCTCGGTGGTAAAGGTACCGTGCCCGTTCGGTTCGCCGCCCTTCCACTCGCCGGTGTACAGGCCGCTCACCTCATAGGCGGTGGTGTACTCCTGGTCGGTCACGGTTTTGGCGCCGCCGCCAAAGAGAAGCAGCAAAACCAGCACCATCACGACCACCGCGGCCCCGGCCCCGATCAGGATGCGCTTGTCCAGCGGCTTTTTGGCGGGGTTCTCGATGTAGACGCCCGCTGCCTGTGCGGCGGTGCTCGGCGCAGGCTGGGCCGTCTCAGGCTGCGCCGGAGCAGGCTGCGCCGCGGGTGCGGACGCCCCGGCCCCGGCATAGGCGGGCTCTTTGACCGGCTGCACGGCCGCCGCGGCCGCCGCGGGCTGGGCGGGCGCAGCG
>DKVN01000119.1 GCA_002491225.1 Faecalibacterium sp. UBA7177
CTTTTCTTGACGTCAAGAAAAGTAGCAAAAGAACGCCGGGGGTTCCCCACCCAAAACATGCCACTGGCATGTTTTGGGATGCGATGTTTCTGGATTTTTTTGCTTCGCAAAAAAATGCGAAACATCGGACGGACCCCTAAACGGAGACGAGGTCACTCCGCGGAGCGCCATGGTTCGCACCCCCCTGACGGGGGGATGCTTACGCTTAGCGGATGATGAATCGCTACGCGGGCTCTTTGGCTCCGCTTCGTAATCGCCGGTACTTTCATGCTCGCTTTTCGCTCGCCCCCGCGCACCGCCGCAAACGGTCTCGGTCGGTATTGGCAGGGTGGGTGCGGTGGGCCGCATCGCTTCGCTCGCGTCCGTAGCCGCAACAGCGCACGTCCGGCGAGGCAGGGCAGTTGCGGTCACCCCCGCGCCCCTTGGCTCTCCCTCAGGGAGAGCTGTCGGCAAAGCCGACTGAGAGGGCGAAACTCGCGCCCGCACCCCCTCCGCTTCTGTCCCTTTTTCTTTCTATGACCTTCTTTCGCAACGCGATCAGGCACTCTCGGTCAACGTCCATACTTGACAGCCCGCGCCGCGCAATGGTATACTGGCCCTGCAGCCCGTCCGCGGCTGCCGATCAAAACAACAAGAGACAGGTGAAAGAATGCGCAAATAAGCCGGACCTTCGGGCAAACGAAACAGCAGCAGGGGCCGGGCCGCCCGCCGTTTGGCGCAGGGCGTGCCCGGTGCAAAGCGGTGGCGTTTCCTTGCGAAACTGCCGCCCGGAATCCCTTGCCTTTTTCGCGGCGCGGAGGACGGCTTGCCCGACCCGGAGGGCATGGCTGACAGCCTTCTGTCAGCCGTCCGGCGCGGGGAGGGACGGCGCATCAGCCCGGACACGGCGGGCGGCAGAGCGAGCGGGCAGGCGGCCCCGGGGCCGCCGCTCCCGGCCTCAGCTCTCCCGCAAAACCGCCCCGCTTCCGGTTCTTTCGCCCGCCCTTTTCAGCGCCCGGCCCACCTTGTCGTGCAGACCGCCTCCCCGCGACGGAGAGGCGGGCTTTTGTGTGCGCAGACGCGGAACAAGCCGCACAGCGCCGCCCCGCCCTGCACCCCCCAAAAAATACCGCCGACAGGCGAACCACAAAAGGAGGCGGTCGCCATGCTGCAGGTCAAACATCTGACCATCCTGCACAAAAAAGACCTCACGACCCTGATTGAAGACCTCACCTTCTCCCTCGCGCCCGGCGCCCGCGCCGCGGTCATCGGGGAGGAGGGCAACGGAAAATCCACCCTGCTCAAACTCCTGTACGATCCCGCGCTGGTCGAGGGTTATGTCGAGTGGAGCGGCGAAATTCTGGACACCGGCCTGCGCAGGGGCTATCTGGCCCAGGAGCTGCCGCCGGAAACGCTGGCCCAGCCGCTCTGGCAGTTCTGCGCCGAGACCCCCGGCTTTGTCCGGGCCGACCCTCGCGCCCAAGCCGACGCCGCCCGGCAGGTGGGCCTGCCCGCCGAGCTCTTTTGGGACGAGCGCCCGCTCGGCAGCCTCTCGGGCGGCGAGCGGGTCAAGCTGCGGCTGGCCCTGCTGCTGCTCGACGCGCCGGATCTCTTACTGCTCGACGAGCCCTCCAACGACCTCGACCTCGCCACCCTCGGCTGGCTCGAACAGTTTCTCCAAACCTGCCCGGTGCCGGTGCTGTTTATCTCGCATGACGAGGCCCTGCTGACCGCCGCTGCCAACCAGATCATCCACCTCGAGCGGCTGCGGCGGCGCACCGCCCCCCGCGCCACCGTGGCTCGGATGGGCTACGAGCAGTACGCCCGCGAGCGGCTCGAGGGCTTTGCCAAACAGGAGCAGACCGCCCGCAAGGAGCGGGCCGAGTTTGACGCCAAGCTGGCCCGCTACCGCCAGATTCGGGATAAGGTGGACCACCAGCTGAACACGATCTCAAGGCAGGACCCCCACGGCGGGCGTCTGCTCAAAAAGAAGATGCAGTCGGTGGTGTCCACCGGCCGCCGCTTTGCGCGCCAGGAGGCCGAGCTGACCGCCCTGCCCGAGTGGGAGGAGGCCATCTTCACTGCCTTCGACCCCGAGCGCTCGTTCATCCCGGCGGGCAAAACGGTGCTGCGGTTCACCCAGCCGCTGCTGCTGGCCGGGGATGCGGGGGCGGGCGCTTTTGCCGGGGCGGCGGGGCTTGCCGCGCCAGCTGCGGCTGCGGCCTCTGCTCCATCCCGCCCAACATCCCCCCAACCCGGCGAATCTCCGCCCCCGCGGGTGCTGGCCCGGAACATCGCGCTCTGGGTCGAGGGCCCGGAGCACATCGGCATCGTGGGGGCCAATGGCGCGGGCAAGTCCACCCTCTTAAAGCAGCTGGCCGCCCAGCTGCTGCCCCGCGCCGACCTGCGGGCTGCCTATATGCCGCAGGATTACGGCGACCTGCTGCTGGGCGACGCCACCCCGGTGGAGCTGCTGGCCCCCGGCGGCAGCAGGGAGGAGGTCACCCGCGCCCGCACCCTGCTGGGCAGCATGAAGTACAAGGCCGAGGAGATGGATCATCCGGCCGCGATGCTCTCGGGCGGGCAGCGGGCAAAGCTGCTGTTTTTGGGCATGGTGCTGCGGGGCAGCAATGTCCTGCTGCTGGACGAGCCCACCCGCAACTTTTCGCCCCTCTCGGCCCCGGTCATCCGGCGGGCGCTGACGGCCTTCCCCGGCGCGATCCTCAGTGTCTCGCACGACCGGCGCTATCTCGCCGAGGTCTGTACCCGCCTGCTGCTGCTCGATGAGACCGGCCTGCACGAGCTGCCCGGGGCGGGGGAGTAGGCGGGCGGCAGATTGGCGGCCGTGGCGCTGTTTTCGGCTGGCCCCGGCCCGCCGCGTTTTGGCAGAAGGCCCGGCAACCGCCCCGGCAGCTGTCCCGGTGTCCCACCCGGCGTTTTTTGCGCCCCCAAAGCCCGCCGCAACCCATTCTTGCCCGATAGTTGCTGGACGCAACCGGCCCGAATGGGCTATACTTTCCCCAGAAGGCAGGCCGCCCCTGCGGGGGCGCATCCTGCCGGATCAAATCGACCAGATCAACAGGAGGGATCCCCGATGCAAGTGATGTTTGGCGTTCAGATTCTTACGCTTTTGCTGGTGTTGCTGTTTTGGGGCGGCATCATCACGGTGGTGGTGCTGCTCATCCGGGTGATGCTGCGCTACCTGCACAGCACCGACACCCGGCAGGAGACGGCGGCCATCCGCCGCTCGCTGGCGCAGGCCATCCAGCAGGAGCGCACCCGCTGCGGCATGACCCAGGAATATGTGGCCCAAGCGGTGGGGGTGAGCCGTCAGGCGGTGTCCAAGTGGGAGCGGGGCGAAAGCGAGCCCAGCACCTCCAACCTCATCGCCCTGGCCCGGCTGTTCGGCATCGAGGCCGGGCAGCTGCTCTCCGGCCTCGACCAGCCCCCGCCCCAGCCGTGACCGGCGGCATGGGCAACATCCTATTGCACAAAAAAGGCGGCGTGTCAGCCCTTTCCCAGGGCGCACGCCGCCTTTTTTGGCGGGGGAGGGGGAGATGTGCTGCCCGCCCGGCAAACTGCTTTCCTGAGCCAGATGAACCGAAAGAAATTGCAACAGAACCTTCAATATGATATCTTTCTTGAAAGATCAATTCTAAAAAAGATGTAAATTCCCCGGTTTTGGAAAGATACGCCAATCGGCCGTGGACGCAGTGCCGTTGGTTGACAGGGAAAATAGAATAGAGTATACTTTAAAGGAGTGAGATTTGCCTGCTCTCTGTATACAACGTAATAGATATTATAATGTATATCAAGGGGGCAACGCCGGGATGTGCCGCCAATGGCCGCGCAAAAGGGGATGTGAACAGGATT
>DKVN01000161.1:0-15205 GCA_002491225.1 Faecalibacterium sp. UBA7177
CCACCCTGCTCAAGATGGCCCCGGACGAGCTGGACGCCGCCGCCCAGACCGCCGAAAAAACCTACACCATCGCCAGCCGCTGCGGGGTGTTTGCCAAGAGCGATGTGCAGCCGCTGCTCAACCAGGGCGCAAAGCCGGGGGACGTGGCCGCCAGCATCTATCAGGCGGTGGTCAACCAGACCATCGCCGGGCTGGCCCAGGGGCGGCCGATCGCCGGGAATGTCCTCTACCTCGGCGGGCCGCTCACCTTCAGCCGCACGTTGCGCCAGAGCTTTGACAAAACCCTCCGCCTCGCGGGCCGCCTGCCGGACAATAGCCTCTATTTCGTCTCGCTGGGCGCGGCCTGGTCGGCCGACCGGGAGCTCTCGCTGGCCGAGCTTGCCGGGGCCATCGGCCAGAAGGGGGCCGCGGGCGTGGGCCAGTATGCCAGCCAGCCGCCCCTTTTTGCCAGCAAGGAGGAGTACGAGGCCTTCCACGCCCGGCATCTGCGGGCCAGCGTGCCCCGCGCGGCCTTTGGGGCCGAGTGCGGGCCGGTGCACATCGGCATCGACGCGGGCTCCACCACGGTCAAGCTGGTGGTCATCGATCAGGATGCCCACATCCTCTTTACCGATTACCAGCCCAACCTCGGCAGCCCGCTGCCCCTCATCCGCGAGACCCTGCAAAAGATCTATGCCGCCCACCCGGGCCTTGTGGTGGCCAGCGCCACCGCCACCGGCTATGGGGAGGAGCTGGTCAAAACCGCCCTCCACGCCGATTACGGGGTGGTGGAGACGGTGGCCCACTTTACCGCGGCCCGCTGGTTTTTGCCCGAGGTCGAGTTCATCATCGACATCGGCGGGCAGGATATGAAGTGCTTTCGCATCGAGGACGGGGCGATCAGCGACATCTTCCTCAACGAGGCCTGCTCGAGCGGCTGCGGCAGCTTTTTGCAGACCTTCGCCCAGGCGCTTGGGTACGAGGTCAAGGATTTCGCCGCGCTCGGCCTCTTTGCCGACCGGCCGGTCGACCTCGGCAGCCGCTGCACCGTCTTTATGAATTCGAGCGTCAAGCAGGCCCAGAAGGACGGGGCCTCGATCGAGAACATCTCGGCGGGGCTCTCGATCAGCGTGGTCAAAAACGCGCTCTATAAGGTGATCCGCGCCTCGAGCGCCGAGGAGCTGGGCCGCCATATCGTGGTGCAGGGCGGCACCTTTTACAACGAGGCGGTGCTGCGCGCCTTTGAAAAGGAGATGGGCTGCGAGGTCATCCGGCCCGACATTGCCGGGCTGATGGGGGCCTTTGGGGCCGCGCTGCACGGCCGGGCGCTGGCCGCGCCGGGCCAGCAGAGCAGCCTGCTTGATGCCGAGGCGCTGGCGAATTTTTCCCAAACGGTCAGGAGCGTGCGGTGCGGTGGCTGCACCAATCACTGCCAGCTGACCGTGAACACCTTTGCGGACGGCAGCCGCCTGGTCAGCGGCAACCGGTGCGAAAAGCCGGTCACCGGCAAGGCCGACGCGGGCGAGCGCAACCTTTACGAGGTCAAGCGGCGGCTGCTGGCCGCCTACGAGCCCAAGCCCGGCCCCCGCGGCAGCATCGGCATCCCAATGTGCCTCAACCTCTACGAGCTGCTGCCCTTCTGGCACGCCTTTTTCACCTCGCTGGGCTTCGCGGTCTACCACGGGCCCTTCTCGACCCGGCAGCTGTACCTCGACGGCCAGGCCACCATCCCCAGCGATACGGTCTGTTTCCCGGCGAAGCTCGCCCACGGGCAGATCCGCGCCCTGGTGGACATGGCGGTGGACGCCATCTTCTACCCCTGCATGACCTATAACCTCGACGAGGGCCTCTCGGACAACCACTACAACTGCCCGGTGGTGGCCTACTACCCCGAGGTGGTGGCGGGCAACTGCCCGGAGCTCAGCGGGACCAAGTTCATCTATGATTACATCGGCATCCACCGCCCGGATGATTTTGTCGAGAAGATGACCGGCATCCTGCGCAAGCACTTTGAGGGCATCAGCAAAAAGGAGGTGCGCGCCGCGGCAGACGCCGCTTATGCCGAGTATCAGCGGCATATGGATACGATGCGGGCCGAGGGGGCGCGGATCCTTGCCGAGGCGCGGGCCGAGGGCCGCCGGATCATCGTGCTGGCCGGCCGCCCCTACCATGTCGACCCCGAGACCAACCACGGCATCGACACCCTCATCACCCGGTACGGCGCGGCGGTGCTCACCGAGGACAGTGTCTCGGTGTACGAGCAAAAGCAGCCCACCAGCGTGCTCAATCAGTGGACCTACCACGCCCGGCTCTACGCCGCCGCCCGCTGGTGCTGCCAGCAGCCGGACGCGGATCTTGTGCAGCTGGTCAGCTTTGGCTGCGGGGTGGACGCCATCACCACCGACGAGACCCGCGAGATCTTGCAGCGGGGCGGCAAGCTGTACACCCAGCTCAAGATCGACGAGATCACCAACCTCGGCGCGGTCAATATCCGGCTGCGCAGCCTCTTTGCCGCGCTGGACGAAAAGGAGCGGGCCGCCAAGGCCCAGCAATAAGCGCCCGAGCAAACATACCGTCTCACATCTCAGGGAAACCACCCCAGGAGGAACGACCAATGCCCCAGACAACCACCCAGACGATGACCCAGCCCGCCGCGCCCGCGGCCAGCTACCCCAGATTTACCAAGTCGATGAAGGCCACCCACACCATCCTGATCCCCAACATGGCCCCGGTGCAGTTTCGCATCATGCAGGCCGCCATGGAGCACGCGGGCTACCGGGTCGAGGTGCTGGGCAACTGCGGCAGCGCGGTGGCCCAGCTGGGCCTCAAATATGTCCACAACGACACCTGCTACCCGGCGCTGCTGGTCATCGGCCAGTTTCTGGACGCGCTGCAAAGCGGAAAGTACGACCTCGACCACACCGCCCTGCTCATCACCCAGACCGGCGGCGGCTGCCGCGCCTCCAACTACATCCACCTGCTGCGCAAGGCGCTGGTCAAGGCGGGCTATCCGCAGGTGCCGGTGGCCAGCCTCAACTTTTCCGGCCTCGAAAAGGACAGCGGCTTCCAGCTTTCGCTGCCGCTGCTGCGCGGGCTGCTGGCCGGGATCTTTTACGGCGATCTCCTGGTCGCGCTGCGCAACCAGACCGCCCCGTATGAGCTGCACAAGGGGGACGCCGAGCGCAAGATGAACCAGTGGCTCGACACCCTCTGCGGCTGGGTGGGCAGGGGGCAGGGGGTCTCGATGCGGGCCATCAAGCGCACCATGCCGCTCATCGCCTCCGACTTTGCGGCCATCCCCAAACAGGTGGTCCCCAAGGTCAAGGTGGGGGTCGTGGGCGAAATTTACGTCAAGTACTCCCCCTTGGGCAACAACGGCCTCGAACAGTTTCTGGCCGGGGAGGGCTGCGAGGTCAACCTGCCGGGGCTTTTGGGCTTTGTGGAGTACTGCATCTACAACATGGCCGAGACCACCCGCCTCTACGGCGGCAGCGCGGCGGGCATCGCTGCGCCCGAGGCGCTGCTGAAATACCTTGACGGCGGCGAGCAGGCGATGCGCCGGGCCCTTGCCCAGTACGGCTACCACGCCCCCGCCGCCTTTAAAACCCTGACCAAGCTGCCCGAGGGCATCATCGGCATGGGCAACAAGATGGGGGAGGGCTGGCTGCTCACCGCCGAGATGATCGAGCTGGTGCAGGCGGGCTACGAGAACATCGTCTGCGCCCAGCCGTTTGGCTGCCTGCCCAACCACATCTGCGGCAAGGGGATGATCCACCGCATCCGGGCGCTTTACCCGATGGCGAACATCACCCCCATCGATTACGACCCCAGCGCCACCCCGGTCAACCAGGAAAACCGCATCAAGCTGATGCTGGCCGTGGCCCGCGAGCGGCTGGAGGGCGGCGATGCCCCCGGCCCCGGCGCGGCAAAACAGGAGCAGCAAAACCCTTTTTACGGCGAGACGCCCACCCTGCGCCGCCAGAATCGCGCAAGGCCCGAGCCGGTGCCCGCGCGGACGTAATATCGTACATAGAGACGCAAAAAAGCACGGCAGGCCGCGAGAGCCTGCCGTGCTTTTTTGCGCATTGTGTGGGGGTTAGCGTGAAAATTCAGCGCGAAGAATCGGCGGCCCCGCCGCGCCTTACCAGGCGAGGCAGAGCCCCTCCGGGCATTCGGGCGTGAATACCAGCACCCGGCCCCAGCCGTGGTATTCGCCCGCGCGCAGCTGCTCGACGCTGTGGGCCAACTCGGCGTGGCAGAGCAGCACCACCGCGCTTTGGCCGCCCTTTTCGATCCGCACCGCTTCGGCCACCGCGCGGGGCAGGGCGTCCCCGCCCGAGGCGCGGAAGACCGGGATGCGCTGCGCCGTGACCGGCTGCGGCGCGCCCGCGTCCATCGAGAGCAGGTGCAGCAGGCTGAAAAAGCCGCAGCCCTCGGCCTGCACCGTCAGCAGGTCGCCCTCCTCCAGCCGGTTGTACTGCCGGGAGTAAGGGGCCCGCCCCAGATGACAGGTCGCGCCGTCCGGTCCATCCAGACTTTGCAGCACCGCCCCGGCCCGCTGGCCCTGCCAGGTCAGGCAGCCGTTTTCGAGGTGGCACTCGCCCGGGCCAAAGTGGAAATTGGCCTCATAGGTATGCCGGGCGCTGTCCGCCGTGTAAAACTCGTCGCAGACCAGCGCCGCATTCAGCGCCTTGAGGTAGACCACCCGGCGGCCGGTGACCACCCCGCGCTCGAGATACCCGAGGTGCATCCCATAGACCGTGTCGGCCGCGGGGGTAAAGCAGTGCTCCCCCTTGAGCGGCCAGGCCGCCGAGGAGTAGGCCCAGCTGTCCTGATAGCGGGTAAAATCCTGCCCGTCCACCCGGGTGGTGTTGTGGGCGGCCGGGCTTTTGAGCTGGGCGCGGATGGGGCTGTCGACATAGGTGTACCGGCCCGAGTCGATCAGCACATCCTCGCCGCAGATCCCCGCACCGAGGTGCAGCAGGTCGGCGTGGCCGTGCCCCGAGCCGAGGAAGCCGCAGTGAAAATGCAGGTATCCGGCCTCCAGCCCAAAGCCGGTGCGCAGCAGGTAGTTGCCGCTGTCCGGCAGGGCGGTGCTGGCAAGGGCGGGCCGCACCGGGGGCATCGCCCGGTAGGCGGGCTCGGCCTCGGGGCCGAGGTCCCAGTAGTTCTCCTCAAAAAAGGCCCCGCCTGCCGCGGCCCGCAGCGCCCCGTCCGCAAAGAGCACGGCCCCGGTCACCAGCAGGTCGCGGGCGTCAAGGTCGTCCGAGTCGGATTGGCAAACGAGCCGCCCCGCCGGGGTCAGCCAGGCGGCCAGCGCGGTGCACATCCTGTGGGTGTTTTCGGCAAGCCGCTCCGGCACCGCGGCGCCCCGCCCGCGGGCAACCAGCACCGTGTCCAGCGCGCAGTGCAGCACCTCGCAGTGGTACATGGGGCTCTGCTCCCACTGGCTGCCGTCCCGCAGCACTGAGCGGTGCAGGGTTTCGTCCAGCCGCTTGAGGGCCAGCGCGCACCAGTCCGCCCGGCCAAGATAGCTGCCCACCAAAAAGAGGCCGTGATCCTGCAAAACGCCCCAGTTGGAGAGCTCCTGGAACAGCCCGTGGCTGCGGCAGAGATATTCGCCGTGGGCCGCAAGGCAGGCTTCGATCTTGGCCTGCAGGGCGGGGGTGAGGGCGCTGCTGCCCGCAAAAAGGCCCAGCGTCCGCAGCCAGTTTTCGCACCGCAGCCCCGCCTCGAGGCTGCGCCAGGTCGAGCCAGAGTTCTCCTCGGTGCGGGGCACCCGGTCGATCCAGTCCTCGATCAGCCGGGCAAATTCTTTGGCGTAGCGCTCGTCGCCGGTGTACCGCCAGGCCTTGCCCAGGTTGACAAAGCCCGTGTGCCGGTTCATGGCGTAGAGCCATTCGGGGTCGCCCGCGGGGATATGTGCCCAGTCGATCTCCTTTTCGTCCGGGCCAAACTCCACCGGGATATTTGTCCGCTCCATCTCCCAGTGATCCCGGAAGGTGAAGCGGTGCGCGCAGACATCGTCCGCAATCGAGATGCAGCGCGCCGCGTCCTCCGCCCGATTTGCGAGGCAGGCGGCGGCCGCCGCGGCGGCATCGGAGCACCAGAAACCGTTCAGCATAAAAAACAGGCCTCCTTACCAGTAGGGCTCCCAGGGCCCGGCCAGCCGGGTGAGCAGCTCCATGTAAAAATAGTCGCCCCAGGTGTTGCACTCGTCCACCCCGCGGTCCTGCGGAATGGGGTTGTAGGGCGAGTTTTTGGCGTACACCCCGTGCAGCAGCAGCCCGTTGGAGGTTGCCGCGTCCCGCACGGCGCAGTGTTCCCACAGGGCCCCGGCCAGCTTTTGGGCCTGCTCGGTGTAAAAGGCCGCCTCGTCCGCGGGCAGGTACTGGGCCATCTCGAGCATGCCGCAGGCCGCAATGGCCGATGCTGAGGAATCCCGCGGCTCCTCCCCCTCGGTAAAGGTGAGGTCCCAGTAGGGCACCAGATCCTCCGGCAGCCGGTCGAGGAAGTACCCGGTTACATCCCGGAAGAGCCCGATGCAGGCCTCATCGCGGGTGTAGCGGTAGCTCAGGGCCATGCCGTACACCCCCCAGGCCTGCCCGCGCGCCCAGGCCGAGCCGTCCTTGTAGCCCTGCTGGGTCGAGCCGCGCAGCGGCGCGCCGGTCTCGGGGTCAAAAAAGAAGGTGTGGTAGGTGGAGTGATCCGGCCTTACCAGATTTGCCATGCTGGTTTTGGTGTGGGCCAGGGCGGCGGCGCGGTATTTTCCCTCGCCGGTTACCTCGCTGGCCCAGTAGAGCAGCGGCAGGTTGAGCAGGCAGTCGATGATCAGCCGGTAGTTATCCTTCGCGCCAAGCGTCCCCCAGGCCTGCAAAAACTGCCCCTTTTGCTGAAAACGGCCGAGGAGGTTGTCCGCCGCCAGCAGCGCGGCAGTCTTGCCCGTTTCGCTGCCGGTGAGCTTGCAGGCCGCCACGCAGGAGGGGGTGTACAAAAAGCCCATGTCGTGGTGATCCACATCCACCCGGCGGCGGATGCGGTCCAAGAAGCTGTCCACCTGGCGCAGGGCCGCGGTTTTGAAGGCGTCCTCGCCGGTGTGCTCATAGGCCAGCCAGTAGTTGCCGGTGCAAAAGCCGGTGGTCCACTCCACATTTTCGCCGGGCCGGTAAAACTGCTGCTCGGTGGTGGAGCCGGGGAACTGGTCGGTAAATGCTGCAAGGTTGCCGCGCAGGATGCCGCAGGCGGTGTCAAGCGCCGCGGCGGCCCCGGCGGGGGTCATAGCCGTGCTTTGCATGGTTGCCAACTCCTTTCTGCGGGCGGGGGAGAACCCCCGCCCAGCCTTCAGCGCAGCGGGATGCAGAGGTTCCAGCTGCGGGTCATGGTCTTAAAGCCCGCCTCGCTGCCGTCGTTGGTGGCGGCAAAGAGGTGGGTGGCGTTGCCGCGTTCGTCAAACAGCAAAAAGGGCCGGTCGAGGTTGCCCATCCGCCGCGTCTGGCCGTCCGACCACAAGATCTCGCGGGAGAAGGCCGGGCGGGAGGCGACCTCCCACCGGATTCCGTCCGGGCTTTTGGCGTAAACGGCCGAGCCGACGTCCCCGGTGTAATGGCCGTTCCAGTCCTTGGCGATCATCGCGTAGCCGGTGTCGGTTTTCCAGAGAAAAGGATCCTCCAGAATGCCGTCATCGGCAAACAGGGGCTGATCGGTCAGCCGCCGGTAGGGCCCGGCCCAGTGGCCGGCCCAGGCCGCGCCCAGCTTCATCCCGCTGCACATCCCGTTGCCGGTGCAGCCGGTATAGGGGGGCTTTTTCCAGGTGCGGGTCTTGTAGATCAGCAGGCAGCTGCCGTCCTCATTGACACACGGCGCGGGGTTCGAGACGAGAAAATCGTCAAAATGCCCCGGCCGCACCTCAAAGCTGGGCACATCCGGCCGCGTCCAGGGGCCAAACACGCTTTTTGCGGTGGCAATGCCGATCCGCTTGTGCGCCCGGGCACAGAGCCACTCGTAGCTGTCGTGGTTGAGGCTGCCGTCCTCGGGCGGGTCGGGGAAGGGGTGGGTGGAGCCCATATAAAAGAGGATACAGGTGTCCCCGCATTTCTGGATGACCGGGTTGTGCACCGAGCGTCCGTCCCACCAGCCCGCGCCGCGGGCGGTCAGCACCACCTCGGCAAACCGGTAGGGGCCCTCGGGGGTGGGGCTCACCGCCCGCACGATCTCGCTGGCCACCGCCCAGCCGGGGTGGAAGGGCAGGCTCTTTTTCCAGCGGGAGGCGAACATGTGGTAGTTGCCGTCCTCCCCGCGCAGGACGCTGCCGCACCACACCCAGTATCCGTCCATCGAAAACCCGCCGCTGACCGGCGCGGGCAGAAAGTGCGTGCCGAGATCCTCCGCGTTGCGGTCCATCGCAAAAAACCTCCTCAAATTTCAGGCAGCACCGCACAAAAGAGCATGCCTGTATTTGCCGTCAGGCGGTCTTTGTGCGGTGCTGCCCTGTTTCAAATGAGTTCAGATGGGTTCAGAGCCGCTGTAAAAAGGGGTCGTTCTCTTTTTCCAGCCAGCGGCGCAGCCGCGCCTCGGCCTCACAGGCGGCGGGGTCGTCCTCCGCGCGGGCCAGCTCGCGCGGGGCAAGCTGCAGCGGGTCGGCCGCAAGGTCGTACCACAGCCGCCGCAGCGGCGCGCCGGGGGTGTAGCCTGCGTCGACGATATAGGTGTAGTCCTTGCCGCGCACTCCCCGCCAGCCGATGCTTTTGGGGTCGATGCCCGCCTGCCTCAGCGGGCCCAGCAGTCCAAGGCCGCCGGGGCAGGCGTAAAGGTAGGTAAAGCTGCCCTCACCGGATGCGCCCTGCAAAATGGCGTCGGCGGCGCTCACACCCTCCATCACATCCGGCACCGGCAGGCCCAGCAGTTCCAGCAGGGTGGGGGCGAGGTCGGCGCTGCCCAGCACCTGGCCGCAGCGCCCGGCCTGCATGCCCGCCCCG
Source organism: Faecalibacterium sp. UBA7177 (assembly GCA_002491225.1). Lineage (GTDB taxonomy): Bacteria > Bacillota > Clostridia > Oscillospirales > Ruminococcaceae > UBA7177. The sequence continues at coordinate 8,955 of DKVN01000161.1, forward strand.
CCCACCACGAGCGGGATGCCGATCGACTCCTCATACCACACATGCTTTGCCATCAGCCCGTGGCTGCCCATCATGTCGCCGTGGTCGGCGGTCAGCACGATCAGGGTGTCCTCGGCAAGGCCCAGCCGCTTTACTGCATCCAAAAGCCGGCCAAACTGCTCGTCCAGCCCGGTGATGGCGGCAAAGTACTCGCGGGTGGCCTCTTCGAGGTCGCCGCTGGTCATGGTGCAGGTCTCTGGGGTGTGGTAGTGCGGGACCTCGGCCTGCACGTTGCCCCGCACCGGAAAGGCGAGGCTTTGGTACTGGTCCAGATACCTTTGCGGCACATACTGGTAGGGGCTGTGCGGCGGGTTCCAGGAGAGAAAGAGCATAAAGGGCGCGTCCCGGCCGGCCGTTTCAAGGTATTCGATCGCCTTGTCGGTCTCGTGGATCGGCGACCACTCCTCCACCCGCACCGCTTCGGGGCTGTCGGCCCAGTAGTGGGGGGTCAGGTGGGTGTCGCAGGTGTTGTAGGCGTACCAGTGATCAAACCCGTGCCGCCGCACCCCCGGCGGGGTGTAGGCGTCCCAGTCCCGCGCGCCGGAGGCCGGGGCGGGGCTGCGGTTTACTTCGGGCTCGTCCAGGTGCCACTTGCCGATGTAGGCGGTGCGGTAGCCGTGCTGTTTGGCCACCTCGGGGATGCAGAGCTCATCGTCCCGCAGCCGCACGTCCAGCCCCGGCTTGCAGTTGGTAAACATGCCGGTAGACTGCGGCCAGCGGCCGGTCAGCAGGCTGGCGCGGTGGGGCGAGCAGAGCGGAAAGCAGCTCACCGCGTCGGTGCAGAGCATCGAGCGGGCGGCAAAAGCGTCCATGCAGGGGGTGGCCACGGGGTCCTGCCCCATGCAGCCCATGGCCATGCGACGCCATTGGTCCGCAAACACAAACAAAAGGTTCTTCTTTTTTGGCATGATCTTCGCTCGGGGGGCGCGCTCAGCCCTTCAGGCCGCTGGTGGCAACGCCCTGCACAAAGTATTTCTGGCAGAAGACGTACATCACCAGCACCGGGATCAAACTTAGCACACTCGCGGCCATGATCAGCTGATAATCGGCCGAGTACTGGCCCACAAACATTCGGATGCCGAGCGGGATGGTCTTGTTCACCTCGGTGTTGAAGTAGATCATCGGGCCCATGTAGTCGTTCCAGATGGTGACAAAGGTGAAGATGGCAAGGGTGGCCATGGCGGGCTTTGCCAGCGGCAGCACGATGCGGAAGTAGATGCCGTACTCCGAGAGCCCGTCGATGCGGGCGGCCTCGAGCAGTTCGTTCGGGATGCCCAAAAAGAACTGACGCAGCAAAAATACGCCGAACGCGCCAAAGCTTTGCAGCAGCACATAGCCGAGATGGGAGTCGACCAGGTGCATCCTGTTCATCATGATGTACTGCGGCAGCATAAAGGTCTGCCAGGGGATCGCGATGGTGGCCACATAACCCAAAAAGAGGGCATCCCGCCCGGGGAATCTGCACTTGGTAAAGCCGTAGGCGGCAAAGCTGCAGGTGAGCAGCTGGATGATGGTGACCAGGACGGTCAGCTTGGCGCTGTTCCAGGTGAAGCGCCCGAAATCGACCTTCTGCCAGATCTGGACATAGTTCTCCCAGTGGAAGGTTTCCGGGATCCAGCGGATGGGGCTGGTGAACACCTCGGTCGAGAGCTTGAAGGAGGCCGAGAGCATCCAGATCAGCGGCAGCAGGGTGATCACGGTCAGCGCGCAGAGCAGGATATATTGGGCCGCGCGGGCTACAGGATTTGTTTTTTGAACCATGATTCCGCCTCCTCATATAAAGTCGTCAAACTTTTTCTCGATCCTGAACTGCAGGATCGTGGCGGTGCCCACGATCAGGAACAGGATGATCGCGGCGGCGCTGGCCGTACCGTAATGCCAGTAGACGAAGGATTCGTTGTAGATGTACATACTCAGCAGGGTGGTGGCCGTGCCGGGACCGCCCTCGGTGAGCGCAAAGATCAGATCGAAGGTCTTGAAGCTGTTGATGGTGAGCATCATCAGCACAAAGAAGTGGCTGGGGATCAGCATCGGGAAGGTGATCCGCCAGAACTGCTGCCACTTGCGGGCCCCGTCGATCTCGGCGGCCTCGTAGAGGGTGGAGGGGATGTTCTGCATGGCGGCCAGGTAGATCACCATAAAGTAGCCCATGTTTTTCCAGATGCTGACGATGATGACGCCGGTCAGCGCCCAGTCCGAGCTGGAGATCCAGCCGGGCAGATGCTCCTCGGCCACCCCGACAAAGGACAAAAAGAGGTTGATGGGGCCGCCGTTGCGCATGAACATGGCCTTCCAGACGGCGCCCACCGCCACCACCGAGGCCACATACGGGAAGAAGATGGCGCTGCGGAAGAAGGTGGTGCCCTTGAGCTTGCTGTTGAGCAAAAGGGCCAGCCCCAGCGCCGCCGCCGCGCTGATCAGCACGTTGAATACGGTGTAGGTCATGGTTTTGGTGAGCGACTGGCGAAAGACCCGGTCGCTGAAGATCTCGACAAAATTGTCAAACCCGGCAAAGGTCATGGCGTTGAAGCCGTCCCAGTCCATAAAGGCCAGCACAAACGAAAATACTACCGGGATCAGCACAAAGATAAAGAATCCGATAAAGTTCGGCAGAATGAACGTAGCGCCGACCAGCGCGTTCCGCCTTTTCAGCGACATGCCTTGCCGCGCGGGAGCTTTTGCGTTCTCGTTCATACGCTGATCTCTCCTTTCCAAAAAGCATTGGGAAAAAGAGGCGGGAGCAGAATCCTGCTCCCGCCCCCTTTTGGCTCAAAATTTGGTTGCCTGGTTTATTTTGCGGGGCAAAGCCTCGGGCATCAGCCCATGATCTCCGCCGCGCGCTCGGCCATCTCAGCAAGGCCTTCGTCCACGCTCAGCTCGCCCAGCATGATCAGGCTGTGCTCCTGCCCGAGCATGGTGTTGATCTCGGTCACGTTCGGAACGATCGGACGGTCGGGAGCAATGCTCTTGACCTGCAGCGCCTCGACCAGGCCCTCAGGCATACCGTCCAGGCTGGCGATCTGGTTCAGAACCTCATCGCTCAGGCGGCCGGGAACCGCGCCCACCTTGGCGTACTCAAGCGCGCTGGCCTCGCTGCTCATGAACTTGACAAACTCCCAGGCAGCGTCCTGATTCTTGGAAGAGGGGGTGATGGCAATGGGGGTGGTGGCGCCAACCGAGTAGCCGGCCTCCACATTGGCCGGATGCGGCAGGGTCGCAACGCCCCAGGCCTCCATGTTGGCCTCGCCGTTTTTCATGGCCTCGGCGATGGTGGCGATGTACCAGGTGCCCATCGGCAGCATGGCCACGTTGCCGGCGGCGAACGCGCCGGAATAATGGATGCTGCCGCTCTGCAGGTCGCCGAAGCTCTGGCAGGCGCCCGCATCCTGCAGACGCAGAACCATCTCGTAGTAGGGCTTGAAGAAGTCGTAGCCGGTCTCGTAGTCCATGATGGTGTGCTCGCCATCCTGCACGGCCCAGTTCTCAACACAGGCCTGCCAGGTGTGGAAGTGCGCGCCATAGACGCCGTTGCCGGACAGATCCATCGCAAGCTGCTCAAACTCGTCCCAGGTCATATCGTTGGAGGGGTAGTCAACGCCCGCAGCATCGAAGATGTCCTTGTTGTAGTACAGTACGTAGTAGTCGGTACGAACCGGCATGGCAAGCTGCTTGCCGTCGATGTTGAACGGGGTGTCGGTGCCGCTGTACTCGCTCATGTCGACACCGTCCGCCGCGATGTAGCTGTTCAGGTCAAGCAGCTGGCCGCGGTCGTAGTACTCAAGGGTGCTGGAGGCTTCCTTGATGAAGTACGCGTCGATGTCGCCGCCGTTGAGCATAACGCTCAGCTTGGTCTGATAGTCGGCCGAGGGGATGTCAACGACCTCGACATGGATCTCGGGATGCTCTTTCTCGAAGACCGCGACCGCGTTCGAGGTGCTGGGGTTCGAGCTGTAGTCCCAGGTGGCGACCTGGATGGTCACCTGCTCGCCGGAACCGCCGTCAGCCGGGGCGGACTCGGCCGGGGTGGAGGCCGCCGGGGTGGAAGCCGCCGGGGCAGAGGAAGCGCTGCCGCCGCAGCCGGCCAGCAGACCGCAGACCAGCAGGCAGGCGGTCAGCAATGCCAGAAACCGTTTGACTTGCATCAAAATCTCTCCTTTGTTTCGTGATGTGTCCCAAATGTGCAGCGGCAAACGCCGCGTGCTCCTGACGCATCCTATTATACCAAACCACACTTTTGGGGCGGAACACAAAATGTCTGAAATATTTGGTACTATTTTTGGCTGGCTTGCAACAATTCTGTTACAAAACGAATACTGTTTTACAAAATAGTAAAATTTTCATAAAACGCGGGCGACCGAATTGAAGAATGCGGCGGGATGCGGTATCATGTTCCTATATGCTCTTTCTGCAATGGGGGGCCAAAGATGAAAAAGGGGCTGCACAGCATCAAGTTCAAGCTCATTGCGGCCACCCTGGCCTGTGTGGCCGTGGTGTCGCTGCTGAGCTCGGTTCTGCTCTACCGCTATCTCAGCTATGTGGCCGAGGAGAAGAGCGCCCGCATCCAGCAGCTTTACCTCGAGACGATGCAGGAGCAGATGGACAAGTCCATCGACGGCCTCGTCTCTCTGGCCCTCTTCCTCGTCAACGACTGGCAGATCGGCGAGGCCATGCTCCACAGCCTGCCGGTCAACATGGGGACGTTGGACGCGCAGTCCCGCCTCAACATCTCGCTGCGCGCCTACCCGGACGAGAGCTCTGTTGATAAACTGATCGTGGCTACCGCCGACGGCCGGGTCATCCAGGCCAGCGCCCGCCAGTACGGCCGGGTGTCCGACCTCGAGGCCCTGCTGCATTCCGCGGCCTACCGCGCGGCCGAGGCCGGGGGCTTCTCCGGCCCCTACACCGCCCTCGTCTGCCCCTCGATCACCGACGGCAAGCCGGTCTTCGCGCTGCTCTGCCCCATGCAGTACCCCGGCATGCGGGCCGGGCGGGGGTTTGTGTACCTCGAGCTCGGGCTGGACGCCTTTACCAGCCTGATGGAGCCCTACACCAGCGTCAACAATGTCTTTTTGCTCGGGCCAGACGGCGAATACCTCAGCACCCCGCCCGCGCCGCTGCCCGAGACGCTGCCCGCCGAGGCGCTGCAAAGCGGCGTCTTAGAGGCCGAGTCCGGGCGGTTTCGGCTGCAGAGCGTGCCGCTCTCGGCCGGGGGGATGACCCTTTACACCGCCAGCCAGACCGACATCCTCGACCAGGAGGGCCTGCGCGCGCTGTATGTGGTGGGGGTGGTGTTCCTCACCGGGCTGGTGCTGGCCTTTCTGCTGGCCTTTCTGCTCTCGGCCTATCTCACCCGGCCGATCCAGCGGCTGAAAGCCCGCATCGAGCGGATCAGCGCCAACGATTTTTCCTTCGACCCCGCCATCGAGCGCGCAAGGGACGAGATCGGCGAGATCGGCCACACGGTCAACGAGATGAGCGTGAGCATCCAGCACCTGCTGCAGGAGACCGAGAGCATGTACCAGCAGCGCCAGAACATCGAGATCAAGCTGCTGCAAAGCCAGGTCAACCCGCATTTCCTCTATAATACCCTCGATTCCATCCGCTGGATGGCGGTGATCCAGAAATGCCCCGGCATCGCCAGCATGCTGCGCAGCCTGGTCAATCTGCTCAAAAATATCGCCAAGGGCACCCAGGACCGCATCCCTTTGCAAGAGGAGCTGGCCCTGCTGGACGATTACATCGCCATCCAGAGCGTGCGCTATATGGAGACCTTCACCTTCGAGAACAAGGTGCCCCCCGCACTGTACGACTGCCGCATCATCAAGCTGACCCTGCAGCCATTGGTCGAAAACGCCATCTTCCACGGCATCGAGCCCACCGGCGAGTGCGGCACCATCACCCTCTCGGGCCGGGAGGAGGCGGGGGATCTGCTGCTCACGGTCGAGGACAACGGCGCGGGCATCCCGCCCGAGACCCTCGCCACCCTGCTCACCGCCGAGCACGAGCACGACCGCTCCTCGATGAACGGCATCGGGGTGGCCAACGTCCACCGCCGGCTGCAGCTGACCTACGGCAAACAGTACGGCCTCTCGGTGGAGAGCGAGCCGGGCAAGTACACCCGGGTGACCGTGCGTTTCCCCAAAGAGACCGGCCTGCCCCAAACGAGCCCCCAGGAGACGCCCCCCACAGACACAGCCCTCCCGGACACAGCC
>DKVN01000161.1:15513-17968 GCA_002491225.1 Faecalibacterium sp. UBA7177
ACACAGCCCTCCCGGACACAGCCCCCACAGACATAGCCCCGAAAGAGGTGGAACAGGATGTATCAGGTATTGCTGGTGGACGATGAGCCGCTGATCCTCTCCGGCATCAAGTTCTTGATCGACTGGCAGCAAAACGGCTGCCAGATCGCCGACACCGCCCGCAACGGCCAGCAGGCGCTCGAAAAAATTCGCCAGCTGCGGCCGGACATCGTCATCTGCGACATCGCGATGCCGGTGCTCTCGGGCACCGAGCTGCTGCGGCTGGCGGCGAGCGAGAGCCCGGCCACCGTCTTTATCATGCTCACCAACCACCCGGATTTTGACCTCGCGCGCGAGTCGCTGCGGTTTGCGGCGGTGGATTACCTGCTCAAAAGCCAGCTCAGCGCCGAGACGCTTGAGCAGAGCCTCGCCCGCGCCTGTGCCGAGCGGGACCGCCGGAGCCTGTTGGCCAAGGCCGAGCTGGCGGACTCGTATCTTGCCGAAAACAGCCGCCAGCTGCTGGACAGCGCCATCCTGCGGATGGTGCAGGCCCCCGCGAACGCGCGGATGGAGGAGACCGCCGCCGTGCTGGCCAGCCACCACATCCTCGACGGCTGGGGCATGGCCTACATCCCGCTGCGCTTTTCGCTGCTGGCGGACACCGGCCCCGCCGAGCCGCAGGACCTTGAGCGGATGTTCCAGTGGGAGCAGGAGCTGGCCGAAAAGCTGGCCCAAAACCTCTTTGCCGAGTATTCGCTCTTCTGCCCGGACAAGCAGTATCAAAGCCTCTTTCTGCTGGCCTGGGGCATCCCCCAAAAGGCCTGGCAGGAAAAACTGCTCGCCTTTTCGGATAAGCTCGGCAGCACCAGCTCCACCATCGTGCAGGCGGATTTAAGGGTGCTGGGCACCGATTACTTTACCGGGGAGGCCCAGCTTGCCGAGTGCCGCCGCCAGCTGTTTTTGCTGCGCGAGCACTACTACCTTACCAGCCAGGGGCGGGTGCTCTTTGGCGGCTTGCAGCCCCCGGCGTATCAGCCGCTGGGGCTCACCGGCCTGGGCGGGCGGCTCACCGCCGAGCTGCAGGCCAAAAACGCCGCCGGGGTCTCCTCGCTGCTCGGCCGGGCCATCAGCCGCATTCAGGACACCCCGCACGAAAAAAGCCAGGCCGTCTGGCTCTGCGGCGAGGTCAGCGCCGCGGTCGAGCAGGCGCTCGGGGCGGACAGCCCGCTCTGCGGCCAGGGCCCGCGCCAGATCGAGCGGCTGGCCACCCGCGGGCAGGTGGTGCGCTGGCTCGAACAGCTGCTCAACGAGCTGCTCAGCCAGCTGGAGCAGTACTCGCTCGGGCGCTCGGCCCTTGTCGAAAAGGCGCGGCAGTATGTCTGCGACAACGTCGAAAAGCGCATCATGCTGCAGGACGTGGCCGAGTATGTCTGCATCTCGCCGGGGTACCTCTCCTCGCTCTTCAAAAAGCAGTACAACCAGAACCTGGTCGATTACATCAACGAGGTCAAGATGGAGCGCGCTTGCGAGCTCATCCGGGAGGGGCGCTACCGCATCTACGAGATCTCCTACCGGATGGGCTTTGAAAACGCCTACTACTTCTCGCGGGTCTTCAAGCGCCATGTCGGCATGACCCCGAGCGAGTACCGCAAAAGCTTAGGGAGGAATGAAACGTATGTGGAATAAAGGAGAGATCTATGCCGCGCTGGCGGCCGAGCCCGGCCCGCTGCTGGCCAAAGAGCTGGCCCAGTTTGCCAAAACCCCGCTCGGCCCCTGGCGCGCCGGGCAGCTCGAGCAGCTGCGCCAGCGGGCCGCGGCCTATTGCGCTGCCCCGATCCCGCCGCTGCCCTACCAGCTCTTCAGCCTCTACTGGAAAACCGGCGACCGCGAAAAATTCCAGGCTCCCTACTACGAGCGCCGGGGCCGCCTCCTGACCTTTTCGCTGCTGCTCTGGCTCGAGCCGGAAAACCCCACCTGGAAAATCCAGCTGGAGGAGACCATCTGGGCCATCTGCGCCGAGCCGTTCTGGTGCCTGCCCGCCCACTTTATGGGCCCGGGGGAGACACCGCTGCCCTTTGCGGAGTACGCCACCCAGCTGGATCTCTTTGCCTGCGAGACGGCCTTTGCGCTGGCCGAGACCCTGGCGCTGGTGCGCGATCGGCTCGACGAGATGGCGGCGCGGCAGGCCGAGCTGCAGATCGAGCGGCGGGTGTTTGCGCCCTTTTTGGATGGCGGGCGCTTTTTCCGCTTTGAGGGCATGCCCAACAACTGGAGCGCCGTTTGCGGCGGGGCCATCGGCGGGGCCGCGCTGCACCTGATACAGGACCGCACCCGGCTCACCAGCATCCTGCACCGCTGCCTCTCCTGCCTCTCGCTGTATCTCGACAGCTTTGGCGAGGACGGCGTCTCGGTGGAGGGGGTCGGCTACTGGACCTACGGCTTCGGCTTCTTTGTCTGCTTTGCCGACCTGCTGGCC
>DKVN01000101.1:0-5978 GCA_002491225.1 Faecalibacterium sp. UBA7177
GGCCGGCTGTACAGCCGGCCGCCGTTCCTTTATAATAGGAGTATAAAAACGGGCTGCCGCTTTTTTGAAAAAAACATTTTTGGCGGCGCTTGCCCTGCGGCAAACCCGGCACCCGGTGCGCAGCCCGCAAAAAGGAGCAGAACACATGACCAATCTTGAACAATACGACAAGCTGTTTATGCAGGAGTTTCGGCTGACCAAGGAGCAGCTGCCCGGCCTCAAGTACCGCGGCATCCCCGCCTGGGACTCGGTGGGCCATATGGACCTGATGAGCGCGCTGGAGGAGGCCTTTGGCATCAACATCAGCACGCCGGATCTGTTGAGCTTTTCTTCCTACGAGACGGGCAAGGAGGTCCTGGCAAAGTACGGTGTGGAACTCTGACGGCCGTGGCCGAGCTGATCACCCTCACCGAGCCGCTCTCGGGCAGCAACTGCTACCTGCTCGGGCAGGAGGGGTACTGCCTGGTCATCGACCCCGGCGACCCGCACGGCAGCGCACTGCAGACGCTCGACCGCCTTGGCTGGACGCCCGAGCTGGTGCTGCTGACCCATGAGCACTGCGACCACATGGCGGGCCTCGCGGCCCTGCGCGGGCGCTGGCCGCAGCTTGCGGTGTCCGCCACCGCCCTTTGCAGCGCCAACCTGCAGAGCACCCGGATGAATATGTCCTCGATGATGGAGGTCTACCTGACCTTTCACGGCAGGCCGGGGGTGCATTATCCGCCATTTTGCTGCCCGGCGGCAGGGCATACCTATTCGGCCGAGTACACCCATCACTGGCGCGGGCACGCCCTGCGCTGTGTCCCGCTGCCCGGCCACACCCCGGGCAGCGCGGTGATCTTCTATGACGAACAAGCGCTCTTTTCCGGCGATTATCTCCTGCCCGGCGAGGAGACGGTACTGCGCCTGCCCGGCGGCAGCGAGCAGGACTACCGCGCCGTGACCCTGCCGTATCTCAGGGCGCTGCCGGATGGGCTCCGGATTTATCCGGGGCATGGCGCGGCCTATCGGCTGGACAGAGAGCGGAACGCCGGGCAGGCGCAGGGGAGGTAAGAGATGGACGACCGCAAGGACTGGCTGGCCCTGGGGCCTTATTCGCTGTCGCAGGCGCAAAAGCGCGCGCTCTATCGCCGCGAGCTGACCGCCCTGACCGCCCACCACCGCGAACATTGCGCCGAATACCGCCATTTTTTAGCGGCGGTGGGCTGCCCAAAGGACACCCCGCTCGAACCGGAGGAACTGCCGTTTTTGCCAGTCTCGGTGTTTAAGCAGCGGACGCTGCGCAGCGTGCCGGAGCAGGAGGTCTTTAAGACCCTCACCTCCTCCGGCACCACCGGACAGGCGGTGTCCCGCATCTGCCTGGACGCCGAAACCTCGGCGGATCAGCAGACCGTTTTGTCCCGCATTGTGGGGGATTTTATCGGGCAGCAGCGGCTGCCGCTGCTTGTGCTGGACTCGAAAAGGGTCCTGCGGGACCGGGCGATGTTCTCGGCGCGGGGCGCGGGCATCCTCGGTTTTTCGATTTTTGGCAGCCGCAGCTGCTACGCGCTCGACGACGAGATGCGGCTGGACCTTGGCGCGGTGCGCGAGTTTCTGCAAAAGGTCGCGGGCAGGCGCATCCTGCTCTTTGGCTTTACCTACATCATCTGGGCCGAGGTTGTCCGCGCGCTCGAGGAGCAGGGCGAGACCCTTGCCATCCCGGACGGCATCCTCATCCACGGCGGCGGCTGGAAAAAGCTCGCGGGACAGGCCGTCTCGCCCGAGGAGTTCAAAGACCGCATTGCCCGGCGGCTGGGGGTGCGGCAGGTGTACGACTACTACGGCATGGCCGAGCAGACCGGCTGCATCTATATGGAGTGCCCCTGCGGGCACCTGCACGCCAGCGTCTGGTCGGACGTGCTGTTCCGCCGGCCGCAGGATCACAGCCTCTGCGCACCGGGCGAGCCGGGGCTGATTCAGGTGCTGTCCCTTCTGCCGCGCTCCTACCCCGGGCACAGCCTGCTCACCGAGGACATGGGCGTTTTGCTGGGCGAGGACGACTGCCCCTGCGGGCGGCTGGGTCGGTATTTCAAGGTGATCGGCCGGGCGCCGCGGGCCGAGACGAGGGGGTGCAGCGATACCTATGAGGGATAACATCACCCTGCTGGCGGGCACTCTGCGGCCGCAAAGCGAGCCCTGGCCGCCCTTTGCGCCGCCGGCGCTGGATTTTCTCTCCGCCCTCTCCGACCGGATCCGGGCGCTGCACACCCGGCAGGAGGAGCTGGCCGCCTTTGGCTTCTGGTGCCGCCGTGCGCATCTGGAGGCGCTGGCGCAGCGCCATATTTCACCCGGGCCCGGGCCCCGGCTGGGGCGGGGGCTGCTCTTTCACCTCGCGCCCTCCAACGTGCCGGCCATGTTTGGGTACACCTTTGCCATCGGGCTTCTGGCGGGCAACGCGGGGGTCGTGCGGCTCTCCACCCGCAGGGGCAGCATCGAGGAGACCCTCTGCGGCCTGATCCGCCAAACCCTCGATCTGCCGCAGTTCGCGGCGGTCAAGGCGCGCAGCTCGCTTGTTTCGTATGCGCGGGACGACGCCATCACCCGGGAATACCTCTCCGGCTGCGACGGCCGGGTCATCTGGGGCGGCGACGAGACGATCGCGGCGATGCGGCGGCTGCCCCTGCCGGCCCGCGCGGTCGAGCTCTGCTTTGCCGACCGCTGGTCGCTGGCGCTGCTGAGCAAACAGGCGGTTTGCGCGCTGGATGAACCCACCCTGGCCGACTGGGCCCACCGGTTTTACAACGACACCTATCTGATGGATCAGAATGCCTGCTCCAGCCCGCAGGCGGTGTTCTGGCTGGAGGACGGCGGCACGCCAGACACCCCCGACCGCTGGTGGGACGCGGTGGCCAAAGAGGCCGCCGCGCGCTATGCGCTGGACGCCTACAAATCAGCCCGCCGATACGAGCGTTTCTGCCTCGCCGCGCTGGACGGGCTGCCGCTGGACCCCGCGGGCCCGGTGTACGGGGGGCGTCATACAGTGATGCGGGCCCGGCTGACCGCACTGCCCCCGGCGTTAGCGCAGTATAAGGGCGGCTTTGGGCTCTTTTTTGAGGGCAGCGTGCAAGCGCCAGAAGAGCTCATCCCGTTTTTGACCCCCCGGGTGCAGACGATCGTCTGCGCCGGACTGAAGCCCGCGGCGCTCGCCCAGACGCTGGCAACAGGCCGCGCGCGGGGCGGCGACCGGGTGGTCGGCCTCGGGCAGGCGCTCGAGATGGACACGGTTTGGGACGGCTGGGATCTGATCGAGGCGCTCTCCCGCCGGATCGGCTGAAGGGCCGGATCGGGTGAGCCAATCAGAACCCATGACCAATGGCAAGGAGGTGCGATGCCATGAAGGATCCATTTGGGATACAGGAGTGTGAAGCCGGGCGGCTGCTGGCGGTTTGCGAAACGGGCGAGCGGCTCTGCTACGGCGATGCCGCCGAGGCCGGGGCCGCGCTGGGCCGCGCGATGGGGGAACGGGCGCTGGTGTTTTTGCTCTGCGACAATTCGCCCGGCAGCCTTTTGGGGTATCTGGGCTGCCTTGTGTGCGGGGCGGTGCCGCTTTTGCTGGACGCGCACATCGCCCCCGACCTGCTGCGCGAGCTGATCCAAACCTACCGGCCGGCGTTTTTGCTTGTGCCGCAAACCCTGCCGGGCGAGACCCGCGCCGTGCTGCCAGCCGCGCAGCCGCTGCTCTCGCTGCACGGAAGCCTGCTCTTGCCCGGCGCAGAGGAGCGCGCGGCGCTGCATCCGCAGCTGAGCCTGCTGCTCACCACCTCCGGCAGCACCGGAAGCCCCAAGCTGGTGCGGCTGAGCGGAGAAAACCTGCTGGCAAACGCGCGGTCGATCTGCCAATATCTTGAACTGGATGAGACCGAGCGCCCGATCACCGTGCTGCCCATGAGCTATTCGTATGGCATGTCCATCATCAACAGCCATCTTCTGGCCCGCGCGGCCCTGCTGCTGACTGGCCGCAGCGTCACCGAGCAGGAATTTTGGCGGATGGCAAAAGAGGAGGGCGCAACCTCGCTGGTGGGAGTGCCGTACACCTATAAAATGTACCGCAGGCTGGGACTTTTTGAGATGGAGCTGCCGCAGCTGCGCTATCTTACCCAGGCAGGGGGCAAGCTGCCGGTGGCGCTGCACCGCGAATTTGCCCAGTGGGCCCAGCGCACCGGCCGCCGCTTTTATGTCATGTACGGGCAAACCGAGGCCTCGCCCCGGATGGGCTACCTGCCCGCCGCCCGCGCGCTGGACAAGTGCGGCAGCATGGGCATCCCGGTGCCGGGCGGCCGGTTCTGGCTGGAGGACGGCACGGGCGGTGAGATCCGCCAGCCGGACGAGGTGGGCGAGTTGGTCTACGAGGGCAGCAATGTTGCGATGGGATACGCCCAGCAGCCCGGGGACCTCGCCAAAGGTGACGAATGGGGCGGCGTTTTGCACACCGGGGATATGGCCAGCCGGGACGCGGAGGGCTTTTACTCGATCGTAGGCCGCAAAAAGCGCTTTTTGAAGCTGTTTGGCAACCGGGTCAACCTGGACGAGACCGAGCGGATGCTGGCCGCGCGCTTTCCGGCCGCGGAATTTGCCTGCACCGGGCGGGACGACCGGATGATCGTCTATCTGGCCCCGCAAGGGGAGGCGCTGCCCACAGACGCGCAGGTCAAGGAGTATCTCGCGGGCGAGATGCGGCTGGCCGCGCGGGCGTTCGAGATCCGCAGACTCGACGCCATCCCCAAAAGCGAGGCGGGCAAGACCCTTTACTCGGCCCTCGCGGCCGTTTGAAAAACCGCAAAAAGACTGCGGGGGAAATACCCCAGGGGGGGCGTTCCGCCTGCTTTGTAAAAAACAGATTCTGCAACAGGAGGCCATTTCCATGCTGTTTCATGAAGCCGAACAGAATAAAACCTACACCATCAGCCGGATCAGGGGCCGGGGGATCGCCGCCGCGCTGGAAGCGCGCGGGATCGCCAAGGGCAGTGACCTTGTGATCCTCTCCTCCGCTGGGGCCAAAGGCGCACCGGTGCGGCTGGTCAACGGGCGGGAGGTACTCCTGAGCAAGGAGGAGACCGAGAGCCTCATTTTAGAGGAGCCGTGGCTGCGCAAGGCAAGCGACCCGGTTTTCCTGGGCGGCTGCTGCGGCGGCACCACCGGGATATGGGATAAGTATCTCAAGGACGACGCGCCGGACAAGGTGTGACTTTTTAAGGCGGAAACTGCCTGAGAGAATTCATGTGGATACGCAGCACATTAGAAGAAAAGCCCCTCGTGATCACGGGGATCACGAGGGGCTTTGGTGCGCCCGACTGGATTCGAACCAGCGGCCTTCCGGGTCGGAGCCGAACGCTCTATCCAACTGAGCTACGGACGCAGATATGAAGTTGTGCGGCCCGGTGGGCGGGGCCTTGGAAGGCTGCCTGCCGGATGTGTTGATTATCATAACACATCTTTTCAAAAATGAAAAGCCTTTTTTTCAAAAAGACGGGAAAATTTGTCCGGATTGGGAAATAGAAACGTAAAAATTTCGATAATACGTCTCTTCTGAACGATTACGCCAGCGGCTGTGGTGAGGGATGGATCAGGGAGGATACAAGGAAGCCCTCGGAGCGCTGTGCCGCCTCTCCTGCCGCACTCCTGCCGCATTATAATGTATAATAAGAGAAGCTGAGCGGGGGATGGAAAGAGCGGTCCAAACTGGCAGGAAAAAATTTTCAAAAACCTGTTGACATTTTCCAAAAGGGTGCTATAATTCATTCTTGCACCCCGCAGGACGGCCGGATGGCCGACAGGCTGGAGGCAACTTATTTACAAAATCTTTCAAAAAGGTGTTGACAAGCGCCGAAAGATGTGGTAAAGTAAATAAGCTGTCCCGGAGAGCGGGGGAGCGGCAGGACCTTGAAAATTGAACAATATCGAAGCTTGAACGGAACCCTTTTTAAGTGTGGAAACACTTT
>DKVN01000101.1:6307-6759 GCA_002491225.1 Faecalibacterium sp. UBA7177
CTCAGTTGTAAAACTGGTTTAGATACCATTTTTCAAAGAGTTTGATCCTGGCTCAGGACGAACGCTGGCGGCGCGCCTAACACATGCAAGTCGAACGGAGTTATACCGACTGAAGTTTTCGGATGGACGTTGATATAACTTAGTGGCGAACGGGTGAGTAACACGTGAGGAACCTGCCCTGAAGTGGGGGACAACAGTTGGAAACGACTGCTAATACCGCATAAGCCCACAGTGTCGCATGGCACAGCGGGAAAAGGATTTATTCGCTTTAGGATGGACTCGCGTCCAATTAGGTAGATGGTGAGGTAACGGCCCACCATGCCGACGATTGGTAGCCGGACTGAGAGGTTGATCGGCCACATTGGGACTGAGACACGGCCCAGACTCCTACGGGAGGCAGCAGTGGGGAATATTGAACAATGGGGGAAACCCTGATGCAGCAACGCCGCGTG
>DKVN01000167.1 GCA_002491225.1 Faecalibacterium sp. UBA7177
GGGCTGAAAATTGCAAAATCTTTCAAATGAAATCCTTACTGTTTTCCAGAATTTTTGATTATTCTACATGGAAAATATCCCGTGTGTACAGTTTGCTTTTGACATCCTGCAATTGTTTGTCTGCCCGATTGCAAAGAATTACATCGGAAATCCGTTTAAATTCTGCCAGGTCATTTATGATGGGGATGTCCTGATAGGACTTCTCAGAAAGCATTGGTTCATAAATCACAATAGAAACGCCCATTTTTTTCAGCAGAAGCAGCACATCCAAAATACTGCTCTCACGGAAGTTATCACTGCCGGCTTTCATTATCAGGCGATAGGCTCCAACAATACCCGGCTTCATTTTTGCAACATCAGATGCGATAAAGGCTTTTCGGGTGGCGTTGGAACGCACAATTGCGCCAATAAGGTCCTGCGGAATATCCCCATAGTTTATGCATAATTGCTTCGTGTCCTTAGGCAGACAATATCCGCCATAGCCAAAACTGGGATTGTTGTAATGGGTTCCAATCCGCGGGTCCAGCGAAACACCTTCGATCAGCTGTCGGGTGCTTAATCCGCTTGTCTTTGCATAGGTATCCAGCTCGTTAAAATACGCCACCCTCATGGCAAGGTATGTATTGGAAAAAAGCTTGATCGCTTCCGCTTCACTTGAGCCGGTAAATAGGGTTGGAATATCCTTCTTTTTAGCCCCTTTTTGCAGCAGCTGTGCAAAAAGGCCGGCTGCCTTTTGTTCTTTTTGCGAATTTCCGGCTGTTCCCACCACAATTCTGCTTGGATACAAATTGTCGTACAGTGCATGGCCCTCGCGCAGAAATTCAGGGCTAAAAAGAATGTTCACCCCATAGTTGGATTTTGCGGCCTTTGTATAGCCAATAGGAATGGTTGACTTAATGACAACCGGAACATCCGCTGCGTATCGTTTCACCAATTCAATTATATTTTCTATTGAAGATGTATCAAACCGATTGGTTTTAAGATCATAATTGGTTGGCGTTGCAATAATGACCATATCTGTATTGCTAAAAGCGGTTTCTGCGTCTGTATAGGCATTTATGTTAAGGGGTTTTGTATTCAAATACTCTTCAATCTCTTTATCTTTTATTGGTGCCTTTCCCGCCTGCAGAGACTTTACTTTTTGAGCATCAATTTCGTAGACGTTTACTTTTTGGTCTTGCGCAAGCAGTACCGCCAATGAAAGGCCCACATAGCCCATTCCTGCAACTGTAATCTGATATTGTTTTTTCATGATTCCGGCCTCATTCCTGTTTTTAAAAAACATTCGTACCTGTCGCAAAGATCCCTTGTCTCCCCAAAGGCAACCTGCCTGCCGCGATCCAGCCAAAATACCTTATTGCAGAGCTCCCGCACCTGGTCAAGCGAGTGGGAGACCAGCAGGCCCGTGACCCCGCGGCCGAGGATCTCGACCATCTTGTTGTGACTTTTCTCCTTGAACGCGCCGTCCCCGACGCTGAGCACCTCATCCAGGATGATGATGTCCGGATCCAGCTCGCTGGCGATCGCGAAGGCGAGGCGGCTCTTCATCCCGCTGGACAGCTGCCGGAAGGCGTAGTCCTGAAACTCCTCGAGCTCGGCAAACTCGATGATCGAGGCATAGTGCTCGTCCATAAAAGCGCGCGTGTAGCCCAAAAAGGCGCCGCGCAGATAGGCATTTTCTTTTACGGTCAGGTCGTCGTCAAAGCCGGAAGCCAGCTCCAGCAGGGCCGCGATATTGCCCTCGACCCGGATCGTCCCCTCGGTGGGCACCATCACCCCGCTGATCGTTTTGAGCAGGGTGGATTTTCCCGCGCCGTTGGTGCCGATGATGCCCAGCATGTCGCCTTTTTCCAGTGAAAAGCTGATATTGCGGTTTGCCCAAAACCGGTTCACCGTGTAGTTTCGGGTGATGTGGCGCAGCACCCATTCCTTCAGGCCAATGTTGCGCAGGTCTCCGGTCATATAGCAGACCGATACATTTTTCAGTTCGACCGTCGTCATGGATCGCTCCTACGTTTGTTTTAGATATAGTAGATGAACCGGTGGTTGTACTTTTTGTAGATGAACGCCCCGACCCCCAGCGCGATCAGCGCGTACAGGATGCACAGACCACTGATCAGAAGGCTGGGCATTGCGTCGTCGATCACCACCGTGCGGAAAAAGCAGATATACACATACACCGGGTTGAACAGAAAGATCTTTTGCTGGGCGGGCGAAAACCGGTCGATCGTGTAGAAGATCGCGGACAGATAGGTCAGCAGCATCAAAAAGACGTTATAGAGATACTCCATATCCCGGAAAAAGATATACAGCGCCGAGAGGATCATCCCGATCCCCACATTGAACACGGCAAGGCAGCAGATGGGCAGGATCAGCAGCAGCATCCGGGGCGAGAGGGGAATGCCATCTGCCAGCACAAAAGCGAAATAGACCACCAGGGTCAGCAGAAAGTTGATGAGCGCCGAGATGTTTTTGGAAAAGAGAAAGAGGTATTTGGGCACCGGGATCTTGCTGAAGATCGATGCGTTGCTGGAAAGCGCCGTCATCCCGGTGGTGGTGGACTCCCGGAAAAAGGAGAGCACGATGTTGCCGCTGAACAGATAGATGATGTAATGTGGGGTACTGTTGCCAAAAAAGCGGCCAAAAGCAAACTGCATCACAAACAGGTTCATCAGCGGGAATAAAACGCTCCAGAGCATTCCAAGGCTGGTGCCCCGGTACTTTTTGCTGAAATCCCGTTTGACCAGTTCCTCAAACAGAAACTGGTTCTTTTTCAATCGTGTAAGCATGGCGCTCCTTGTTTTGTCGTGGGGTCATTCAAAAGCGTTGACCGCCTGGATCACGCAGTCGGCCTCCGCCTCGGTCATGCCGTAATACATGGGCAGGCTCAGCTCGGTGGCGCTGATCTTTTCGGCGATGGGCAGCGCGCCCTGGGGGATGCCCAGGCCCGCATAGCACCCTTGCAGGTGCATGGGGATGGGGTAGTGCCGGTTGGTCTGGATGCCGTTCGCCTCCAGATGCTGCGCCAGGGCGTCGCGCCGCGGCGAGCGCACCGCGAAGATATGCCAGACCGGCTCGGCCCACTCCGGCACCTGCGGCAGAATGACCTCCGGGTGGCGGATGCCCGCAAGGTACCGCGCGGCGGTGCGGCGGCGATCCTCGTTGACCTTGTCCAGATGCGGCAGCTTGGCGGCCAGAAAGGCGGCCTGCAGCTCGTCCAGACGGGAGTTCTGGCCCTGGTAGATGTGGTGGTATTTGTAGTCGCTGCCATAGTTGCCCAGCGCCCGCACCTTTTGGGCCAGGATCTCATCGTTGGTGACCACCGCGCCGGCATCCCCCAGCGCGCCGAGGTTTTTGCCCGGATAAAAGCTGAAGGCCGCCGCATCGCCAAAGCTGCCGATCCGCCTGCCCTTGTAGCGCGCGCCGTGGGCCTGGGCGCAGTCCTCCAGCACCCGCAGGCCATGCCGCGCCGCGATGGCGAGGATGGGATCCATATCGGCCGGTTGGCCGTACAGATGCACCGGGATCACCGCGCGGGTGCGCGGGGTGATCGCCTGCTCGATGCGGGCGGGATCCAGGTTGAAGGTGGCAAGATCCGGCTCGACAAAAACCGGTTTCGCCCCTGTATAGGTAACGGCCAAAGCTGTTGCGATAAAGGTGTTGGAGGGCACCAGCACCTCGTCCCCGGGGCCGATGTCCATTGCCTTGAGGGCCAGCACCAGCGCGTCCAGCCCGTTGCCCACGCCGACGCAGTGCTTTGCGCCGCAATAGGCGGCGAACGCCTGCTCAAAGGCCGTGTCCTCCTCGCCCTCAATGTACCAGCTGCGGGTATAGACCCGCTCGAACGCCGCGCGCAGCTCGCTGTCCAGCTCGCGCTCAAGCGGCCTGAAGGTCACAAATGGGATGTTCATTGGGCGGTCCCTTCTTTTCCAATAAAGTTGAGAAATTCATCATAGTCCCGGATGTAATCGGATTCATCATACAGCTCGGAGGCCAGCACCAGCAGCACCGCGTCGGGCGAGAAGTCGAACATCTCCCGCCACATATTGTTGGCCACGTACAGCCCCTCGTAGGGCTTTTCGAGCGGCACCACCTTGGACTCGCTGCCGTTGTCCAGCCGGATCTTGCAGCTGCCGTGGATGCAGACCAGGATCTGTTCGAGGCTTTTGTGTGCGTGGTAGCCGCGGGTGACCCCCTGCGCGGTGTCGTACATATAGTAGATGCGGCGGATCGTGAAGGGGATGTCGACGTGCTCCTCCAACGCCACCAGCTGGCCGCGCGCGTCTCCGTGCGGCTGGAACATGTATTTGACGACCTGCATCTTGTTCTCTCCTTGTATCTGGTCTCGCTATTTGCAAAAGGTGATGATCAGCCTGCGCATGGCGCTGTAAAAGCGGTTGCAGCAGCAGGCCCACAGCAGCTGTGAAAGGCAGCGCAGCCGCTGCCCGATGGGGCGGCTGGCAAACTCCGCCATCGTGTTGAGAAGATCCGGGGTCTGCTGGGCCGAGAGCTGAAGGTACTCCCGGCAGCGCGGCGTGTCCCGCAGATGGCTGCGCTGGAAAAAGGTCCCGACCAACGGCGAGGCAAAATGGGCCCATGTTGCCATACGCATCCCGCGCCCATTTTGCAGAACATCCTCCAGCAGCAGAAGCTCCATCATCTGCAGTTCGATCTTTTTGGCATCATGCATAATGCTCTGGTTCCGCTGCCGGTAGGCGAAGGTCGTCTTGCGCCGGTAGCACCAATCCCCGCAGCAGCCGATCGAATAGACCAGCCCGCAGTCATCGCAGAAGTACCGCAAAAGCCCCTCTTCGTATACCCTGCGCCGGAACGTAAAGCAGGAGACGTGCACATACGCCCCGCCCCAGGATACCGTCGGCGAAAAGCCGTACCACTCATAGGGCTGCTCGGTGCCGTCGTCGTGAAACAGCTTGAAGTCGGATGCGCAGGCAATATATTGGGGATGCGTGTCCAGAAAAGCGATGTCGGTTGAAAAGCGTTCCGGGTCGCAGAAGCGGTCGTCCCCGGACAGCACTGCCAGATACTCGCCCCGCGCCATCGACATCGCCTTTTTGAGGCTGTTGGACACCCGAATGGGCGCGATGGTCACCCCATCATCCCGGCGGTTGACGTAATAGTGGATCCTGCCCGGCCATCTGGCCGCGTAGGACTGGATGACCTCGAGGCTGCCGTCGCTGGAGCCATCGTCTCCGATGATGATCTCGAGATCCTCGATGCCCTGCTGGCCAAGGCAGCTGTCCAGCGCCTCGGGCAGATATTCCGCCTCGTTGTAGCTGATGATGATCAGCGACAGCTTTACCGATCCAGGGGCCTGGGAGGGAGCCTCGCGTTGTGTACTCGTATCTTCCCGCATCGCCATGCTACCCTCCATCCTGCCGATATGTCTGGTTCCATGCGTTGGATCGTTCGCTCAGCATCCCAAGATAACGGCCCGCTTCCTGCTCTTCGCACTGCATGGTGCGCAAAAAGTTGTTTACCCGCGCGTCCCACCGCTGCACGAATAGCGTATATGCCATGCCCTTTGCAAAGTATCGCGCGTAATAGGCATATCGGTAAGGGTTGAGCCGCCAGGGATATTTGGCAAAGGGCGAGCCGATCTCCCGCAGGAATGCGAGACGCTCCTGCTCGTAGCCGCTGTGGCTTTTGTGGCGCGCCCCGGTCGAGATGCCGCCGCCGGCCCGGTATAGCACCACCGGCTGGCATATCACCGTGGGCTCCAGATCCTCCCGTGCCAGCAGGTAGTTCCACAGGGGGTAATCCTCCATCCAGCGGCGGCCCTTGAGCAGCGCTTGTGTCTGCGCATCCGCCAGGCTTTTGCGGTAGAACACCCCGGGGGTATAGACGCAGTTGGTGACCCCTTGCCGTTTACGCAGAAGCCGCTTCAGATCCTTGCCCTCGTGCCGGACAAACTCCTGAAACACCCAGTGCCGCAGCAGATACTGGTTCGGCAGCACCCGGCCGTCCTGAAAGTAGAGGATCGGGCTCATCACGAAGTCCCCGGCCTGCGCCGCGGCGAACAGATCGTTTTTGTAATAAAGGTCGTCCCCTGCCAGAATTTTGAACCGTTCCGTTTCGACGGCGCGCAGCGCCCGCAGGTAGTTTTGCACGATGCCCTGATTCTGCTCTGCCGTCAGGATCCGCACACTGGAGAACAGCCCTGTGTGGCCCCGCAGCCAGGCCCGGGCCAGAGGGACTGTCTCATCCTGAGAGCAGTCGTCCGAGAGGATCAGGTGGGCCGCACGGCCATCGCCCCAGGTCTCGGTCTGATAGAGGATCGATTCCAGATGTGGCAGGATGTAATCAGCCTGGTTGTAGGTCAGGGCAACAAAGGTAAAATCACGCATACGCACTGTTTTTTCGGCGCGGCATGGGGGAAACGCCGCTGCTCTTCCAAAAGATCTTCCGCTATTGCGGTGGTTCGATAAGAAAAC
>DKVN01000164.1:0-518 GCA_002491225.1 Faecalibacterium sp. UBA7177
ATCATCTCGGCGCTGCACAAGTCGATGCGCAACTCCGACCCGGACGCCGCCGTCTACTGGCTGGCCCGGATGCTGGAGGCGGGCGAGGATCCGCTGTATGTGGCCCGGCGGCTGGTGCGGTTTGCCAGCGAGGACATCGGCCTCGCCGACAGCCGGGCGCTCGAGATCGCGGTGGCGGCCTACCAGGCCTGCCACTTTTTGGGCATGCCCGAGTGCAGCGTGCATCTGACCCACGCGGTGGTCTACCTGAGCCTCGCCCCGCGCTCCAACGCGCTGTACAAGGCATACGAGGCGGCCAAGGCGGACGCGGTGCGGATGCTGGACGAGCCGGTGCCGCTGGCCATCCGCAACGCGCCCACCCGGCTGATGAAGGAGCTGGACTACGGCAAGGGCTACATCTACGCCCACGACACCGCCGAGAAGGTGGCCGACCTCGACTGCCTGCCCCCCGCCCTGCTGGGGCGGCGGTACTACGAGCCCACCACCGCGGGCAGCGAGGCCCGCGCGAAGGAGAATCT
>DKVN01000164.1:862-9555 GCA_002491225.1 Faecalibacterium sp. UBA7177
CGGGGGGAGACTGATGCCGCTGTTAGACACCGCCGCCGCCCTGATCACCGGGCTCACCGGCCTTGCGGTGACCCGGCTGGACGCCGGCCCCGAGGCCCTGGCCGGGTTTGAGGCGCGCTTCTGCCTGTCCCCCGCCCTGCAGCCGCTTTACACCGCCGCGGGCCTCGCCGAATTTCTGCGCAGCGCCGACCGGGACGCCCTCTACGACCTGCTCGACCCGCTTGCCGTCCGCGCCATCCTGCTCTTTGCGGGCGTGGGCGAGGCGGGCTGCTGGGTGCTGCTGGGCCCCTATGTCGAGGACGGCTGGGACGAGGCAGCCGCCCGCGCCCTGCTGGCCCGGCAGGGGGTGGGGGAAGAGGCGCTCTTCCCCTACAAATCCTACTACTGCTCGCTGCCCATCGGGCGGCGGGACAATCTGCTCGATGCGGGCTTTCTGCTGGGTGAGCAGCTGGGCCACAAGCCGGGGCGGCTGCAGCTGCTGCAGCCCGCCGCCGCGGCTTATGGCCCGCCCGCCTTTTCGGAGCGTTACGCCGACGCGGGCGAGGTCAACCGCCGGTACGCCCAGGAGGATCTCTTTGTGGCCGCCATCAGCCGGGGGCAGGCCACTCTCGCCTACCGGGCGATGCAGGGGATCGGGCAGGCCAGCGCCGGCATCCGGTTCGGCTCGGAGCGGATGCCGGACCAGCTGGCCAGCGCGGCCATCCTGCGCACCCTGATCCGGATGGGGGCCAAGCGGTCGGGGCTCAGCCCGGTGCGGGTCGACTCGATCAGCCAGGAGTACGCCCAGCGGATGCAGCACGCGGCCACCCGCCGCCAGCTGACCGAGCTGAACCTGCAGCTGGTGGACGAGATCTGCCGCGAGGTGCGCCGGATGCGCCGGAGCGGCTGGTCCGCCGCCGTGCGCCGGGCCGCCGACTATATCGAGCTGAACCTCGCCAGCCCGCTGACCCCCGCCGAAATCGCCGCCGCGGCCCAGACCGACCGCCGCCGCCTGACCGCCGCCTTCGTCCGCGAGACCGGCCTCACCCTCAAGCAGTACATCGCCCAAAAGCGCTGCGAGGCCGCGGCCGACCTGCTGCGCACCAGCGACGCCAGCATCCAGCAGGTGGCCGCCTGGGTGGGGTACGCCGACAACAACTATTTCTGCAAGGTCTTCAAGGCCGCGTTCGGGGTCACCCCCGGCGCCTGGCGGGCGGGGCTGGGGGCGGAGCCCGATGCGGGAGGTGGGCCGGAGCCGGAACCCGAGACAGAGGCCGGGCCGCAGCCAGCACGAGGGCCGCAGCCGGAACAGCCGCCGGGCCCAGCGAAGCAGCCGCAGCCCAAACCGGAACCGCGCCCTGCCCCTCAACAAAAGCCGGCGCCCTGACCAATCCCCGCCCGGCCCCAAAACCGCCTGCTCACCCCAAAACTACCCGCCGCGCCCCAAAAAGTGTGCCTGTTTTTTCTAAAGAGCGCCTGTTTTTTCTAACAGGCGCTCTTTTTTTGCCTTAAAATAACATTGAGCCGAAAGTTTTCCCGCTCATGCCCGATACTTTTGGCCTGTTTCCACAAATTCCCCCTTCTCTTTCTATGCATTCTGCCAAAGAGGATTTTTCCATGCTGATCCACGATTCCTGCGAGGCGGCCACCCGGGCCTGTCTCGACACCCAAACCTTCGCGGCCGCCCGGCTGTGCGGCGAGACCGCCCTGCCGCTGCACACCCATGACTGCTGCGAGCTCTGCTACGCGGCCGCGGGCGCGCACCGGCTGCAGGTCAACGGGGCGCTGTACGAGATGCGGCCGGGCGACCTCTTTTTCCTGCGCCCCGGCGAGCCGCACGGCCTCCTCCCGCCGGACGCCGGACGCGAGCGGCCGGCGCAGCCGGGGCGGCCGCCGCGCCGGGAGCTGATCGTCCTCTCGATCTGGCCCGCCTACCTGCGGGCGCTCTCCAGCCCGCAAACCACGCTGGGCCGCTGCTTCTTCTTTGAGGAGGCCGGGTTTGCGCGCAGGCTGCGCCTCTCGGGGCAGGAGCGCCGCCGCCTGCTCGCTTTTCTCCACGCTCTGGCCGAACCCCAGCCCTTTGGACAGGACCTGCTGGAGCGGGCGGGCTTTGTGCAGCTGATGGCCTTTCTCAACCAGTGCCTGCTAACCCGCGGCGGTGCAAAAAGCCTCCCCGCCCCTGCGCCCCCCGTGCCGCCGCGCCGCGCCGAGGTGGACGAGATCCTGCGCTATATCGACCAGCACCTCACCGAGCCGCTCAGCATCCCGCAGCTCAGCGCCCGGTTCTACCTCAGCGGCTCCTACCTCTGCCGCATCTTCAAGCGGGCCACCGGCACCACCGTCAACCGGTACATCACCGCCAAGCGGATCACCCGCGCCAAGGCCCTGCTCACCGAGGGCTGCCCGGTGGCCGAGACGGCGGCACTGTGCGGCTTTGGGGATTACAGCAACTTCCTCAAGGCCTTTACCAAAAGCGTAGGGATGTCCCCCAAACAGTACGCCTCCCGCCCGCGCCCCTGAGCCTGCCCCGCGCCCCGGCCCGCTTCGGCCTCTCCTCGCCCCGGCGCTCCTGACGCGCCCCGGTTTGTCCGCGCCCCCCGTTCCCCGCCCCGCCCCCAAGAGTGCAGGATTTGCATGATTTCGGCACGGATTTGCCGTGAAAATGCCGTTCGGCTCTGCTATGATGGGAAATATCACCAAATGCTTTTTGATTTTTGAGCAAATTTTCATCAAAACCGCAGACCGAACGCTTCGTCCGTCCATCCACCCATCACCCTGTAAGGAGGAACCCCCATGAGCGAAACCGCTTCCCTCACCCACCAGCAGTGGCTGGACGAGGTGTACGACAAGCTGCTGGCCAAGATGAAGGCCGAGTGCGCGCGGGTCGGCACCAACATCCCCTATACCACCGGCAGGGACGGCCGGTATCACGACATCACCGAGACCCCCTGGGGCCAGAACGGCTCGGTCGGGTTCTGGACCAACGGCTTCTGGCCCGGGATGCTCTGGCAGCTGTACGAGGCCACCGGCGACGAGGCCTACCGCGCCGCCGCCGTCGGGGTAGAAGACCGGCTGGCCGTGCTGCTCGAGAGCGCCGAGACGGTGGACCACGATGTGGGCTTTCTGTTCCTGCACTCGGCGGTGGCCGACTACCGCAAGACCGGCAGCCCCGACGCCCGCCGCCGGGGCCTGCTGGCCGCCAGCCTGCTGGCCAGCCGCTACAACATCGACGGCCGGTTCATCCGCGCCTGGCCGGACGCGATGGCCGGCATGACCGAACGGTTCGGCGGCGGGGACATCCGCGGCTGGATGATCATCGACTGCATGATGAACATCCCGCTGCTCTACTGGGCCAGCGAGGAGACCGGTGACCCCCGCTTTGCCAAGATCGCCGCGGCCCACGCCAAAACCGCCCAGCAGTATGTGGTGCGGCCGGACGGCAGCTGCAACCACATCGTCGCCTTTGACCCCGAGACCGGCGCGTACCGCAACAGCCCCGGCGGCCAGGGGTACCGGGAAGGCTCGAGCTGGAGCCGCGGGCAGGCCTGGGCGGTGTACGGTTTTGCGCTGAGCTACCACCACACCCACGACGAGAGCTTTCTCAACACCGCCAAGCAGTGCGCCCACTACTGCATCGCCAACCTGGCCGCCTGCGACTGGCTGCCGCTGGTGGACTACCGCCAGCCCGCCGAGCCGCTCAAGTACGACTCCACCGCCGGCTTCTGCACCGCCTGCGGCCTGCTCGAGATCGCGGAGCATCTGGAGGAGAACGAGGCGCGCTTTTACACCGAATCGGCCTTGCGGATCCTGCGGGCCTGCGACGCAAAGTTCGCCAACTGGGATCCCGAGCAGGACGCCATCACCACCGGCGGCACCTTCTTTTACCACGACCCGGACGGCAGCAACACCGAGGTGCCGATCATCTACGGCGACTACTTTTTCATCGAGGCGATTTTGCGGCTGAAGGGCAAAAGCATCTTCCTCTGGTGAGCCGCCGCTTTCCGGCAAAGCACCCTTTTTGGCAAGGCACGGGCCGGGGCAAGACGGCCCGGTCGGGGGGCGGCAGGGCAGAGGGGCGAACCGGCTTTGCAGCGCCGCGCGAGGGGCGCGGGCCTGCGGGCCCCTCCTGCTTTCCCTCGTCGTTCCCCAGATCAGCGCCCCGCCTCTTTGGCAGACGGGACCGGGGCGCGATAAACTTTTGAACGGAGGAATCAACAAATGGGCAAATACTCCCACGGAAACTACGACGGCCCAAACGGCATCCACGGGGTGCCGCTGTGGCGGCTGTTCGGCTTTGTGCTCAACAACACAAGCTCCAACTGCTACCTGCTGACGATGGGCTACATCACCTACTTTTTGAACGGGCCGGTCGGCGCAAGCGTCTTTCTGGCGGGCTCCTTCGCCATGATGATGCGCATCTTTGACGGCATCACCGACCCCTTTGTCGCGATGATCGTGGACAAGACCAACGGCAAATTCGGCAAAAACCGCCCGTTTATGGTCATCGGCAACCTGACCATGTTCATCAGCACCCTGCTGATGTTCCGGCTCACCCCCGTCCTGCCCCAGGTGGTTCGGGTGCCCTGGTTCATCTTCATCAACATCATCTACTACCTCGGCTACACCTGCCAGTGCATCGTCACCAAGTCCGGCCAGACCTGCCTGACCAACGACCCCAGCCAGCGCCCCCTCTTCGCGCTGTTTGACGGCATCCTCAACATGCTGCTGTTCACCGGGCTCGGCATCTGGATCTCGAGCGTGCTGGTGCCCAAATACGGCGCCATGAGCGACGCCCGTGTCTTCCAGGACATGCAGCTCTACCTCGGCCCACTCTCGTTTGTGCTGATGATGGCCGCCGTCTTCTCGATCGCCCCCAAGGACAACAGCAGGTACTTCGGCACCGGCCAGGCCCAGAAGGTCACCTTTAAGGACTATGTGGATGTGCTCACCCACAACCGGGCCATCCAGATGCTGGTGCTCTCGGCCTCGACCGACAAGCTCGGCATGCAGGCCAAGGGCAGCGTCGCCTCGGTCATCCTGTACGGCATCGTGGCGGGCAACTTTGCCCTGTCCGGGCTGGTCACCGGCTTTACCACCATCCCCAACTTCCTCTTCCTCTTCTTCGGCGTGGGGATCATCGCCACCCGGCTGGGCCAGAAGCGGGCCATGCTGCTGGGCTCGCTGGGCGGCTGCATCGGCAACCTCTTGATGATGCTGCTCTGGTATGTCGGCGACCCCACCACCCTCAGCCTGCCGGGGGACGGCGTATTTACCGGCTTCAACCTCTTTACCATCCTCTTCCTGGCCCTGATGATCGTCTCGGGCGGCCTCTCCAACATCTCCGGCAACATCGTCATCCCCATGACCGCCGACTGTGCCGACTATGAGACCTACCGCTCGGGCAAATACCTGCCCGGCCTGATGGGCTCGCTGTTCAGCTTTGTGGACAAGATAGTCTCGAGCTTCGCGCCCCTGATCGCCAGCCTGCTGCTGATGATGATCGGCTTTACCGACACCATGCCCGACGTCGGCACCCCGCTGACCCCGCAGCTCAAGTTTGTGGGCGTCTTCCTCTCGTTCGGGCTGCTGGCCATCTGCAGCGGCGTCAACCTGATCGCCATGAAGTTCTACCCGCTGAACCGTGAAAAGATGGCCGAAATTCAGGACGAGATCGCCGCCATCAAGGCCAGGGCCGCGGCCGCGGAGGCCTGAAGCCAGCCCGCCATCTTCGCCGCGCGTCCTTCGCGCGCCTTTTTCCGGTTCGCTCAGGGCACCAGACTCCCTTCTCATAAACCGATCCCAACCGCATCGGGCGCAGGTCTTGCCATGCCTGCCAGACCCAAATCCGCAAGCTGAGGCGCGTGTGCTGAGCGTTTTTTCTGGAACATCCCCCCCAGATGCCTTGCCAACATCGGGGGGGATGCTCTATAATAGAAGCAATGGCAAAGGCGCGCCGCCCGGCGCTGCCCTTGCCAGAAGGAGAAGTTCATGGGCAAGAAAAAGCATAAGCCCGCAAAGCCCGCCGAGGAGCGGGTGCGGGCCGTGGAGCTGATCGGGGTTTACGACGAGCTGGATCAGCTGCGCGAGCAGTACCCCGAGGCGGCCAGAGCGGTCAACCCCAACTACGGCAAAAAGAACCTGCTCGAACGGCTGCTGGGGGTCTATCAGGCCATGCGGGCCCGGTTTTACACCGAAAACGAGGTGGACCGCCGTGTCTACCTCTGGCTGCATCTGCTGGGTGTGGTGGGGGCCCACCATTTTTACGCCCGCCACTGGATCAAGGGGTTGCTCTATCTGGCTATCTGCTGGACCGGCGTCAGCGCCGGGATGACCCTGATCGACTGGATGGCGGCCTTCCCCAAAAAGCCGGACGAGCACGGCCGGATCGTCGTTTGACCCATTCCCTTTCGCCCTGCACGGCCCGCGGGCAGCCGCCCCGGCCGTTGAGATTCAGGCAAAAAAACACACAGGAGGAGATTCCCATGAAAATCGCACTCATCAACGAAAACAGCCAGGCGGCAAAGAACACCACCATCCTGGCCGCCCTGAAAAAGGTGGTCGAGCCGATGGGCCACACGGTGGACAACTACGGCATGTACGCGGCCGACGACACCGCCCAGCTGACCTATGTGCAGTGCGGCATCCTGGGCGCCATCCTGCTGAACAGCGGCGCGGCGGACTATGTCATCACCGGCTGCGGCACCGGCGAGGGGGCCATGCTGGCGATGAACAGCTTCCCCGGCGTGATCTGCGGCCATGTGGAGGACCCGGTCGACGCCTACACCTTCGCCCATGTCAACGACGGCAACGCGGTGGCCATGCCCTTCGCCAAGGGCTTCGGCTGGGGCGGCGAGCTGAACCTCGAGTACTGCTTCGAGAAGCTGTTCGGCTTTGGCCACGGCCAGGGCTACCCGCCGGAGCGCCGCGAGCCCGAGATGCGCAACAAGGGCATCCTGGACGAGGTGCGCGCCAAAAGCCTGCGCCCGCTGCTCGAGCTGCTGCCTGAGCTGGACCCGGCCCTCGTCAAGGGCGCGGTCGCGGGCGAAAAGTTCAGCGAGCTGTTCTTTGCCAACTGCAAGGACGAGGCCATCGCCGCCTATGTCAAGGGGCTGCTGTAAGCGCACGGGCAAACCCGGCTCTGTCTGAATCATTGTGGCCCTCTGATGCGGCAAAGCGCGGTATCAGGGGGCCTTTTTGCAGCGGCCTGCCCGCCGCCCTGCCGCCCGGCGCTGTCCGCGGGGCCGGGCCCCGAGCGCGGGCCGCGCTGGAAAAATGCCGCCGCGAAACCCGCCGCAGAAGAGGAGGCCGCAGGGCCCCCGAGCGCGGGCCGCGCTGGGAAAACGCCAAAAAGGAGCAAAACAAGATGGCACATCTGAGCATCACGGTACATTCCGCCGGGGCCGAGCCCTGCCGGGCCGAGGGCGAGGAGATCGTCTGGCTGGCCCACGAGGGCGAGTATCAGCCCGGCGACACCCTTGTGTTTGAAACCGACGAGGCCCCCGGCTACTATCTCATCCGGGTGGACGGCGGGATGGACGAGGCCTATGTCTACCTCACCGAACCCCGGCTGGAATACCCCATCCCCTTTGAGCCGGAGGCCGAACAGTTCGGCGGGGTGCGGCTCTCCTACTGCCCCGGCAGCTTTGTGGGGCCGCGGCACTACCTCAGCATGCGCAAAGCAAAGCCCGCCGAGAACCAAAACTACCGCAACCTCGCCAAAAATGTGATCGACCGGGCCGACATGACCGGCTGCTTCCCCCACGCCCACGCCAACGCGGTGACCGGCGGGCCGATCGCGCCGATCTTTGCCGCCCGCAACACGATCGACGGGGTGCTGGCCAACGCGAACCACTGGCCCTGGCCGTTCCAGGCCTGGGGCATCGACCAGCGGACCGACGCCGAGATCACCCTCGAGTTCGGCCGCCCGGTGGATCTGGACGAGCTGCGGCTGATCACCCGGGCCGATTTCCCCCACGACAGCTGGTGGGAGCAGGCCACCGTCACCTTCTCGGACGGCAGCAGCGAGACGCTGCGGATGGAAAAGAGCGCCGCGCCGCATATCTTCGCCATCGGGCGCCGGGGCATCACCTGGCTGCGGATCGGCCAGCTGATCCGGGCTGACGACCCCTCCCCCTTCCCCGCTTTGACCCAGATCGAGGCCTGGGGCCGCAACGCGGAGTAACCGCGGGCAAATCTCAAATTTCACATTTTACGCCACGGCCCAGCGCCGCGCACCCCCGAAACCGGGGGTGTGCGGCGCTGATTTTTTTCGCCTTTGCGGGCGGGGAATGCGCCGGGGCGGGGCCGCAAGCGGGCCGCGATTTTGATCATTTTTCCATAAAGGGAAAAAATAAGGGAAAAGCGAAACCGCGAAAAAGCGTGGATTTTCGCAGGCTGCCGCAACCCTGCACACAGACCCGCCGCACCCCGATAAAGGGAAACAATAAGGGAAACTTTTTGCAAACCGGCCAAATCCGGCAAATTTTGATCGTACTGCCGACACTTTGCAAAAAAGCCCATGACAAGAGGCCATTGCGGGAGGGTGGATGCCTCCCAAGGCCGCAATTACATGGAGGTAAAATACTATGGGTATGGTAGTACGCACGAACACGATGGCCCTGAACGCCTATCGTCAGCTTGGCATGAACAACAGCGCCGTGGCCAAGAGCCTGGAGAAGCTGGCTTCTGGTTACCGGATCAACCGCGCGGGCGAC
>DKVN01000159.1 GCA_002491225.1 Faecalibacterium sp. UBA7177
CGCATCTGCTGCGTCATCAAATCTTGCAAGCCATACAGGATTGCTGCGATTTTCTTCCTTGCAGCTGCAGCTGCACAGCGAATTCACGCTGCTTCGCAGGTCCTTCGGACTCTTTGTTTTCTCATCTCACCACCGCTATGGCTGCGGCGCGGGGCGGCGCAGCCAGTGCTTGTACACCCAGACCCGCAGCCGGTTGGGCAGCAGGCAGACCAGGATATTGCCGCCCGAGCGCGCGATGAGGTCGGCGGGGCCGATCCAGCGGTTCCGGTAGGCCTTCCAGTTGAAGCGCAGCAGCTGGCGCAGATAGCCAAACCCTCCCCGCCTCGCGTAAAAGTCATCGCTCACCCGCACCGATACCAGCGGCTCCTTGACCGTGTACCCGCGGCAGCCGTTCATCAGCATCCGCAAAAACAGGTCGTAATCCTCGTGCAGATAGGCGGCCGTATAGTTGCCTGCCGCCAGCACGCAGCTCTTTTTCATCAGCACGCTGGGATGCGCAAACGGCGTTTTGCGCCGCGCGAACCGCAGCAGCTCCTCGTGCGTTTTGGGAAAGGCGCGCAGCGCCGTCCGGTTGGACAGCTCGCCCTGAAACTCGAAGGCGTCGCTGCCCACGATGTCCGCGCCCTGCT
Organism: Faecalibacterium sp. UBA7177; assembly: GCA_002491225.1. GTDB lineage: Bacteria > Bacillota > Clostridia > Oscillospirales > Ruminococcaceae > UBA7177. Next base: position 630 of record DKVN01000159.1, read on the forward strand.
TTGCCGCGGCCGCAAGTTGTTTTTCGATCCGATCCGGCCGGGCATAGTCGTCCGAGTCCATCCGGGCGATCCACTCGCAGCGGCACTCCTCCACTCCGCGGCGAAGCGCGGGGCCGAGGCCCTCGTTTTCCCGGAGCGGGATCCGGCGGATGACGCCCGGCCAGGCCGCTTGCCGGGCCCGAATGGTCTGATCCAGCTCGGGCGTCAGCGGGCCGTCCTCCACAAGCACCAGCTCGTCCGGAGGGACGCTCTGCCGCAGCATCGAGTCCAGCGCGGTGCCAAGCGGGCCGGGCTGATCCTTTTGGTAGACCGACATCAGGACGCTGTACGGGGGCGTTTTTTGCGGCTCCATGTTGGCTCACCCCCTTTGGCCGGGCTTGCTCTGGATGGCCATCTGCTCACTGTTGATCATGCCGCCGAAGGCCGTCTTGAAAAGGATGCGGATGTCCAGCCAGAGGCTCCAGTTCTCGATGTACCAAATGTCGTATTTGACCCGCTCCTCGATGCTGGTGTCGCCCCGCAGGCCGTTGACCTGCGCCCAACCGGTGATGCCGGGGCGCACCTGCTGGCGGACGAGGTAGAGGGGGATCTCTTCTTTGAAGTGCTGCACATGGTAGGGCACCTCCGGCCGGGGGCCGACCAGGCTCATCTGAGCGAGCAGTACATTAAACAATTGAGGGAGTTCATCAATGCTGAACTTGCGGATAAGGCTGCCGAAGCGGGTCTTGCGCGGGTCGGCGTTGGTGCTCCAGCCGGTTTGTTCGGTGCCGGTGACCCGCATACTGCGGAACTTGAGCATCTGGAAGGGCTTGCGATCCTTGCCGATCCGCTCCTGTTTGAAGAACACCGGGCCGGGGCTTGACAGCTTGACCCCGATGGCCGTGATGAGCATGATGGGGCTGGTCAGGATGATGAGGATGAGGGAGCCGATGATGTCTATTCCCCGCTTGCAGAGCGCCCAGCCGAGGTTGTCCAGCGGTGTTGCGCGCAGGTCGATGAGCTTGGAGTTGCCAACCGTATTGATGACCGGGTGGCTTGGGATGTAATCGCTGTAAAAGGGGATCAGGCTGATCCGCACGCCCTGCTTTTCTACAGCGGCGATGGTCGGCTTGATCTGCGTCGTCTCGTGCGGCTCGAGGGCGACGATCACCTCATCGAAGGGCTGCCGCTCCAAAAGCGGCTCCAGCTGCCGGTAGCTGCCGAGACAGGGGCAGGCATATGTTTTGAGAAACGGATCGGCACTGTCTGATGCGGCAAGGGCGGAGAGGTTTTCTTCGCCGGAACCGGCTTTCAGATATCCGTCCACCGTGACCCCGAGATGCGGCTCGGCGGCAAGGCCCGCCAGATACTGCTCTGCGATCGGCCCGCAGCCCACCAGCAGGACGTGTTTCTGGTTGTAGCCAAGCTTCCGATAATGCCGCAGCAGGCTGCGGACGAACATTCGTTTTCCGATCACCGCCGCGCTGGACAGCAGCCAGAACAGAAACACCGCCAGCCGGGGGAACTCCATGACCCGGGTGATGTATAAAAAGGCCATGAAGCCCAGGGTCGCCACGGCGTTGACCAGCAGGATGGTGGCGATCTCACCGCCCGGCTCCTTGAAGCGATACGAGCCATACATCCGCAAAGCGGCGTACACCAGAACGACCAGAATACTGTAGCCTGCTACGACCAGAAGATACCGCGCGGAGAGGAGCTCCAGGCTGGTGTGCCCATGCAGCAGCTCGAACCGAATAAACAGGGCGGCATAGAACGAGCAAAAAACGAGGGCTGCATCTGAGACGATATTCAAAAAGTTGATGATCTTTTGATTTTGTCGGATCACTTTGTCACAACGCTTTCCCGCGCAAACGCCTCTGCATGTTCATTGTTCATTCTAAAACAGTCATCCGGCCGTATCCTGCCCCTGTTCAGCGCAGTACCAGACCAGTTCTCCTGAGAATTCCTGATACCTGCAGTTGATCTGCTCTGGGATCAACTGGGTGGTTTGATATCCATTTTTTTGATAAAAACGGTTTGCGCGAGCATTCTGTATCGATACACACCAATACACTGTCCTGAGCCCAAGAGATCGGAAGCCATAGGACAGGATCTCTGCCATTGCGGCGCTTGCCATGCCTTTTCCCATCCCATCGGGGTGCATACAGATTCCAAACTCTGCCGTACCGGTCTGCTGGTCAATGCCTTTCAAGCTGACTGTTCCCATATAGGTGTCGGCTGTATCCACTACTGCAAGGTGCAGATCCTGCTGAGTCTGTAAGCTGTCCTGAATGAACTGCAGACAGTTTTGCAGCGTCTTATTTTGAAAATCCGCATGCAGATGCTCTACCACGTCTTTGTTCTGCATCCATTCGTGCATTCTTGGCGCGTCCTCTGCCCGGAGTCTGCGCAGATGAGGTGCTATTCTATCTGTCATATTCCACCTCCTTGGGGTAGCTTTCTATACCCCCAGCTGCTGTAGCTTCGCTCTTTGTCCCGGGGCCAGTTTTGCGGTGTCTGGCCGTGCCAGCTCTCGCTTTTGCTCGTAGAGCCAGCGGCCCAGCCAGATGCCGTCCGCGGTTTTGTACTTGGCCGGGATCTTGAGGTCGCCGTGCTCGGCAAGGTAGCTTTTGGTCAGGTTGTAGCGGTGCTCCCAGCTGTCGGGCGCTTGCCACTGCATCCCGATCGCTTCCAACAGCTGGATGCGCTCGGGGGTCAGGGCTGCGTTGCTCTTTTCCGGGTGCTGGTAGGCGTATTGCTGCCGCCGCACCCATTTGCCCAGACGGATACCGCTTTCGGTGGTGTATTCTGCTGGCACTTCCAGGCTGCCATGCTGCTGGTAATAGTTCTTTGCGGCCAGGTAACTGTCTCGCCAGAGAAGGTCGTATTGGGTTTCCCACTGCATCCCGACCGCGTCCAGACGCTGGATCTGTTCTGCCGTCAGGGCTCCTTTGCGGCGCTGGCCGTTTCGGCTGCTTCGCTGGTTCGCCAGCCAGCTGCCAAGCAAAAAGCCATCCGGCGAGCGGTACTGCGAGGGCACCTTCAGATCCCCATGCTCCGCAAAATAGGCCGCCGCGTGCCGGAAGCCGTTTTCCCACTGGTTGTCCCGCGGCTCCCACACCATCCCGATGCTGTCCATTTGCGCCTTGCGCTCGGGCGTGAGGGCGGTGCCTTCTCCATCCTTTTGGCCCTGCCGCAGATTGTTCAGCCAGCGGCCCAGCGCAAAGCCATCCTCGGTTTTGTAGCGCACCGGCACCAGAAGATCACCGCGCTCCCCAAAGTAGGCCTTGGCCGCGGCGAAGCTGCGGTTCCAGGCCGCTTCGCTGCGGGTCTCCCAGACCATCCCGATGCCGTCCAGCCGCTCGATCTGGCTCTCGGTGAGGATGCCCCCCACCGCGCCCCGCCGCACCCGACGCTGGGTGATGATCCAGCTGCCGAGGCTGAGGCCCGCGGGGGTTTTGTAGTCCTTGGGCACGATTAAGCTACCATGCTCCGCGGCGTAGAGGCTGGCGGCATGGAAGTACTGCTCCCAAGTATTCGAGAGGCTGTTTTCCAGCTGCTCGAAGAGTCGGCGGCAGTCCTCTACCTGCTCGATCACCTCGAACCGCTCGGTCACGATCTGTCCGCCCTCGCCGTTCGCGTACATCCGCTGCACGGCCGCGCCCATCTCGTCTTGAAGCTGGGCGATGCTGCACAGACCGTCGAAGTTATTGACCACGTCGAGGATCAGCGGCGTCTTGCGTTCGCCCGCCGTCAGGGCCCGGCCGATCTGCTGCTTGTAGACGATGGGCGAGATGGTGGGCCGGAAGAGGATCACGCCCGAGATGTCTTTGACGTGTACCCCCTCATTGAGCATGTCGATGCAGAAGAGCAGCTTGAGGGCATCGCTCTCGTCCGCCTTAAAGGCGGCGAACGCCTTGCTGGTCTCGGGATCCTCCGAGTAAGCGGAGTAGAAGTGGATGGTATCACTGACCCCGGCAAACCACTCTTTGGAGAGCGCCATCATGTCCCGCATGTGCTCGTAGCCGGAGCAGAAGACGATGTAGCGGCCGCTCTTTTCGGTGATGTGTTTGGCGAATACCTTGTCCAATCCATCCGCGTGTTCCAGCGCACGGCGCAGGGCGTCCAGATATTGTTGGTTGGCATCCTTGAGGCCCGCACCGCGCAGGTTGTTGACCCGCTGCTGAAGCAGGGCGAGATCCTGCTGGTATTTGAAGATGGTGGTGACATACTTGGGCGCGGGCAAAATGCCGCGGACGATCGCTTCGCCCAGGGTCATCTCGCTGGCGATATTGCCGCCGAAGAGCTCCTCGGCCATGTCCCGGTTGTTGTCGAGATAGCGCAGGTTGGTGGCGGAAAGCCCCAGCAGCTTTGCCGCGGGGTGGCCGGCCAGCAGCTGCTGCACCGCGCCGCCCCACTGCTGCGCGCCGCAGCGGTGGAATTCGTCCAGGATGATGCAGTCGGCGGGCAGCAGGGCGAGCTCCTCCGCCGCCATGGCCGACAGCTTGGCGTAGGTGCAGAAACGGACGTTCTCAAGAGAGAACGCCGGGCAGCCGCGGCGCAGGCTCTCGCACTGGGTGCGGAAGATGTACTCGCTGGGCGAGAGCCAGAGGAATTGGGCCGTAGGGTGATCCTCGATGAGCTTAAAAGCAATGTAGCTTTTGCCGGTGCCGGTGGGATGAACGATGGCAGCCCGGCCGCTTTTGGCGAGCAGGGAGACGGCGGCCGCGTAGGCTCTTTGATTGTGAGGATATAGCTTGACCGGCATCTGCTCACCCCTCCTTTTTCCATCCCTTGGTCTGGCACATGGGCCGTTTTGGCGGGCCGCTGAGGTCGCGCAAACTATTGCGAAATGTAAAATATGTTGTTTGCCCATTGAAAGGCTCAGGCCCCAAAGCGTTCAAAACGAGAAAAAAGCATACAAATCACACCCATTTTGAGGAAAGTTCACAGAATGGGCGTGCTTTGTATGCCTTTTTCGTAATAGAAAGCGGAATAGATGGGAAAAGTCGGGAAAGTGGGGCTTTCGGTTGACAGCAAAAGCCGAAAAGGGTATACTTTAGAGGTGCTAAAGCGGCCTGCTGTCGAGCGGAATACCACATAGTTTACATTTCGTTTTTCAGCAGACCAGCCGCAGCTCCTCGATCTGGCGCTGCTGCTCGCTGCCGCTGCGGGCGGTGTAGATGCGGGTGGTGTCGATGCTGCTGTGGCCAAGGATGTCGGCCAGGCGCACCACGTCCTTGTACCTTTTATAATAAGTAACGGCAAATAAATGCCGCAGATTATGCGGAAATACCTTTTTGGCCTTGACCTTCGCGGTCAGGGCCAATTTTTTGAGCATCCGCCAGATGTTGGAGCGGTCGAGCGGGCGGCCGGTGCGGGTGAGGAAGATCTGGCCGGTGTAGATGCGCTTTTTTTCGCAGTAGGAGAGCAGGCGGCGGCAGAGCTCGCGCGGTAGCAAAATTTGCCGGGTCTTGCCCTTCATGCAGATGCGGGCCTGGCCTCTGCGGGCGGCCTCGACCGTGATGCCCCGCACTTCGGACACCCGGATGCCGGTGGCGGCGATGGTCTGCACCAAGAGGGCAAGGCGCTGGTTGCCCTTTTCGCGGGCGGCGGCCACGAGGCGCTGGTACTCGGCGGTGGACAGCTCCTTTTCGACGCTGCGGAAGGTCTGGCGCTGAAGCTTGAGGAAGCGCAGCTGCCAGGCGGCGAAGCCCATGTACTTGAGGTACTGGTTGACCGCCGCCAAAAAGGAGTTGATGCTGACATCCGCGTAGCCCTGGCTGATGAGATGCTCCTTGAAGGCGATGAGGGTGGCTTTGTCGGCGATCTTGTCCCCGGCAAAGCGGCGGAGCTTTTCGAGGTCGCGCCGGTACTTTTGGATGGTACCGGTGCTGCGCTCCTGCAAAGCAAGATAAGCGGTAAAATTTTGGAGATTTTGTGCGTTGAGCTGTAGGGTCATGGCGGCTCCCTCCCGATTTTTTGATGCTTTTATCATACAAAAAACGCGCCCCCTTGTCCGCAGGCGATGGTCTGTGAACAAGGGGGCGTTTATGAAATTTGTACATCAACAAGCTGTATCATGCAGACAGCGCCATGTTTCGCTGAGCAATCGCTGGGATTCCTGATACTGTTCTTCGGTAATGGTTTCGCACTGCCTGGCAAAGTACCAGAGCTGATACATGGCGTTTCCGATATCGGACATACGGGCCAGGAGGTTACGGTAACACTCCGGCGGCTTTGGCCGTACCTCGCAGCCGTTGATCAGGTTCCGTAAAACTGCCTCGCGCGGCAGGCCGGTGGCCGCAACGTTCTTGTTGAACCGGGTAAGCTCCTTTTCGGTCAGGTGTACAACGATGCGTTGATTTCTGTTTCTCATAGTTCCTCCTTGGCTTGGAATTTTGTTGCAGGCTCATACTGCGCTTTTGTTTTTTGGGAAATTTTGCTGCGGGGTTTCAGGGGCGGTGCCCCTGAGAATGGGACATTTGGTGCACCAAATGTCATGCTTGCTTGTACTGTGCGCAGGTATTCGGGTGTTTTCGGCGGAAAGGGCACAGCCCCGGAGCGGCGGCTCCGGGGCTGTGCTGGTGGATGGAGTTTTGTTCTTGGGTGGATAGGCTTTTTGAGCGGTGGTGGCCGCGGTCAGGTGTAGATCAGCTCGTTCAGCACGATTTCCTCTGCGGCTGCCTTGATGCTGTTCACCATGCCCACCCAGCGAAGTTGGTCGGTTGCTTTGAGCTGCTCGGTCACATTTTTGCTGCTGGGACATTTGGGCGGTCAGTTGCTCCACCATCTCGGTTGCTTGCCGGTCGATCTCCTGCAGGTGGGAATGCAGCTTGCCGGACAGCAGCATCCCGGTGTAGGTGCCGCTGCGGTGCTGCTGCAGGTAGCTGCGGCGCAACATCCCATATTTGCCCAGCGGTGGGAAATCTTCTACGCACAGGTTGGGCAGCAGATAGCCGTTTACGTTTCGGTACGTGAGTTTCATGTTTGACCTCTCCTTTTCGTTTTCTGCCCACATTGTACCTGTCCCATCGCAAAAGCACCACGCTGTCGATTGGCGGGGCGACACTGTGGCCTGTCGCCCCGTCAATTCCTTACAGCTTGTCCGGGTTCAGAGAGTTATCGTTCTCTGTCCTCGTTGTGCGATTTCTGACGGCTGCGCTGGCGGGCTTCCAGGATACGGATGATCTGGGCAACGATTTGTTCCGCGCTGAGGTTGCACGGAAAGAACCGCTCGATTTTGGAAAGTGGGATGCTGATCTGCGGCTCGCGGGGCTTTACGCTTGGGGCGCGGGCGGCCATGATTTCTTTCAGCCTGTCCGCGCTGAAAGAATTTTCTTTGCTGGCGACTTTGAGTTGCTGGGCTTGTGAGAGAGATGGCGTACATTCCTCGCTTTGGATGTACTCCAAGAACTGTTGCTGTTCCTGCGGGGTGAGGTAGGACAGTTCCACCGCCGGATTGAATTTCAGGCGGTTCTCCTCAACCAGTTCTTGCAGTTCGGGAATCAGCTCGTTCAGGCGGATGTAACGCTGAATTTGCTTTACACTCTCACCGGCGTCATCCGCAACAATTTGGTTTGAGCGGATAGTTTCATAATTCGGGCCAACTTGGCCCGAATTAATTTTTGACGGTCTACCGGCTTTCCTCTTGATTGCTTTCAGCTTCATCTTGTACGCCTTGGCCTTTTCGATGGCGCTCACGTTCTCCCGCTGACAGTTGGTGTCTACCATTCGGATCACTGCGGTGTCGTCGTCCATCTCGCGTACAAGAACCGGCAACGTTTCAACGCCCGCCAGCTCGCACGCCCGTTTGCGGCGGTGGCCAGCGATGATCTCGTATCCGCCCTCCGTCCGGGGGCGGGCGATCAGGGGCGTCAGAACGCCGTACTCCTTGACGCTCTCCACCATCTTCTGCATCTCCTCATCGTCCCGCACCTGAAACGGATGGTCTGGGAAAGGGAACAGCTGGTCAATCGAAAGCTGTTGCACCTTTTCGAGCAGTGCATCTTGCCGCTGCTCCTCGGTTGAAAAGAGCAAGTCGAGCGAGGGCAGGTTGATGTTGCTGCCATAGATGCTTCTTGATTTTGCCATGTGTTTTACCTCCTGCTGAAAAAAGAAAATCCCCCTGCGTTATCCGAAACGGAAACGTAGAGGGGTTGATTGATGTTCGGTGTTCTGCTGTCGGGGATGGCGGTGCTGATTTTCTTTCCTACCTGCTGAAAGTAATCTCTCTCGGCCCTGTAATAGCTATATATATATTATTATTTTCAGCCAAGTATATTATCTTTTCAGCTTGTAAGGAGAGATAGGGGGAGTATGAGGGGGGAAGGGAACCATTCGCCCAAAAACCATTTTCCGGCCTAACTCGCGGGCACTCTCGGCGGCTCTCGGGTACTCTCGTTGGTTCCCGGCAGCTTCCAGCGGATGAACGGCCGCTGTTTTTTCTGTTTCGCCTGTGCTCAGCCTGTGCTCGCTGAACCGCCGCCGGGCCGCCCAGAGTCGCGCCGCGAAATGCACAAAAAATCGACATTTTCCGCCGTTGCAGCGTCCTATTTCCCCCTACTTACAATACCCGCGCTGTGATACATAGCTGCGGCTGATGTGCAAAAGGCCCGCCACCTCCTGCTGGGTCAATGGGGGCTGGCCGCCGAGGCCGTAGCGCAGCACGATCACCTGGCGCTCCCGCCCGCTGAGGGTGTTTACCAGCTGGCGCAGCCGCGCTACCTCTTCGCGGCCCTCATAGTCCTCGTCCAGCATAAAGTCATCCGGCAGCAGGTCGATCACGGTCAGGCCGCCGCCGTCCCGGCCGGACTCGATCGGCTCCTGCATCGAGACGGTGGCCGGGCT
>DKVN01000136.1:0-17554 GCA_002491225.1 Faecalibacterium sp. UBA7177
TTACACAAATTTTAGGATAGTCTCGTAGCCGCGTAAATAGCCGTTCTGTCGTACAAGAAAATCCAGCAGCAGCGGGTCGCTGACCTTTACATTCAGGATGTCCACGGCGTTATCACAGTCCAAACCCAGCTTACGCCCCGGTACGTCCATGAGGATGGCAAACCACTTCTGGTTATCGCTGTGCCGGAAAACCATGTAATTGGGATACCGCATCCACAGACACTCAGGCAGCGCCTTGTACTTTCCTGCAATGTGCGCAATCAGCTGATTTCTGATAGGAGTCATGTGTGCCTCCTCATGTATTCCACGGTTTTGTGAAGCGTATCCGATTGATAGATTTGTTCCAAGTGTCCGGCAAAGTCCAGCCGGTACCGCTTTTGCAGCGCAAGGAGCAGCCGTTTCAGTTCCTCATCCCGTCGCTCTTTGGCCCCTGGGGAAATCTCGTCCATGGTGATCTGACGACCATCCTCACCAGCCAGATGGTGGATCGCAACGCCAATCAGGCGGACGGGGCGCTTCTCCACATGGTCGAGCAGCTCGGCGGCCTCCCGGTAGATCATCACGGCGCTGTCGCAGCCAAATGCTTTTTGCGAGCGGGTGATGTTCTTCATGTCAAAATAGGTGAGCTTCAGGGTCACGCCGTTTCCATGCAGACCATATCGCTTTGCCCTGTGTTCCACACACAGCGCCAGCACAACGAGCACGTCTTTCAGCAGTGCGTAATTGTTCACATCCTCCTGAAAGGTGACCTCCCTGCCGATGGACTTTGCATCCTCCGGGCGGTATGGAGTGACCTTCCGGTCATCCATGCCGAGCGCAAGCTGGGTGATCCATTGGCCCTGCTTGCCGAGAAGCCCGGCGACGATCTCGGGATTGTCCCGAACATCCCGAACCGTGTGGATCCCCGCAGCGTACAGCTTTTGCGCTGTTATTTCGCCGACGGTATAGATCACCCGCACATCGCGGTCAATGATTAAGTTCACAAAGTCCTCAGCCGTAGGAATCTCAAAATACCCGTCCGGCTTCTTTTCTTCGCTTGCCATCTTGGCCGCCGTCTTGGAGTAGGCCACGCCCACGGAACAGGTCAGCCCGACCTCGTCCCTCGTGCGTCGCTTGATCGTCTGAGCGATCCTTCGCGCCCCGTCCAGGTCGCCCGCCTGTTCGGTTACGTCAAGGTACGCTTCATCGAGCGCAATCGTCTCAGCGGCGGAGGCATAGGTGTTCCAGATCTCGTGAAGCTGCTCGGATACGGCCTTATACTTGTCCATATCCGGGTGCATATAGATTCCATTCGGGCAAAGACGGTAGGCCTCTTTGATGTTCATGGCGGAATGGAGACCATATTTTCGCGCTTCATAGCTGCAGGTGGCGACGACCCCGCGCTCATTTGGAAGTGAGCCGATGATCAGAGGCTTTCCTCGCAGGGCGGGATTGTCCCGCGTCTCCACCGAGGCGAAGAAGGCGTCCATATCCACATGAATGATGATTTGATCCGTGTTCTCCGCCCCCATACCGCACAAAAGGATGCTGATTATAGTATAAGCGAGCCGGAGCGCCGCAGTCAATCGCCGGCCCGCGTGTAAACCAGCGAACCTTACAAAATAGCGGAAACAAACGCCTCATCCTGCCTTAGCTTCTGCTTGCCGCGCGAGATCCATGCCCCGACATGGGACGGCGGCACGTCATAGAGCGCCGCGATCTCGGCAATGCTCATGCCCGTGGCCTTGAGGCTCAAAGCCTCGATGCCAAGCCGCGCCACCCCGCTATACTTGGCCGCATGAGAGCGCAGCAGATCGAGGATTTCCGTCTCTGCTAACTGCGTCTCCTGCTCACCCGGTTCCATTGTGAGCTGGGCAATGGCCGAATCGCTGATTTCGTCCGCCGACAGCGGCGACAGGTGACTTTGCCGGCCGCACTGCGCCCGGCAGTAGGAGAGCAGGCCGTTGCGGATAACCTTCTTCGCGTATGTAGCAAACTGTGCCCGGCCGGGTTCAAAACTCTGTGCCGCCCGGCAGAGCCAGACGCAGCCCTCTTGATAGAGGTCATTATACCCGAGACCGGGGATGCTTTCGCTGGGATGGATACCGTCCCGGATGGCCCAGATAACGGCTTCGAGATTGGTCTCGACCAGCTGCTGCTGGGCCGCGGTCAATGGAATATTCTTTTTCATTGATGCTCCTTTTCGTGTATGTTGAATGGTCAGATTGGGAAGATGCTTCCAGACACAGCGCGATCACACGGTCGCATTGCGCTTCGGAAAACATCCTGATGTGTGTTTGCTCAGCTTCCAACCCCAGTTTGCACTGCAGCCATAGATAAGCCGCCCATCTGTCCATGTGGTTGCTGCGGCACATGGCGTCCAGCGCCTCATGGGCCTGTATCCGCTTGCGGCGCAGGCCGGCATTGGCAAGGGTTCCCATTGGGCGGCGATCCCGGCGGTGTGCGGACACATACGCATCGCATACTGGCCAGTGGGAACAGCGGTAGATGTAATCGCCCTTTTTGCGGACGGCGCCGCCGAACATACTCCCGGCCGGGATGCAAATGGCAGGCACTTTGCAGTAGGGGCATGTGACTTTATATTTCATTGTGTTTTTCTCCTTTGCTTGGATGAATGGTTTTGTGCGTTGGTTGTTTCAAATGCCGCAAGTGGGCAGTCGGACGAGGAAACCGTGCGCCACAGGATGGCGAGTGCGTAGGCTGATTCAAAGGCGTGCTGCGAAAGGATGCTGCTGCATTCTCTGGGATCGACCGCCTCCCCGGACAGCGCCTCAAACTCCTTGACCGAGATCAGAACCGGGATGCCGTCTGCATCCGCCGCCATGAGAAAGCCGCTGCAGTCGTGCGGGCAGGATGAGCGGCTGCAGTACAGATAGATCGCGTTGCGCCAGTTGCCCTGCGCGGCCTTTAGAAATGCGTAAAAGGGAGCTTGTCCCTGATTCAAAAAGCGTCACCTCCAACGATGAAAATTTGATTGAAGATAAGAGGGGAGGGGAAAGGATAGTTCCATATTGTGGAATTGATCGACAAAACCCCTCTATAATCATTACTGTACAAATGAAAAACTAAAAATTGGAAAATCGTGGATCCATTTTGCAAAAATGATGAAATATCGTTAAAAATGTGCGCATGTGAAATTTTTTTGAACGCCAATTTTGCCCGATTGGCGCGGCTGCACAATCAGAATGAAGTGTTCAGGAAAATGCGGCTTGAACAAGATAAGCGCATAAAACTCGATTATGCCGCCAGCTACGATATGCGCCGATACGAACACAACAGGTGCAAATGATTGACAAATTGAACACAATGCTATATCATAGAAACAGGAGGTGTTTAATATGGCACAAGCGACTTTCAGCGTCCGGATGGATGAAAACCTGAAACGGCAGTTTGACGCACTGTGCAATGAGTTCGGAATGAATGCATCCACAGCAATCAACGTGTTTGCGCGGGCTGTTGTCCGCGAAAAGAAAATCCCGTTTGAAATCATCTCATCTGAAGACGATACCCGTGAAAAGGCACTCCAGGCGTTCTATATGCTTCGTGAGCACGCAAAGGCCAATGGGCTGCAGGATATGACCGAGACGGAGATTGAAAAAGAGATCCGGGCGGCGCGAAATGGGGAGGCATAATGAATGAAATGCCTTGCTGTAATCGACACCAACATTCTGGTGTCTGCCCTGATCTCTCCACATCCCAATGCCGCGACGGTTCAGGTCGTTTCCAAGATGATCCTGGGTGAGATCACGCCGGTCTACTGCAAAGAGATCCTTGCGGAATACCGGGAGGTGCTCGGCCGGAGGAAGTTCCATTTCCCCAAAGATGTGGTAGAACAAATGCTGGCCGTGATCGAAAGGTATGGCCTTTATGTGACACCCGGACAGACACAGGTTCATCTTCCGGATGAAAAAGATCTGCCCTTTTACAATGTGGTATGGGAAAAGCACGGGGATGGAGCATATCTTGTTACCGGAAACCTCAAGCACTTTCCTACAGAACCTTTTATTGTCACCGCGAGACAGCTTCTTGGAATCATCGAGAAAAGTGGATCATAAAAGCAGCAGCGCCATGAGAAAGCCATCTCGCGGCGCTGCTGCCTTTTTATCATTTACAGATTCTGCCGGATGATCCGGGTAATGATCCCGGTAGCCACGCCGCGCTCCTCGTCAATGGCGGTCACGACAAAGCTCACATCGTCGTGCTTGCCGGGGGTGCGGTAGTCAAAGCAGGAGTGCGCCACGGCGTTGGCCCCGTTGGTGAGTCGGATGAACACCACACCCCGGCGGACATCCGTGATCCGGCCAATGTACTTGCTTTGCAGCTGGCATTTGTCGAGGGCTGCCCGCCCGGCATCCGGGTTCAGGCTGCGGACGTCGGCCCGGATGCGGACATTCTCAACGCTCCCACGCTGAACCTCCTGGATGCGGATCAGGATCTTGTCGCCCACCGCATACCGCTCGTGAGCGTCCCCCATCCAGTCCCAGGCAAGGTCACGCGCCGGGATGGAGCACTCCACCCCGAACGCCTCGACCCGGATTACCTTTTCAGCTACCGCTATCACCCGGGCCTGCACGATGCGGCCCTCATGGATCCGATACATCCCCTCGGCATCGGTGCCGAAGTAGAAGGTCTGCCGCTTGCGCAGCATGGCGTCCCTGCGGCTGGCAACGGCCTTGCGCTCGGCCGAGGCAATGCCCCGGATCACAAAGTCGATCTCGGCCCCCAGCATATTGCCCAGCAGACGGTTCAGACGCTGCATCTCGTCCCGGAACTGCTTGCCGGTCGAAGGGCCGCCCTGCTCAATCAGCATCTCCCGCAGCGGGATCACCACCCGAAAGCCCTTGTAGTCCGCGATCGCAAGCGTCTTGCCGTTCTCAGTCTGCTCCACACCGCAAAACTGTCCAGTGAGCACCCTGCGCACACGGTAGGCGTTGTGGATCTCATGCCAGATCACATCCTCGCGGTCTGCCTGGGTCTCGACCACATCGCCGTTTTCAATGGTCAAGATCGAGGGCCGGGCCGGACGGGACGAACGCAGGCGAGGTGCGGCTGCCGTGTGGTTCTTTGGTGCGGTCATCTCCGGTTCAGTTTCCGAGCTTTCGGGCGCAGCCTCCGGTGGGGCCGTAGAAACGTATACGCCGCGTATTCCATAAACACAGAATACGTCCAGTTTCGCTATGCGTATAAGCCGCGCATACGGTTTACATTGGCCGCACATATTCCTGCCCGGCCCGTTTGCGCTCGACCAGTACCTTCAGCTCCCGCCGGTCGGTGGTGATAAGCTCCTTTTCCAGCGGGCTTGCCTTGAACTCTACCATAATGTTGTTGTGGTTGGTGGAGATCAACCCGCTGCCCCGCTCGAAGTGGGTCACCTCTAATAGCTCCGCGTCCGAGAGATGCAGGGTGCTCTGCACCCGCGCCGCCTCGTCCTCCTCCAGATTCAGGATGATCTTGGTTTTCGAGTTATTGATGATCCCCTTGCCAAACCGTCCGCCGTCCAGCCCGAAAAAGTCGTTCAGGTCCTGACTGGCGCACACCGCCGCGCCGCCGTATCCGCGGATCGTCTTGAAGATCTCCAGAATAAAATCCCCGGCCAGCCGGGTGCCAGTCTCGCCCGCGCCGCTGAGCAGCTGCCAGCACTCGTCGATGAAGATGGCCTTTTCCTCAGTGCGGTCGGCCTTGGCCCGATCCCACACAAAATCCAGCGCCACAAACATCCCCACGGTCAGCAGCTCGCCGGTCAGGGAGGAGATGTCCAGTACGGTATACTTGTTGTCCAGCGAGACGTTGGTCTGCTGGTTGAAGGTGCTGGCCGAACCGTGGACAAAGCGATTCAGGATGTTGGCAAGCCGACGGGTGCCCTCGCCCTCTTTGAGAATGGTGTACAAATCGCCCAGTACCGGCATCTCTCTGTATCGGTCGGAATTGGCCGGGTCAATGAGTGAGGCATTGTCGTGGGTGATGCCCTTGGCGGCATAGGCGCGGATCAGGGCCTCGTCCAAAAGCTGCCGTTCCCCGTGGCTCATGTCCGGGATGAGCAGGCTGAAAAAGATGTGCAGCCGCTGGATCTTTTCGGTCAGTTCTGAAAGCTGGATGTCCGGCCCGTCTAATAGTTCACTGACCGAGCGATCGACCCTGCGGATCTCCATCACGTTGATGCAGTGCGGGCTGGCGGGCGATATTTGAATGAACGAGCCCTCCATGTTGATGCAGGCCCGATGAAACTCGTGCCCTTTCAGCGGCGCGATGATGAACACCGGAATGCCTTTGCGCCGCATCCGCAGGGCCATCAGCTGCATGGTAAAGGTCTTGTCCGCGCCGCTGGTGCCCAAAATCGCCATGTTGGCGTTTTTGTAGACAGCCGCGTTGAAGAGGTCGATGATAATCAGCGAGCGGTTATACTTGTTGACCCCGAGCAGGATGCCGTTGTCGTCGCACATCTCGTAGCTCACAAAGGGGTAGCAGCTCGCCGCGCCGCCCGACAGCAGGTTGCGCCTGCTGCGTCGGGCAAGGCCCCTGTCCATCCCGGCGAGCGGCAGCGAGGAAAGCAGCGCCTGTTCCTGCCAAAACCGGCAGGGGCTGGCCCGCATATCCTGCGAGAGCAGCAGCTTTTTCACCTCGTCGGTCTTCCATTCCATCGCGGTCAGGGTGGGCGCGGTGACCGTGAGCAGCAGAGACATATAGTAAAAATCCTCGTTGTTCGCCAGCCCTTGCTTGAGAAAATACCCGCTCTGGATGGCGCTGTCCAGGTCGTCAAAATCGGTGTTGGTGTCGCTGGCGTCCTTGAGCCTGGAGCGGTTGATCCGCAGCTGCTGGCCGACCTTCTGGATGATCCGCTCCTTGGGCTGCCGCTCCAGAAAAAAGTCGAGATCAATGCCGTCCCCCGCGTTCACCAGCAGGCTCAGCCAGCCGGCCGGGACCTGCGCCCGATAGCCGTCCGAGGGCACCAGCAGCCAGGCGTAATAAAGGCCGTCGATGCAGACATAGCTGCCGTGGGTCAGGTCGATGGAGCGGGGCGCGAAGAACTCGGGCGCGGGGATATGGTCTGCATCCCGCCCCTCGATGAGCGCCCGCGCGGTGACCTCGCGCACCTTTTCGGCCAGCGGCTTTTCGGTGCTCTCGGCGCGGCGGGTCAGCACCTTAAACTGAAGTTTCACGGGGCTGATCTTGAGCCAGGACAGGAATGAATAAACGATGCCGCGCTGTTCGGCGGCGCTGCGCAGCAGAAAGTTGATCGGCTCTACCTCCACGATCTTGAGGTACCGGCCATCTTTGGTGTGGACAATGCCGTTCTCAATCTTCTGGATGGGCAGATAGCCCGAGACCGGGTTCATGTAGTCAAGAGAGGGGTCGAACTGTCCCTTGCGCAAAAGGCCGGCTAAACGATCCCGCCAATGCTCGGTCTCATCCTCGACGGCCTCGCCGGATTCCAGTTCGCTGAGGGGTGGGATATCTTCTGAGTTGTCTATATCTGCATCAGCCGGATTAGCCTCCGGCCTTTTGTGCAGATGCTTCCGCAGCCAATGACGGATGGGGTGATACCGGCGCTCCGCCGCATCCCGTTCTTCCTCGGTGCCGCCCACAATGCGGCGGCGATGGCAGAACCGGAGAAAGTCCAGCAGAAACGCGGACAGGCTCTCGCCGCCGATCCCAATGAGGGCCGCCAGGGCCAGCGGCAGGACGGTCAGGCAGAGGATGACAATGCGGGCGGTCAGGCTGTACGGCAGGCAAAAAATAATCGGCAGCCCGATGACCGCCGATACGATGCCCGCCTCGATCACGTTGCGGGCCTTGAACAGCCCGCCGAAAAAGGTGCCGGTGTCGATAAAGTTGGGCGGGATGATGCAGGTGTCATGCTCTTGTTGGTTGGTCATGCGATTCCTCGTTTCGTTTGGTGTGTGATGCAGGCAAAGAAAAAAGCCCAAAAGCACCATGGCTTCTGAGCTTTTCCAATATTGGTGTGGGGCTATTCCTCGTCATTAAAATCATATTCCAGTGGCTGGGCAGGTACATCCCGGAGGATCTCCAACATTTCCCGCGGAGTTAGCACAAAAGGAACACTCGGAAAGTGTTTCACATTCCCGGTAACCAAATAGGCATCCTCTGTCTTTTTCTTTTCCATGGTGACCGCATAAAACACCACATCTTTAGGATCAGGGAGAATGTCCTCGATAGGCCCGGCATCGACCGGGATCCCTCGTTTGATAATCGTGTCAATCACCAAACGCACTTCGCTCCGGTCAAACCGAAATTTGGGACGGGCCAAAACGTCGTTATACTCCGCAAGGATCTCATCATTGTACAGGGGGATGATCCTGCCATTGAGTGCTTCTGCGGCTACCTTCCCCGGAACGGACGTATTGTGGAGCATGGCCGAAACCAGAACGTTTGTATCAAGCACAGCGTAATAATTCACAGCTGCCCCTCATTTCTGGCGCTGCGTTCTGCCCGCGCTGCTGCGATCTCCGCATTGATCTCATCAAGAGACATATTTGCGGTTCCATTCTTTTGAGCCGCCTCGCTCAATGATTGTAGCGCACGAACTGCCCGTTCTCCATTATAGGGCTCTTTCGGCAGCGTCATGCTGAATGGGATGCCGTTTGCAATCACCGTTCGCTTCATAAAAATCCGCAGGGCGGTGGGGAGATCCATACCCAGATTTTCACAAACTTCTGTTGCCTGTGCCTTCAATTCGTCGTCCACGCGAAACTGCATAACCGATGTTGCCATAAAGCTGCAGCTCCTTTCAAATGAATTTATACTTACTACAACTGTATTATATTATATACTTTCTGTCACGTCAATATGTTCTTTCAATTCTTGAAGAAAAGCTATCCAATAATCCAGAACGGCCCTCCCGCAGCGGCGCGGCGGCTGGCCTCGCTCAGGATCAGCGACAGATCCCACAGCCGGTTAGAGTAATTGACACTGTACGGGTCTGCAACCATGATCTGCCCGTTTTGTACCCCGCGCAGCAGGATAAAGTGACCGGAATCGGTGAAATGTCCCGCCCCCATAATCGCCACCACCAGCTTGCCCTCGGCCAGCGCGTCCAGAATCCGCTGCGGTTCGGATGTACTGCATCCGGTTACCGTAAGCCCCCAATGCTCCGCGGCGGCAGGGATCAGGGCGTGGAGTGAGCCGCCGCCCTTGACCCAGTATCCGCTGTCATACGCCCACCGCGCCATCTCCACCGGATCGACCGTCTGCCCCGTGAGGGACGAGACCACCATCGCCATACAGGTAGGGCCGCAGCCGTAGCCACCGATGGGGTCGGTGCCATAGAGCTGGTCGGCATACCGTTCCTCGCCGGTGTCGGGGTCAATTTCCGTGCGCTCGCGCCACTCCTCTCGGCACTGGTAAGAGTATAGCTTGTCTTTTTCCCGCTGTAAGGTACTGCCCAGGTCAGAGATGGAAATGCCTGCAAAGTCGGAATCTTTTGCCGCACAGTATTGCGCGATAAACAGGCTGATGTTGCCCTGCGGCCCGTCCTCATACGGGTCGATGATCTCAATGCCGTCCGCGCCTGAAAAAGAAAAGTCGTTCTGGATTCAATTGGTGATGCACACAATAACCGTATTCAAGCTTAACGAAAAACAGGGTGGGGCGTTGGTAAGGATGAGGTCGTGCGTTCGAATCGCATTAACAGCTCCACAAAATCCCTCGAATCTGCGTTGGTTTTACGCTGGTTTGAGGGGTTTTCTTTACTACATCCCATGCTGACAAAATGGGCTTGCTAATCAATCTGCTAATAAAAATATCTTTGCGTCAGGCGATGTTGAGTGCATGAACGAGTTTACGGCATCCTGCGCCGGGAGCTTGCGCTCGGGCCGGACAGCGCCGGGGAGATGACCGAGACCAGCTTCCTCTTTCACCGGCAGATCGCCGCTGCGGGGGGAAACCCGATCTATCCCATCTTTCTCTGCTCGATGGAATCCACCTATAAAATACTGCTGAGACAATACTACGACGGCGGGGTAACTGCCGGGGAGGTTGTTCCGATGCATCGAAGGCTCTATGAGGCGATTTTTGACAGGGACGAAACCGCCGCGGCGGCGGGCATGAAAGAAATTCTCCTGTACAGGGTGTGAAAGCACCCTGTATTTTTTTCTGGTCTTTTATAACATAGCCAGTTCGGGAACTGGTATCAAATAAGGAAAGGGATGGTACACATGACAGCAAACTATGATGCCGTGGTCATCGGCGCGGGCAACGGCGGCCTGACGGCGGCGGCAACCCTGGCCAAGGCCGGCAAAAAGGTGCTGGTGCTGGAGCAGCACAACACCCCCGGCGGCTCCGGGCGGTGAGACAAGAAAACAAAGCCGTGGGTTCTACCTGTGCGGGGGCATCTGCTGCGTCATCAAAGCTTGCATTCCACCAAGGAGTGCGGCGCTTTTCTTCCTTGCAGCTGCCCCCGCACAGCGAACCCACGCTGCTTCGCAGATCCTTCGGACTCTTTGTTTTCTCATCTCACCACCCGGCTTTGCGTCCAGCTTTGTGCGGGGGCGGTTTGAGTTTGAGCCCTCTCTGCACGAGCTGTGCGATTTTGGCACGGAGGAGCACCCCGGCGATGTGCGGCGGCTTTTTGACGAGCTGGGCGTGAAGCTGGACTGGTGCCCGGTGCCGGACGCGTTCCGCACCATCCTCATCGACGACCCGGACCTGAAGGACTACACCATGCCCTTTGGCACAAAGGCGTTTGTGGACAAGATGGAGGAGTATGTCCCCGGCTCGCGCCCCAGCATGGAGAGGTTCATCTCCCTGTGCGGGGACCTCGACCGCGCCGTGGCTTATATGAGCGCCGCCTCCGGCCATGTCGACCCCAAGGTCATGCAGCGCGAGCACCCGAACTTCCTCAAATGCGCGCCGTATCCGGTCTCCACCGTGCTCGACGCGCTGCAGATGCCCAAGGCCGCGCAGAAGATCCTCGGCTCCTACTGGTGCTACATCGGGGTCAATCTCGAGCGGCTCTCCTTCTTCTTTTACGCCATCATGGTGTACAAGTACCTCATCGGCGGGGCGTGTATTCCGGCGCAGCGCTCCCACGCCATCTCGGCCGCGCTCACCGACAGGGTCCTGGAGCTGGGCGGCGAGATCTGGTGCAGCACCAAAGCGGAACAGATCCTCATGAAGGACGGCCGGCCCTGTGCCGTGCGCACCTCAAAGGGCGATATCAAAACGCGGCATGTGATCTGCTGCTGCTCGCCCCACGCGGTGTTCGGCGACATGATGGACCCGGCGGATGTGCCCGAGGCGCAGCGGCGGGACACCAACGCCCGCGAGTTCGGCATGCGGGGCTTTGTGGCCTATGTGGGGCTCAACCGCTCGCCGGAGGAGCTGGGGCTGAAGGATTACAGCTACTTTATCTACCACTCGATGGACACCGCCAACGAGTGCCGCCGGGTCGGCGCGCTGGAAACGAATGATGTGCAGGCCACCGTATGCCTGAACATCGCAAACCCGCACTGCTCGCCCGCGGGGACAACGATCATGAGCTTTACCACCTTTTTTAACTCGGATGTGTGGGACAGCGTGGCCCCCGGGGAATATGTCAAAACCAAGCGCGCCGTTGCCGCGCACATGTTTGAGGTGTTTGCCAGGCAGACCGGCGTGGACATCCGCCCGTATATCGAGGAAATCGAGATCGCCACGCCGGCCACCATGGCGCGCTACACCCTCAACCCCAAGGGCGTGATGTACGCCTATGCCGGCAATGAGTGGGACACCCTGCTGGCGCGGCTGATGATGCTCTCGGAGGATGTAAAGCTGCCCGGCATCCGTTTTGCCGGGGCCTACGGCCCGCGCTTTTACGGCTTCTCCTCCACCTATGTGTGCGGAGAGCTGACAGCCAAGCTGACCATGGCGGACATGAAGGAGGATGAATGAGATGGCGGACTTCAATTTCAAGGTCAGTCCCTTTGGCTTCATGGATATGCTGAAGTTCAAACAGATCGTGCCGCTGCGCCGGAAAAAGCTGGCGGAGGGGGAAAATACCCCGCTGACCGGCAGCTTCCCGGTCAACAAACTGGCGGAGTATCTCCACCCGAAGCGCCAGACCCTGAGGATCCGGGAGGTTCGGGAGTACCCCGGCGCGGGGGCAAAGGGCTATGTCCTCGAAGGGGAACAGCTCGCGCCCTTCCGCGCGGGGCAGTATCTGCCGGTGGAGCTCAGCATTGACGGCAGCGTTCTGCACCGGGCATATGCGCTCTGCTCCTCCCCCTCGGACGCGGCAAAGGGCCGCTATGAGCTGGGCATCAAGCGCACGAAGGACGGCTTTGCCTCCGCGTGGATCCTCGACCACTGGAAGCCGGGCGATCAGATCACGGCCGCCGGGCCGGAGGGGCAGTTTACTTATGAGCCACTGCGCGACGAGGCGCATGTCGTCGGCATCGCTGGCGGCAGCGGGATCACGCCGCTGCTCTCGATGGCGCGCGCCATCGCCGACGGGACCGAGGAGTTCAGCCTCACGATCCTCTACGGCTGCCGCAGCGAGGAGCAGATCCTGTTCCGCGAGGAGCTGGAGGCCGCCGCGGCAGCCTCTGGGCGGGTGAAGGTGGTGTATATCCTCTCGGACGAGGAGCGGCCCGGCTATGAGCACGGGTTCATCACCGCCGCGCTCATCCAAAAATACGCGCCGAACGCGCCGCACAGCGTCTTTTGCTGCGGGCCGGAGGCCATGTACCGCTTTGTGGGCGCGGAGTGCGAAACACTCGGCCTTGACAAAAAGCATGTCCGCTGTGAGGCCGTGCCCGCCCCCGCCTGTCCGGCGGCCCTGAGCGGGTACACGGGGGATGTAAGCGCGGAGTACACCCTCACCCTCCGCCTGCCCGGCGAGGAGCGGTGCGTGCCCATGAAGGGCGCAGAGAGCGTGCTGGCCGCCATCGAGCGGGCCGGCATCCGGGCAAACACCAAATGCCGCGCGGGGGAGTGCGGCTTTTGCCGGGCAAAGCTGCTCAGCGGGGAGTATTTTGCCCCGCAGGCGTTTGAGCACCGGCGCGCCGCCGATGTCGCCCGCGGATACATCCACCCCTGCAGCAGCTATCCGCTCTCGGATATGACCCTGCTTTTGTGGACAGAGGGAGGCGCCGTATGAACACGAACTATGCCGAAGCCATCAAAAAGCCCGGGGCGCTCTCCCCACGGGTGCGCGCGCTGCGCGAGTGGTACTTTGAGGGGGCGGGGCGCTCCTGGAACAACGAATACTGCTGCTTTACCACCGGGACGCCCTGACGGCAAAGGCGCGCGCGTCCGCCTTCTTGCTCTACTACCGGGGGTATGGCAACTCCGGCTCGACCAGCGGGCATCTGATCCCGGACTATGCGGAGATCCTCAAACACGGCTTTGCGGGCCGGTACGCGCAGATCAAGACGCGATACGACGCGCTTTCCGGGGAGGAAAAGCGGGGCAGACAGGGCGCAAACCTGCGCACGATGCTCACCGCCTGCGAGACGCCCCGCCTGCTGGCAGAGCGGTATGCCGCCCGGTGCCGCGCTGCGGCGGAGCAGGAGACGGACGAGGCGCGGCGGCAGGAGCTCTTGCGCATGGCGCAAAACATGGACCGGGTGCCCTGGCAGGGCGCGCGGGACTTTTATGAGGCGGTGCAGAGCCTCTGGCTGACCCACATGCTGGTGATGACCGATGAGAACTATCCCGGCCCCGGCGTTTCCTTTGGGCGGCTGGATCAGTATCTGCTGTCCTATTATGAGGTCTCGGCCGCCGCCGGGATGAGCCGGGAGTTCATGAAGGAGATTTTGGGCTGCTTCTGGTTCCACTGCAACACCGCCTATGACGCGCAGATCCGGGTGGGCGGTAATCAGGGCATCACGGCGGGCTTTGGTCAGATCTTTAACCTCTCCGGCATGGGGCCGGGCGGCAAGGACATGACCAACGAGATGACCTGGCTGCTGCTTGAGGTGATAGATGACATAAGCCCGATCCTCGAGCCAAAGCCGAATGTGCGGCTGCACCGCAGCACGCCGGAGGCCCTGCTTGACCGGGTGGTCGACATGGTCAGCCGCTCGCAGGGCGCGCCCTTCCTGCTCAATTTTGACGAGCGCAGCATGGCGGGGATGCTCCGCGAGGCGCGCATGGCGGGGGTCGAGCAGTACATCAACCCCGACAATGTGTACGACTACGCCTCGGTGGGCTGTTTGGAAAACACGATGCCCGGCAACGACCGCTCCGGCACGGTGGACAACAATATCAACCTGCTCAAGGCGACGGAGCTGGTTTATGGCAACGGCAGGGATTTTTTGCCGTTTCAGGATGAGATGACCGGCAGGCTCTCCAAAATCACCCAGGACGGCCCCAAAACCGGCGCGCCCGAAACGCTGGACAGCTTTGAAAGGTTTTACGATGCCTTTGCCGCCCAGCTTCGCTATTGCATCAAACGTTTTGCCGAGCATTACGAGCTCACCGAGCGCATCCGCTCGGCCTATCAGCCCACACCCTACCTCTCGGTGCTGGTGCGCGGCTGCGCCGAACAGGGGCTGGACATCACCGAGGGCGGGGCGGAACTCAACTTCACCACGGTGGAGGGGGTCACCTTTGCCACCACGGTGGACTCGCTTCTCGCGGTCAAATATCTTGTCTATGACGAAAAGCTGTGCACCCTCACCGAGCTGATCGCGGCGCTGAAAAACAACTGGCGCGGATATGAGGTGCTGCGCAGCAAGGCA
Source organism: Faecalibacterium sp. UBA7177 (assembly GCA_002491225.1). Classification (GTDB taxonomy): domain Bacteria; phylum Bacillota; class Clostridia; order Oscillospirales; family Ruminococcaceae; genus UBA7177. Next base: position 14,679 of record DKVN01000136.1, read on the forward strand.
CAGCACCGCGCGCCCAAGTATGGCCGGGACGATGCCGCGGCGGATGAGATGGCGCGCCGGGTGATGAAATTGTGGTCGGACGAGGTGTGGAAGTACGAGACCCAATCGACCCACCGGCGCTTTCGGCCGGGGATGCTCTCCTGGAGCTACTGGATCGGCTCGGGCTATATCCTCAAGGCCAGCGCCGACGGGCGCTGTGAGGAGCGCTTCCTCTCCAACGCCATCTGCCCCTCCAACGGCGCGGACATCAACGGCCCTACCGGCAATGCCAACTCGGTGGGCCGCGCCCTCGGCGGAAAGAGCGAGACGGACGGCGACTATGAACTGTACGTCAACTACCTGCCCAACGGCGCAAGCCACACCCTCACCTTCAACACCTCGATGCTCTCGGACGCCGACCACAGGGAGAAGTTCAAGGCATTTTTGCGCGGCTACATCGAAAACGGCGGCACGGCGCTGCAGATCAACGTGCTGGACCCCGACATGCTGCGCGACGCCCAGAAAAACCCGCAGGATTACCGGCACCTTCTGGTGCGGGTGACCGGGTATAACGCCTGCTTCACGAGCATCGGGCGGGAGCTTCAGGACGAGATCATCGCGCGGGAAAGCCACAAGGGGATGTGAGATGCGAATACTGAATTTTCAGCGCATGAGCACCGAGGACGGCCCCGGCCTGCGCACGACCCTCTTCGTCAAGGGCTGTCCGCTCCAGTGCGCGTGGTGCCATAACTCCGAGAGCATCGACCCGCAGCCGCACATCGAGTGGAACGGCGTCCACTGCATCGGCTGCCGCAGCTGCGTGGGCGTCTGCCTGGCCGGGGCGGTACTCCCGGGCCCGGACGGGATCGTCAAACTGTCTAAAAAGTCGCGTTCGCCAAAGACTGCGGCAAATTTTCCGTCATATTTCACAAAAATACTCGTTAATACACAAAGTATTGCCTGCGCTTTTTGTTTCATCTGACGACTGCGCCCGCAGGCGCGTCCAGAGGGCCCCGCCGAAGGCGGGTTCCAAGCCCGTCGGAAAAATTTGCTCTTGCTTTGGCAAACGCTTTGTTTTTAGACAGTTTGTTTTGCAGGCGCAGGGACGCGCCCAAGCTGCTGACCCCCTGGGGGGAGAGCCTGATGAAAAAGCTGGACACCCTCGCCTTTATCGCATGGGTGGATATGAAACAGGCGTACCCGCCATCGCCCCCTGCATCCAGCTTCAGAGCGCTGATGCCGGTACTCTGGTGTTGACCGATTCGCCTTATAAGGAGCTGCTGTCTCAGCTGCGCCCCGGCGCCCGCGCGGCGGTTTTTGGGGCAAATCTCAAGTTTGAAAGCGTGCTGATGAAGGGCCGCTTTACCGGCTGGCATGGCGGGCTGGGCCACGTGGAGATCGACCGGGTCTATAACTCCATGCCGCCCAAGCACGGCGTTTTGGCGGAGCTTGACCCGGAAACAAAAAGATTCCCTTGACTTATGCCCCAAACCTTGAATATACTTAAAAAAACAGCCGGGCAGGACACCACGGCCCCGCATCGGCTGCCAACCCATGCGAGGGGCCGTGGTGTGTGAAACCGTGACACGCTGCCCCGTCCGGCCTTGCTGCCGGAATCCATTGGATGCGCGGGGCTGTGTTTTCTGACCCGCCTGACAGGAAAGGATGGATGAAGATGAACACATCCCTGCGCAGGGACGCCGACCAGATCGTCTCGGCCAGCATTAAGGCGGTGCTGCCGGACGAGGCGGTTGAGCGCGCCCTTCAAAGCTACCAGCCCCGCGGCGGCCGCACCCTGCTGGTGGCCGCGGGCAAGGCCGCCTGGCAGATGGCCCACGCCGCGGTGGCGGCCCTCGGCCATGTCGACGGCGGGGTGGTCGTGACCAAGTACGACCATGTCAAGGGCGAGATCCCCGGCGTTTCCTGCTTTGAGGCGGGCCACCCGGTGCCGGACGAGAACAGCTTTGCCGCCACCGGCAAGGCGCTGGAACTGGTGCGCGGCCTTGCCCCCGAGGATACGGTGCTGTTTTTGCTCTCGGGCGGCGGAAGCGCCCTGTTTGAGCAGCCGATGATCCCCGGCGAGGAGCTGCAGGACATCACCCGCCAGCTGCTGGCCTGCGGGGCGGATATTGTGGAGATGAACACCATCCGCAAGCGGCTCTCGCGGGTCAAGGGCGGGCGGTTCGCCGAGGCCTGCGCCCCGGCCCAGGTCTTTTCGATCGTGCTCAGCGACATTCTGGGCGACCCGCTCGATATGATCGCCTCGGGGCCCGCCTACCCGGACACCTCCACCTGTGAGCAGGCAAAGGCCATTGTGCGGAAGTACGGGCTGAAGCTCTCGACCGAGGCGATGGAACTGCTGGGCCGGGAGACCCCGAAAGCCCTCTCGAACGTGACCACCCAGATCACCGGCAGCGTGCGGCAGCTCTGCACCGCGGCCGCGGCCGAGTGCAAAGCGCTGGGCTACGAGCCGGTGCTGCTGACCGACCAGCTCTGCTGCGAGGCGCGCGAGGCGGGCAGCCTGCTGGCGAGCGTCCTGCGCACCCACGCGGGGGACGGGCGGCGGCTGGCCTACATCGCGGGCGGCGAGACGGTGGTGCACCTGACCGGCAAGGGCCTGGGCGGGCGCAATCAGGAATTGGCGCTCGGCGCGGCCCCGGGGCTTGTGGGCCTTAAGGACGCGGCGGTGTTCAGCGTGGGCAGCGACGGCACCGACGGCCCCACCGACGCGGCNNGACAGCTCCACCTGCGCCCAGGCGAAGTCCATCGTGCAAAAATACGGGCTCAAACTCTCAGATGCGGCGATGAAGCTGCTGGGGCAGGAGACCCCCAAGGCCCTCTCGAACGTGACCACACAGATCACCGGCAGCGTGCGCCAGCTTTGCACCGCGGCCGCT
>DKVN01000136.1:17753-22572 GCA_002491225.1 Faecalibacterium sp. UBA7177
CACCGACGGCCCCACCGACGCGGCAGGCGGCTATGCCGACGGCGAGACGATGGCGGCCCTTGCCGCCGCTGGGCTGGATGTTTTTGCGGTGCTGCGCGAGAACGACGCCTACCACGCCCTCGGCAAGGTAAACGGCCTCATCACCACCGGCCCCACCGGCACCAACGTCAACGACGTGGCGGTGGCCCTGCTGCGGGGCTGAGAGGCAGGCCGGCGGAACGCGAGCCGACAAGAGACAAACACAGCACCGGCAGAGCGCAGGATCGGGCGCTCTGCCGGTGCTGTGTTCAAAAAGGAAATCTTCAAAACATCATGGCGTTTCGCGCCAAATCGTGCTACTCTATATAAAAAGCGGTATAAAAAGCATTCTGAGACGTCCCTGCGCCCAAAGGCCGCAGAGGGGCTGCCGGGCACGGGCCGCTGCCGGGACATACGCACGGCCGGGAGAAAGCGGTGGCTCGATAAAAAAGGAGCGAGTATCATGCCGTCCAAAGGGCAAAGCAATGAGGAGCGGTCTGCCATGATGCTGACCCAGCCGATCTCGCGGGTGATCCCCAAAATGGCGATCCCGACCATCATCGCGTTTCTGATCAATTCCATCTATTCGCTGGCGGACACCTACTTCGTCAGCTCGCTGGGAACCAGCGCCACGGCGGCGGTGAGCGTCAACGCCTCGCTCGATCAGCTGATCATGATGGCCGGCTCGCTGCTGGCGGTGGGCGCCAACAGCTATATTGCCCGGCTGCTCGGGCAGGAAAACCGGGAAAAGGCCAGCCGGGTGCTGTCCGCCGCGTTTTTTCTGGCCGTGGGCCTCGGCGCCATCCTGATGGGATTCGGCATCACCTTCATGCATTCCATGGTGCGGTTTCTGGGCGCGACCCCGAGCTGTGAGAAATACGCGATCGACTATGCCACCTATGTCCTCTTTGCCGCCCCCTTCATGGCCGGAAACTTTGTCATGAACCAGTGCCTGCGCAGCGAGGGCAGCGCCGTGCTGTCGATGGTCGGCATGGGCTTCGGCGGGATCTTGAACTGCATTCTCGACCCCATCTTCATCTTCGGCCTGGACATGGGGGTGGCGGGCGCGTCGCTGGCAACGGCCATCTCCAAATGGGTCAGCTTCGCCATTCTGATCTTCCCCTACCTCACCCATCGAAGCCTGCTCCGCCTGTCCGTCCGAAACTTCCGCCCGACCTGGGAGATCATCTCCTCGATCATCAGCATCGGCTCCTCCTCGATGTTCCGCTCCGGCCTGGCCGTTGTCGCCGGGATTTTGCTCAACAACCTGGCGGGCAGCATCTCCGATTCGGTGCTGGCGGGCATTGGGGTCTGCACCAAGGTGATGATGTTCCCGTTTGGCATCATTCTCGGGTTTGGAAACGGCTTTCAGCCGGTGGCGGGGTACAACTGGGGCGCAAAGCAGTATGACCGGGTGGAGGAGAGTTACCGGTTCAGCGCCAGGGTCGCCCTGATCGGCTCCGGGCTGATGGCGCTGGCCGCGTGCATCTTTTCGGATGCCATCATCGTCGCCTTTGCCGGTACCGACCCCCAGATGCGCCACATCGGGCAGATCTGCATGATCTCCCAGTGCATCGCCCTGCCGATCCACGCCTGGGTGGCGGTGGTCAATATGCTCTGCGTGGGGCTGGGCAACAGCAGGGGAGCATTTTTGCTGGCCACCGCCCGGCAGGGCACCTGTTTTTTGCCGCTGCTGTACCCCATGGCTTTTCTGCTGGGGGCCTACGGCGTCGCCACCGTGCAGGCCGCGGCGGATCTGCTGAGCCTGGCGCTGGCGCTCCCCACGATCCGAAAAATGAAGAGGAAGATCGCGATGGCAAGGGCGGAATGTGCCGGTGCATCGCTGTAGACTGGGGTTGGCGGCAGAAGATATCCCAGATAAAAACACCATGCAGCCGCAGCCGCGAAAAGCGCGCCACCTTGCGGATCTGGATGCGGCAGCTGATCCCCGGCTTTTGCTGAGCCGCGTCTCGGGCTGGAACGACTGAGGGAAAAACCGCTGCCCGCCGCGGCATTTTTGAAAGGAGAGGACCGAAGATGGAAACATACGAGATGATCCGCTGCGAAAATGCGCCCGATTGGAGCCTCGTCCCGCCGCTCCGGGCCGGAAACATTGAGTGGACAGAGGATTATGGCATCCGCATGACCCAGAAAACCTGCTACACGAGCGAAGCCCTGTTTGTGCAGCAGACGGCGGTGGAACAGCGGATCCGCGCAGAGCACCGCGAGATGCCGGCGGCGGTCTGCGAGGACAGCTGCATGGAGTTTTTCCTGATGCCGGAGGGGGAGACGCGCTATCTGAACTTTGAGTGGAACCTGAACGGCTGCCTGCACCTTGGCATCCATACCAGGGACGGCGACGGCATCCAGCTGCTGCCCAAAGAGCCCGGGATCCTCTTTTCCTTTTGCTCCGGCCGGACCGGGGACGGCTGGCAGATCGAATACTGCATCCCCCTCGCCTTTCTCCGGCTCTTTTACCCGGCGCTGACCCTCAAGGCCGGGACGGCCTTTCGCGCAAACTGCTATAAATGCGGAGACCTGACCGAGCATCCGCATTTTCTGGCCTGGAACAAAAACTCGTCCGCGACCCCGAACTTCCACCGCGCAGAGGATTTTGGACGCATGCTCCTGATCTGACCCTTTAACGCCCCCGCTCACCCGCGGCTCCTTTTTGTCGTTCGCTTTGCCGCCGACAAGCCCAGCCGCGGGTGGACGGGGGCGTTTGCTGTGTCTGCGCGCTCTGCCCCTTGACAAGGCCGACCAAAAGGCGCATCCTGCTTTTATGAACATGTTCATAAAAATGCCAAAAAAGGGGGGACGCCCGTGCCGAAGATCATTGCCGAACTGAAAACCGAGATCCTCTCCAGCGCCCGGCGGCTGCTCTTCAGCGCCGGGTACGAGGCGCTCACCATGCGCGGGGTGGCCGCGGCCTGCCATGTGGCGGTGGGCACGGTGTACAACTATTTCCCCTCCAAGGTGATGCTGGTGGCCGAGGTGATCCTGGAGGACTGGAAAGCCGTTCTGCTGCGCATGGACGCCCCGGCCGCGGACGAGACCCCCCTGCAGGGCCTCGAGCGGATCTTTGGGGAGCTGATGGCCTTTTACGAGACCTACGACGCCCTCTGGCAGGAGTACGCCGCCGACAACTCGGCGCCCCTGCAGGGGGTCTACCACCGACAGCTCGTCGGGCAGCTGCAGCAGAGGATCGCTGCCCTGCTGGCCCCCTGTGCGCCCTGGTGCTCGCCCATCCTGCCGGAGTTTCTGGCCGAGGCCCTGCTGGATGCGGCCGGGCGCGGCCGGGCCCGCTTTGACGAGCTGGTCCCCATTTTGCAGCGCCTGCTGTGAGCGCCCCGCCCCAAAGCACCGGCAAAGCTCCGCCGCCCGCCCAACAGCCAAACAGAAAGGAGCCTCGATCATGTCCAGCTTTACCGACCTGCGCGTGGTAGATAACTTCTACCAGACCTCCCTCTTTTTCCCCATGCCCACGGTGGTCATCTCCACCCTGTGTGAGGATGGCTCCACCAGCCTCGGCCCCTACTCGCTGGTGCAGCCCTATTATGTGGCGGGCAAGGATTTTTACGCCATGCTGCTCTCCTGCCGCAACTCCTCCAACACGGCCCAGCACATCCTGCGCACCGGCAAGTGCGCCATCAACTTCATCACCGACGAGCCCGAAAATTTCAAGGAGTGCGTCAAGCTCAGCTGGCCGGGCGACACCCCGGCCGACAATGCTCATGTACGGTAAAGAAGCAAGCAACCGAAAACAAGAGATAGACCACCAGCACCACACTATTCCGAACCACAGAAACCAAAGACCAAAAGACAAGCATTGTGGAAATGTGCATAACAGGCTATGGAATCATGGATAACTCTATTCACAGGACATTGAAAAGCTAAAGAGCAGCTTTCCCACGTCCTGCAAACAGAGTTACCCACAATTCCGAAAGGCAGCCAGTTATACACATTTCCACGAATGCCGACTACTACGAAATCCCTTTCTTATTCTTCATCATTGTGAACCAGTCAGGAATATAGCATAATTTTGGTGTTATTGACAATGAACAATTAGGATTGGAGTATCTAAAAGGTGTGTTAAAGATTATTGACACAATGTTAATTTTCAGAAACTTATGAAATGTGTGTTAAAATTGACAAATTGACAACCTAAATTGCTTGAAGCCAAATAAATAATATTGTAGGCTAGAAAAAAAGGAGGAAATGTGAAATGAAATTTAACGAAAAATTATTAAAACTTCGTAAAGAAAAAGGACTCTCACAAGAAGAATTGGGAATGGAAATGCAGGTATCAAGACAGACTGTCTCAAAGTGGGAAGCAGGGCAATCATACCCGGATTTTACTAGATTAGTCATGTTAAGTGATTTCTTTGATATGACTTTAGATGAACTTGTAAAGGATATTGACGTGCAGGAAGTAAGGGAAAATTCTTTTATAAATGAAAAAGTCGATTCAATTTATCGAGTTTCCCAAGACGTGGATTCTATTATTCAAAATAAAACTCTCAAAGATATTTTAAGAGGGATAAAATGGTTTATAGTGGGTAGCTTTATATTTCTATGCCTAATCATAATAGTTACACTTATACTGCATTTTATTTATCCAGAATCCAATATATTTTGGCACACCTACTAATTGCAAATTATAAAAACCCTATGTGGGAGAAAGGGGGAATCAACTATGCCTTGTACAGAAGCATACAAAGAACACATCATGTATACTTTCAACGGCTTTTGCAAGACTGTCATACGCTTTGCGGCTATCAACGCATGGCGTGACAGGAGC
>DKVN01000100.1:0-432 GCA_002491225.1 Faecalibacterium sp. UBA7177
GGCCCGGCTGCAAAAGCAGGGGTAGGTCAGGCCGCGGGCGGTCAATTCCTCACAGGCCCGCTCGTAGAGGGCGGTGCGCTCCTGCTGGTAGTAGGGGCCGTTCGGACCGCCCCGGCTGCCGCCCTCGTCCCATACAAGGCCGAGCCAGCTCAAATCTTCCTCGATCTGGTCGGCAAAGGCGCGGGGGCAGCGCAGGGGGTCAAGGTCCTCGATGCGCAGCACCACCCGCCCCCCGGCGCTTTTGGCGCTGAGCCAGGCCAGCAGGCTGCAAAACAGGTTGCCCAGATGCATCCGCCCCGAGGGAGAGGGCGCGAACCGGCCGGTTGGGGGGGTGGCAATTTCCGTTTTACCGGTTTCCTCTTTACCTGTCTCTGTCTTTCTGGTCTCTGTTTTGCCGGTTTCCGCTCTGTCGGCCTCTGTTTTACTGGTCTC
>DKVN01000100.1:731-3041 GCA_002491225.1 Faecalibacterium sp. UBA7177
TTTCTTGCACTGCTTCCGCCGGTTCCGGCAGGGCCCATTCCCCGCGTCACGCGGCGCATGATCCCTGTATCCCGTCCGCTTTTCGGCGTTTTCTTCGAGCCTCGCGGGATCCCTCGTCCCCTCCGCGCCGCAAAAATTCAGCCATTTCCGTATTATCCGGCGCAGATATTCCAGTCTGTATTTCTTTCAGCGCCGTTTGTGCTCCTTGCACCATTGCTTCTGGGCCGGGGTGATCCGGCGACTCTCCCTCATCTTTTGCAGGGCCTTGTTCCAGGTAGCATCGTCCATCCCGGCCTCCTGCATGGCGGCGATCGTCGCCTCAAAATCCACCGCCGCAAGCACCGCGTAGCCCCAGGCCACCCCCATCCGGGCGTAAAAGGCCGGGCAGCGGATCGTGCGGTAGGCCGCAAGACAGCGGGGCAGGTCGGCGGGCGCGGCATAGTGCCAGAGCAGCAGCACCGCCCCCACCCGCGCCGTGTATTCCCGCGGGCTCTGGGCGCACTCGGCGGCAAAGGCAAAGATTTCCTCTTTGTATATTTTTGCCATTTTCAACCCCGCGCAGAAGCTGTCGCAGACCGACCAGTTGTCGATCGCGGGCAGAAATTCCCGCACCAGCGGCAGGATCTCCTCCGGCGTCCCCGGCAGCCTGCCGAGCACCAGCCCCCGCAGCATCCGCTCCTCAAAGGTGGCGTCCGGGGCGGAAAACTCGGCCCGCCAGTCCCCCTTTGCCAAGGCGGCGGCCATCCTTTGCAGCACCGGCAGCCGCACCCCGAGAAGGTCTTCCACCCCCGGCAGCAGCGGCTGCTGAAAGGCGCGGTAGCCGGGGTCGGCCAGGGCGGCAAGCTGTGCGCGCAGCGCGTCGGTCATGGGGCGGGCCTCCTTTTGTTGTTGAATGGAGGGGAGTGACCAGAGCGCGGAGCCCATCCGTTCGCGCGCGTTGGGCACTCCTAAATGGGGCGCGGCCCCGCCTCAGCCCCGGATCGCATAAGCGCCGTCCGCCGTGCGGTCGATCCCGGTGCCATACCAGGCGGTCATGGCCTGCTGCATCCACTCGGCATCCTTTGCCGCGGCGGTCTCAACGCAGGCGTGCATGGCCAACTGGGCCAGCCCGATGTCGGCCATCGGCACGCTGACCTGGGCGCTGAGCAGGTGGCCGAGGGTGCTGCCGCCGGGCAGGTCGGCCCGGTTGGCGAACAACTGCACCGGCACCCCCGCCCGCCGGCAAAGCGCTTGGAACAGCCCGCCGGTGACGGCGGTGGTGGTGTAGCGCTGGCTGGCGTTGTACTTGAGCACCACCCCGCCCCCGAGCCGGACGCTGCCCTGCGGGTCGCTCTTTTCGGGGAAGTTGGGGTGGGCGGCGTGGGCGTTGTCCACGCTGAGGGCGAGGCTGCCCGCCAGCGCGGCCCGCTGCGCGTCCGGCCCGATCCCGAGCGCCGCGGCCGCCCGCGCCAGCAGGTCCGGCAAAAAGCTGCCGCAGGCCCCCTGCATGGTGCCGCTGCCCACCTCTTCGCTGTCAAAGAGGCACCAGAGAGCCCCCGCGCCGGGCAGGGGCGGCGCGGCCAGAAAGCCGCTCAGGGTGGCCCAGGCGCACTCGAGGTCGTCCAGCCGGGGGGCCTGGATCAGCTCCTCCTCCGGCCCCAGCAGCACCGGGGTCTGCCGGACGCAGAGGTCGAGGTCGAGGTCGACAATATCCTCCTCCGCCGCGCCAAGTTCTTCGGCCAGCAAAGCGGGCAGGCTGCGGCCGCCCGCGAGGCTGTAGAGCGGCTGCATGTCGGTGTGTGGGTCGTACTTGTGGCCGGTGTTGCGCTCCCGGTCGAGATGCACCGCGAGGCTGGGGATGGTGAGCAGGTCCCGGTCGGGATGCACGAGGCGGCTCTCGATGCCGTCCGGGGTGCGCAGCAGCACCCGCCCAGCCACCGTGAGGGGGCGGTCCAGCCAGGAGGCGGCGTTCATGCCGCCGTAGCCCTCGGTGGAAAGGCGGACATACCCGCCCTTTTCCGCCCCTCGGCCGGCGTACTTGACCCGGTAGGTGGGGCTGTCGCTGTGGGCGGCGGCCATCCGCCAGCCGGTCAGCGGCCCGGCGGGCAGCCGAAAGGCGATCAGGCTGCTCTGGCCGCGGGTGACATAATAGGCCCCGCCGGGCGCGAGGGTCCAGGCTTGCGCCTCGTCAAGCGGGGCAAAGCCCGCCCTGCGCAGCCGCGCCGCGCTCTCGGCGACGGCGTGCCAGGGGCTGGGCGAGGCGGTGAGAAAGGCGAACAGATCTTGCAGGTAGGGCTGCATGGGACATCCTCTTTTCTTTTGAAGCATTGG
>DKVN01000100.1:3339-4428 GCA_002491225.1 Faecalibacterium sp. UBA7177
CCCGGCGCGAATCGGGCAGACACGCCGTCCGCGCCGCCGCGGCAGTACCATCATACCACGTTTTGTGCGAAATGCGAAGATAGCAAAACCGGTTTTGCCGCGCCATCCGGGAAAACGCCGGGCCCGCCGCCGGGCCGCCGGGCAGATGCCGGGCGGCAATTTTTCCGTCCGCCGCCCGCCGCCCCGGCCAGGCGCAAACGCCCCGCTCCGCTTTTGCATACAATAAGGGCGAGGCCCCGCGGCTGCCGCGCGGACGGGTCAGCCGTGCAACTGACCCGCCCTCTGCCCTGCCCGCGCCCGCCAGCCGAGGCGGCCCACAAATCCTGAACCAAAGGACGGTGTGAATCCATGAAACGATCTGCTCTGCGCGGCCCCGTCTGCCTTGTGCTGGCGCTGGCTCTCGCTCTCTCGCTGTCCGGCTGCCTGCCGGGCTCCTCCTGCCCCGTCTCCGCCCCCGATTGGGACGAGGACGGGCTGCACCTGGCGCTGGAACAGTGTGTCAGCTACGGCTCCGGCGAGGCGGGAAGCTCGCTGAAGGCGGTGATCGCGGCCTGCGGCCTGCTGGACTGGGCCGAGGAGCACCCCGAGGCCCCGGCCGACAGCGAGCTGAGCGACAGCATCGAGGGCTGGCTGAGCGACCAGGAGCTCGCGGTGCGGGAACAGTTCTGGGAGAACTGGCCCGCCATCGACCAGCAGGCCCGCGAGATCCAGGCCGACCCGGAGGGGCTGGACGAGCTGCTCGCCTCGGCCGGTGACCCCCAAAGCCATGAGAGCTACACCCTCGCCTCCTACGACCGGCTGTGCGGCTGCGTGTCCGCCTTCGAGGGGGTCTGAGCTACCCGACCCGGCACAGGCCGGGCGGGCCTCCCGTACTGCGCATGGGCAAACCCGGTACCGGGTCTGAGCCGCCCGATGCGGCGCGGCCGGGCGGGTCACCCTCCCGCGCCGCAGTCCCCCGCCGCCATCCCCCGTCCCGCCCGCCGCCTCCCCACCCGGAGCGCGGCGGGCGGGCCGGGCTTTTTTCGGGTTCTGTCCACGCTATTTTTGTGCAAAAAGCACGTCTGACCGGCAGGGAAAAAGGGGATTTTT
>DKVN01000122.1 GCA_002491225.1 Faecalibacterium sp. UBA7177
GACGCGGCGGTGCCGGGCGCTAAAATTCAGGTCAAGTGCCTCGAGTACTCGATGCCCACCGACGCCACCATCACCCTCACGGTCAGCGGGTCGGACACCAACCAGATCAACGCCCTGGCCCAGCAGATGCGCGAGACCCTGGCCACGATCCCCGGCACCGACAATGTGCGGGATACCGCCGTGGTGCCCCAGTACCAGTACCGGGTGGTGCTGGACAGCGAGCGCCTCTCGGGCTACGGCCTGCTCAAATATGACGTGGCCAAGCAGCTGAACACCAGCCTGATGGGGGCCACCGCCAGCAGCTACACCGCAAACGGCAGCGAGATGGACATCGTGGTGCGGGCCAATGTCGAAAGTCTCGACGATCTGCTCGCCCTGCCCATCTCGGCCAGCCAGGCGGGCACCCGGGTGCTGCTGGGGCAGGTGGCCGAGGTGGAATTGCAGCCCACCGTGCCCCAGATCAACCACTACAACGGCCGCCGGTCGGTCAACGTGCTGTCCGGCGTGCTGCCCGGCTACGCCGCCGCCCGCATCGAGAGCCAGCTGAACGCCGAACTGCTCGATCAGCTCGACCTCGGCGACATGACCGTCACCGAGCGGGGCGAAACCGCCAACATGCTGGCCCTCATCCAAAACCTCGGCATCGCCGCCCTGCTGGCCGTGCTCGTCATCTATGTCATCCTGCTGCTGCAGTTCCGGGATTTTGCAAAGCCGGTCAATGTGCTCACCAGCATCCCCTTAAGCCTCATCGGCTGCTGCTTCGGGCTCTGGCTCTTCCATATGGATATTCAGGTCATGGCGCTGCTGGGCCTGGTCAGCCTCTTCGGCATCGTGGTCAACAACGGCATCCTGCTCATTGAGGTCATCGACGCCGAGCGGGCGGCCGGGGCCGGCATCCGGGACGCCTGCCGTGAGGCGGTGCGCCAGCGTTTCCGGCCGATCATGCTCTCCAGCATCACCACCTGCATCGGCCTGGTTCCGCTGGTGGCCAGCGGCGACGCCATGACCGCCCCCATGGCCAGCGTGCTGCTGTTCGGCCTCTTGGGCTCCACCGTGCTCACCCTCGCGGTGGTGCCCGCCCTCTACACCCTGCGGGAGGAAAAACGCGAAAAACGCCAGCCCCCGCCCGCCGAGAGCTGAGCCCCGGCCGCGCAGCCCCCAAACCGCCGCGCGGACCCCATCCGTCCGCGCGGGGGATGTTTCCCCGAGAATGGTTCAAGAGCGAACCGCCCCCGGCTGTAAAACCGGAGGCGGTTCACTTTTCTTCTGAATACGGATCACAATGATCGTCCTTGATGCGTTCTACGAACAGCTGCCAGTAATGGAAGATGCCCTGTCTACATCGGCCCCTTATCAAACAGGGCAGATTGTGAGAGTTTGGCTCACGCCTCATCCATCAGGCGACAGAGTTATTCCTCCCCCATCTTTTCTAAAGCTTCCTGTTCAAAGATGCGCTGCTTTTCTTCATGCCGGGCCGCAAGCGTCTCCTTGATGCTGCTCCACTGCCTGCCATGGAGCGGATAGAACCTGCCGATGAAAGCGGCACAGAGAAACAGCAAAACCGCGGAAAGAAACAGCCACGAAAACCGGATCCCCAGTTTGGCAAAAGCGGTCTGGTCTTTCAGGGGAAGCGAGGCATCATAGCCAAACCAGAGGATCATCACAGGAAAAATCGCGTTGGCGATACTGATGGCCGGTTTGCAAATAAAACTGTTGACCCCGGCATACATGCCCTCCCGGCGAAGCCCGGACAGATGCTCGTCGTAGTCGATCACATCTCCGTTCATCAGAGGGATCAGATACATCCCCCCGGAGAAGCCGATGCCCGCAGAAAGGAACCCAATGACCCCGGCGATGGTATACTGACCGAATACGATCATCACAGCCAGCCCGGCCCCAAATACCAGACACATGATCACAATACAGGGCTTTACGCCCAATCTGGCGCCGGGCATCATCCAGAACCACATCCCCGCGATAATGCCGATCAACATGGCAAGGTAGCAGGCCAGATAATTTACACCGCAGGCTTCAAAATAGTAGCTCAGGCCCAGCATCAGGGCAGTCTGGATAAACGTAATGGAAAAGGAAAGCACTTCAAAAATGAGAAAGCTCCGGTTCTTAAAGCAGGTGACGATGGACCGCAGAAATGGATACTGCTGCTCTTTCCTGACGAACCCCTTTTCCCGATAGAAAAAAGTACTGAAGAACATAATTGCTCCGGCAAGCACACCGATAAAGGTCATGAGCAGCTGAAACCGGGCAAGAGATTGACGCAGGATATTCTCCAGCTCTGCCAGCAGAAACAGAGGCACCGACAATGCCGCCAATCCGAAGATGACCTTTACAAACAGTATCTTGCTCCGGGCTTCATTGGTAACAGCCATTTCGTAGGGCATGACATAAAGGGATGTGGCAATGGCGGTGTACAGCAGGTCAAACAGGAACAGGCAGATCAGCATCTGCATAAACATTTGCAGATCGGACTGGTGTCCAAACCAGCTTACCCAGGTCAGGATAAACACCGCGGCGATCATCATAGAGCCATAGCGGATATACGGGATCCGCCGCCCCAGCTTTGATCTGGTTCGATCCGACAGATAGCCGAAAATGGGGTCGTTTACCGCATTCCAGATCCCGAACAGCATCCAACACGCTGCGCTCCAGCCCGGATCCATTCCATAATAATTGACAAAATAGAAGGTCAAGCCGCCGCCCGTAATGATGTTGCATAAGGTAGTGATCATGCAGTCTGCGCCGCCAAGCCACAAACGGCTGGACAGTTTTATGTGTTCTTTATGAAGTTGTTCTTCTACCGTGTTTTTCATCATGTACCTCCCTGTACCTCCCTGTGCCGCAAGCATGAGTGTGCCGGTAAATGCAGCCGACAGCCCAAACATATCTGTGTAGAATATCAGAATGTACGACCGTTGTCAATCGACAAAATCGGGAATAATTTCTCCAGCAATTTGTGCAAGCTGCCAATTGCAATGGTACTTGTGCATGGTTCGCCGTCTTCTCCAAATGCAGCCAAATGCGGGGGCAGCTTGAGTGGGCACTGCGGAGGCCCCACGGCTTGTTGGCGGGAATGCCCATTAGCGGTGGTAAGATGAGAAAACAAAGAGTCCGAAGGACCTGCGAAGCAGCGCAAATTCGCTGTGCGGCCGTAGCTGCAAGGCGGAAAAGCGCTGCGGCCCTTGGCCGACTTTAGGTCGGTCATTTCGCCTTCGGCGAAACCGGGCATCTGGTTGCAGGCCCCACCGGGGCCTGCATTTTACCGCTGTCGCGGTAAAACCCCAGACCTTGGTGGAATGCAAGCTTTGACAACGCAGCAGATACGGCTGCACAGGTAGAATTTGCGGCTTTGTTTTCTTATCGAACCACCGCTTTGTGTGGCCCGTTTTCTCAGGGGAATATCCCCCACGCGGACGGATGGAACCTGCGGCTTGGACGTTCCCGCCCCCTTTTGCTGTGTTTGGATTGCAAAAGGGGGCGTTTTTTAGTATAATGTAGGAATACTATGAGAAGTGTGTGCCGCGCCGGTGCGCGGCCGCACCGGCCGCCGAAAGGGGAGAGGGAAGATGAACCTGACCAGCAAGCACCAAAAGCTGTTCAACGCGGTCAACCTTGTGCTGGATTGGGGCATCCTCACCCTCGCCTATCTCCTCTCGATCTACCTGCGCCAAACCGTGCTGGGCGGGGTGGGGCAGCTGGTGCTCTGGGGCGGCCGCTACCACTATGCCGAAACCGCGCTGGGCTATGCCACCGGCATGGTTGTGCTGTTTGCGGCGCTGCGGCTCTACGGCAGCTACCGCTTCCGCAGCTTTGGGCGGGAGGCGCTCACCCTCTTCCTTGCCAACGGCATCGGGGTGCTGGCCCTCGGCACCGGGCTGTATCTCTTAAAATGGGGGGATTTTGCCCGCACCCAGCTGGGCTTTTTCTATGCCTTCTCGATGGCCGGGCTGCTGGCCAAGCGGGTGGTGCTGCGGGCGCTGCTGCGGTATGTGCGCGCCCGCGGGCGCAACACCCGCTCGGTGCTGCTGGTGGGCAGCGGGCCGCTGGCCCAGCGCTACCACACCGAGATCACCGCCCGCCCCTGGCTGGGCTATGTCTACCTCGGCTATCTCTCGGACGAGCAGGCCCAGGGCGAGGCCGGGCAGAAGCTGGGAAACTGGCGCGGCACCCTTTCGGAGTTCCGCCGCATCCTGCAAACCGAAAAGGTCGAGGAGGTGGTGGTGGCCCTGCCCGCCCAAAATGCCGACCTCATCGGCGGGCTGGTCTCGGCGGCCGGGCGGTACGGCGCCAAAATCTCGATCATCCCCACCTACAACGATTTTATCCCCGCCGCCCCCACGGTCGAAAATATCGCCGGGCTTAAGCTGCTCAATGTCCGCCGGGCGCCGGGGCGCGGGCCGGTCTGGGCCGCGGCCAAGCGCTGCTTTGATGTGGTCGCCTCGGCGGCGGCGCTGGTGCTGCTCTCGCCGGTGATGCTGGCGGCGGCGATCGCCGTGCGGGTTTCCAGCCCCGGCCCCATCATCTTTAAGCAGCGGCGCTGCGGGCTGCAGGGCAAAGAGTTCGATATGTACAAGTTCCGCTCAATGTATAAGGATGCCGAGCAGCGGCTGGCCGAGCTCGAGCAGTTCAACGAGTCGGACGGCCCCACCTTCAAGATCGCCAACGACCCCCGCATCACCCCGGTGGGCCATTTTCTGCGCCGCACCAGCATCGACGAGCTGCCCCAGCTCTTCAACATCCTCAAGGGGGACATGAGCATCGTCGGCCCCCGCCCGCCCCTGCCGCGGGAGGTGGCCCAGTACAACGACTGGGAGTGGGGCCGCCTGGCCGTGCGGCCGGGGCTCACCTGCTACTGGCAGGTCAGCGGCCGGTCCAACCTCAGCTTTGACGAGTGGATGACCCTCGACCTCAAGTACATCGAGGAGCAGGGCCCCCTCACCGACCTCTCGATCCTCCTCAAAACGGTGGGGGCGGTCATCCGGGGAGACGGCGCGTATTGAGCCGCCCGTTCTGCTAAACATCGCCGTATCGCAGGAAAGGGGGCGCACCGCCGTGAAGGTGCTGCTGGTCAACAAGTTCCACTACCGCAAGGGCGGCAGCGAGACCTACTACTTCGCCCTGGCCGACCTCTTGCGCGCCGCCGGGCACACGGTCCTCTTTTTTGCCATGGAGGACGAGCGCAGCGAGCCCTGCGAGCAGGCGCGGTACTTTGTCTCAAAGGTCGATTACAACGGCCGCCAGAGCAAAGCGCAGCAGCTCAAAAGCGCGGCAAACCTGCTCTACAACGCCGAGGCGCGGGACAAGTTCGCCGCTCTGCTCGCGGCCGAGCGCCCGGACATCGTGCATCTCAACCTCGTCCACCGGCAAATCACCCTCTCGATCCTCGAGCCCTGCCAAAAGCTGGGCATCCCGGTCGTCTTTACCCAGCACGACCTCATCTGCGTCTGCCCCAACTACACCTGCCTCTCGCCGCATGGGGTCTGCGAAGCCTGCCTCGGCGGGCATTTTGGGCCCTGTGTGCGGCAAAAATGTGTCAAGGGCTCAATGGCCAAAAGCCTGCTGGCCGCCATCGAGGCCCGGCTCTACCGGCTGCGGGGCAGCTATCAGCAGATCGACCGCTACCTCTGCCCCTCGGCCTTTTACCAAACCCTCCTGCAGCGCTGCCGGTTTACCAGCTCCCCCATCCTGCACCTGCCAAACTTTCTGCCCGAGGGCACCGTCTGCCAGTGGGCAGAGCCGCAGGATGACGCCCTGCTCTACCTCGGCCGCCTGAGCGCCGAAAAAGGGGTGGCCACCCTGCTGCGGGCGCTGGCCCGGTGCCCGGCGGCCCACCTGCGCATCGCAGGGGACGGCCCCCAGCGGGCCGAACTCGAAGCGCTGGCGGCCGAACTGGGCATCACCGAGCGGGTGGAGTTTCTGGGCTATCTCACCGGTGAAGTGCTGCAGCAGGCGCTGCACGGCTGCAGGGCGGTGGTGCTGCCCAGCGAGTGGTACGAAAACGGCCCCTACTCGGTGCTGGAGGCGCTCAGCTGCGGCAAGCCGGTGCTCGGCAGCCGAATCGGCGGCATCCCGGAGCTGGTGCGCGAGGGCGAGACCGGCTTCCTCTTCGCCCCCGGCGACGCCGCGGCGCTGGCCGGCGCCATCGAACGGCTGCTGGCCCTGCCAAAGGCCGAATACGCCGCCCTGTGCGAGGGCGCGGTGCGGTTTGCCAAAGAGCGTTTTTCGGCCCAGCGGCATTTAGAGCAGCTGACGGCCATCTATCAGGAGGTCATCGCGGAGAAACAGGCCGCCAAACCCCACTGACCCCGCGGACAAGCCCGCCCACACAGTTTGCAGAAAAAGGAGCAAGGAAACATGCCCAAACGCAGCCTTTACGGCACCGTCATCGTCACCTACCGCTGCAACGCGCGCTGCAACATGTGCGATTGCTGGCGCGACCCCTCCCGCCCGGAGGACGAGATCAGCCTCGAGGTCATCCGCAAGCTGCCCGAGATGGCCTTTACCAACATCACGGGCGGCGAGCCCTTCATCCGCAAGGACCTCGCCGAGATCGTCGAAGAGCTGTACAAAAAAAGCGACCGCATCGTCATCTCGACCAACGGCTATTTTACCGACCGCATCCTCGAGCTCTGCAAACGCTTCCCCAGGCTCGGCATCCGCATCAGCATCGAGGGGATGCAGGCCACCAACGACGCCATCCGCCGCATCCCGGACGGCTGGCAGCGCGGCTACACCACCCTCAAAACCCTGGTCGAGATGGGCCACCCGGACGTCGGCTTCGGCATGACCGTGCAGGATATGAACTGTGAGGACCTGGTGCCTCTTTACCGCCTCAGCGACGAGATGGGCATGGAGTTTGCCACCGCCACCCTGCACAACAGCTTCTACTTCCGGAAAACTGACAACAAGATCGAGGACAGGTACCATGTGGCCGAGAATTTCGAGGCCCTGATCAACGAGCTGCTCCAGAGCAACAGCCCCAAAAAGTGGTTCCGCGCCTACTTCAACCACGGGCTCATCAACTATATCTACGGCAACAAGCGGCTGCTGCCCTGCGATATGTCCAAGGACGCCTTCTTCATCGACCCCTTCTGCGACGTCATTCCCTGCAACGGCATGGCCCAAAAGGCGGTGATGGGCAACCTCAGGGAGCAGAGCTGGGAGGAGCTGTGGAACAGCGAGCAGGCCCAAAAGGTGCGCGAGCAGGCCCGCAACTGCCCCCGCAACTGCTGGATGATCGGCAGCGTCTCGCCCGCCATGCACAAGTATATCTGGGTGCCGGGCTGGTGGGT
>DKVN01000150.1 GCA_002491225.1 Faecalibacterium sp. UBA7177
GACGGATTCGAACCCCCGACCTGCTGATTACAAATCAGCTGCACTACCAGCTGTGCTATGCCAGCGCGCGGGAGGCCTTGGAAACGGCTTACCCGGTACCGCTTATTATAGCAAATCTGCGCCCCCTTGGCAAGAGGCAAGCGGCGAAACTGCGCCGGAAGGGCCCAAAACGGAGAGAGGAAAGCCCGCACAAAGCAGTTCGCTGCCGACACAGGGGACGGTGCTTCTGTCTTTCGCTGCGCTGCGGACAAAAGCACCGTCCCCATGTCGTTCCATGTCGTTCGCTGCGTTCGCGGAAGAACCGCTCCCGCCTCACACCCGCCCGTACCGCTCACTCAGCGCGCGGATCCGCCGGGCCAGCACGCCGCTCAGCGCGTCCGGGGCCATCCGCCACTGCCAGTTGCCGTCCAGGCGGCTGGGAGTGTTCATCCGCGCCTCGGCCCCGAGGCCGAGCCAGTCCTGCATGGGCAGGATGGCCGTGTCGCAGACGCTGGCCAGCGCCGCCCGGATGAAGGCGGGGGTCAGATCCTCCTCGGCCGCGGCGAGGTAGGCGCGGGCGGCCGCCACGTCGGCGGGGTCGGCCGATGCCTGCCAGGCGGCGGTGGGGATGTTGTCGTGGGTGCCGGTGTAAACCACCGAATTGCGCCGGTAGTTGTGGGGCAGATAGTCCCCCGGCTCCCGGCTGTCAAAGGCGAACTGCAGCACCTTCATGCCCGCAAAGCCGCTCTCCCGCCGCAGCTGCCGCACCTCCGGGGTCAGGTAGCCCAGATCCTCCGCGATGATCGCGAGCTCGGGCAGCGCGGCGCGCACCGCGCGGATAAAGTCCATGCCCGGGCCCTTGCGCCAGCGGCCCCCGGCGGCGGTGTCCTGCCCGGCCGGGATGGCAAAATAGCTCTCGAGCCCGCGGAAATGGTCGATGCGCACCACATCATACACCCGCCCGGCGTGGCCCAGCCGCCGCAGCCACCAGGCGTAGCCGGTCTCGGCGTGGTGGGCCCAGTCGTAGAGCGGGTTGCCCCAGACCTGCCCGGCGGCGGCAAAGGCGTCGGGCGGGCAGCCCGCCACCTCGGTCGGCCGACCCTCGGCGTCCAGCTGGAACAGCTCGGGCGAGGCCCAGACATCGCTCGAATCGGGCGAGACGTAGATCGGGATGTCCCCGATGATCCGCACCCCCTTTTCGGCCGCGGTGCCCTTGAGCCGGGCCCACTGCGCAAAAAAGAGGTACTGCACCGCCTTCCAGTAAAACACCCGCCCGGCCAGCCGGGTCTCGGCCTCGGCCAGCGCCGCCGGGTCGCGCAGCCGCAGCGGGCGCGGCCAGTGCTGCCAGCTCGCGTGGCCGTGCGCCTCCTTGAGGGCCATAAAGAGGGCGTAATCGTCCAGCCAGTCCCGCTCGGCCCCGCAGAATTTGACAAAATCCTCATCGGCGGGGTCGAGCCGGGCAACCGCCTGTTCCAGCAGTTTCCCCCGCCCGGCCCAGAGGGCGGCATAGTCCACCCGGCAGGGGTCGCTGCCCCAGTGCGGGGCGCGGGCCTCATCCTCGGTGAGCAGGCCCTCTTCGACGAGCAGGCCGGGGTCGATCAGGTAGGGGTTGGCCGCAAAGGCCGAAAAGCTCTGGTAGGGGCTGTCGCCGTAGCCGGTGGGCCCGATGGGCAGGATCTGCCAGTACCGCTGGCCCGCCGCGGCCAGAAAATCCACAAATTGGGTCGCGCTCTCGCCGAGGGTGCCGATGCCCCAGGGCCCCGGCAGGCTGGAAAGGGGCATCAAAATACCGCTTGCACGCATAAACGCACCCCTCCTTTCGGGCGCATCACCCCTTGACCGCCCCGGCCACGACGCCCTCGATGATATACTTCTGGCAGGCCAGGTAGAAGATGATGATGGGCAGGACGGTGAGCATGATGCAGGCCATCATCGGGCCCATCTCGACCCGGCCGTAGCTGCCGCGGAAATACTGGATCAGCATCGGGATGGTGCGGTACTTCTTGATGTCCAGCACCAGGGTGGGCAGCAGGTAGTCGTTCCAGACCCACATGGCCTGCAAAATCGCCACCGAGATCATGGTGGGCTTGAGGATCGGGCAGACGATGTGGAAGAAGATCTGCACCGGGTTGCAGCCGTCGATCATGGCGGCCTCCTCGATCTCGAGCGGGATGCCCTTGACAAAGCCCGAGAACATGAACACCGCCAGCCCCGCGCCGAAGCCGAGGTAGATGATGCAGATGTTCCAGGGGGTGTTGAGTTTCAGCTGGTCGGCCGTCTGCGAGAGGGTGAACATCACCATCTGGAACGGCACCACCATGCTGAACACGCAGAGCAGGTACATGATGCGCGAAATCCCCGAGTGCACCCGTGTGATATACCAGGCGCACATCGAGCAGCAGAGCAGGATCAGCGCCACCGAGGTGAGGGTGATGAAGAGGCTGTAGCCAAAGCTCTGCAAAAAGCCCTTGGAGCCCAGCGCGTCCACATAGTTCGCGAGGCCGGTGAAGCTGGCCGCGCTGGGCAGCTCAAAGGCGGTGGAGGTGGTGATGGAGGTCTCTTTTTTGAGCGAGTTGAAGAGGATCATGATCACCGGGTAGACGTAGAGCACCGCGAGGATGCCCAAAAGCACCGTCCAGACCGGGCTTGCCTGTTTCTTTTTCATTACTGCTGCACCTCCTTGGAGCGGGTCGCCGCCAGCTGCACGAGCGAAATAATGACCACCACGACAAAGAAGACGACGGCCTTGGCCTGGCCGATGCCCTTCCACTGTGGCCCGCTGCGGGCGTAGAAGGTGTTGTAGATGTTGAGCGCCAGCATCTCGGTGGCGTGGTTGGGCTCGCCGCCGGTCAGGGCGAGGTTCTGGTCAAACAGCTTGAAGGAGTTGGTGATGGTGAGGAAGAGGCAGATGGTGATCGAGGGCATGACCATCGGCACCTTGACGCTCCAGAGCACCTTCCAGGGGGA
>DKVN01000137.1:0-627 GCA_002491225.1 Faecalibacterium sp. UBA7177
TGAACTCCTTGCGTGTCTGGATCAGGCAGCCGCCCGAGCTGATGTCCCGCAGCTTGACCATCTCCTCCCAGACCTTGTGCAGCGAGCTGCCCTGCCGCTGGTAGGCGGTGAGCCGGGCGTCGCTGTTGACATTGACCCGGTAGGTCTTGCGCTTTTCGCTGGTGGAGCAGACCTGCGCCTCGCTCACCCGCAGCACATCCCCGGTGGAGGTGTACACCCGCCCCTGCCAGACCTGCACCCCGCCCGGCTCGTGCAGCACCAGCTTGACGCGGCTGCCGAGGGTGAGGATGGGCAGGCCCTTGCGGCTCTCGATCTCAAGGCTGTCCTTGTCGGTGTGATAGGCGGTGCCGTCGGCCAGCAGCTCGTTGCCCGGGCCCTGGAGGATGCACTTTACCCCTTTGCGCTTGGCATGAAAAAACGGGATCATCTGCCGCCTCCTTCCCGGCCGCGGGGGCCGCTCATACCGCCCAGCCCGGCCATACCGTTTTTGATGGAATCCGAGGTTTTGAGCAGCTGCACATAGATGGCAGCCACGATCTGGTACAGCTCGGGGGGGATCGCCTTGCCCACATCCAGCATACACAGCATGCTGGCCGCGCTGTCGTCCCGGTAGACCGGGATGCCCTG
>DKVN01000137.1:988-4752 GCA_002491225.1 Faecalibacterium sp. UBA7177
CGCAGGGCCACCGCCTTGTTCCTGTTAGATTCTGACATCCACACCCGTCCTTTTATAGGGCAGCGAGCGGAAGACGTCCATCAGGGAGCGGGGCCGCTCGAGCTTATCAAATCGGATCTCGCCAAACTGGTACTCGGTGCTGCGGATGCTGCGGCGCAGGTCGGCCTCCATCGTCTGGTAGGCGGCGACGTAGGCCGGGGGGCAGAGCAGCGCAAAGTCCACCATCTTGTCCTGCACATAGAGCTCCAGCTCCATGTGGCCGATGCCGCTGATGTCGAACACCAGCAGCATGTGCACTGCCTCCTCGCCGCTGGCGCGGCGGCGGCGGTCGTCCTCCCTGCCCTGGGGGTTGATCCAGATCTCGGCAAAGGCCTGGGTGTCCTGGTACTGCACCGGCACCACATAATGCAGCAGCGGGGTGAAGTTGCAGGGCGAGGAGAGCAGGCTGTGGATGATCTTCTCCATCTTTTCGGAGTTGACCAGCACCAGGTCCTCATCCCGCAGCTGGCTCTCGAGGATCTTCGCCAGCACGTCCATCACCGAGGTGCGCTCCTCGCTGCCCTCGGGCCGCTCGGGGCCGTTCTCCAAAAAGCTGTGCAGCATCCGCATCAGGGCCTCGCGCTTGTCGTCCCCGTGCAGCTGGCTCAGCAGCATGGCGGTGGACTCGCGCAGGTAATGGGGGTTGTCGTTGAAGCGGGAGAGGTTGTAAAGGGCCATCGAGACGACCTTTTCGAGCTTGGGCGAGAAGAGGAGATTGTCCTCCAGCCTGCCGAACAGGGCCAGGGCCTGGGCCTTGAGGTCGGTGAAATTGTCCGGCGCGTCCTGCATGCGAAACTCGGCCGCCAGCTGGGCAAAGGCCGCCGAGAGGGCCTTGCTCGGGGCGATCGAGCCCGCGATGAACTGCAGGTCGTTGGACACCGAGCCGAGGATCTCGTTTTTCGAGATGGTGAGGGTGAGCGAGCGCAGAAAGTTGAGGGTCGCGCTCTGCAGGTCGCTCTGGCCGGGGCGGGCCTCCAGCTCGGCCCGCAAAAAATCGAACAACTCCCCCTTGAAGGAGGAGGAGTCGAACTCCTGGCGCTGCAGCTCCCCCGCGATCCGCTCCGGGTCGATCATCAGCTGCTGGAACAGCTGCTCGATCTCCTCGGTGAAGGTGCGGTTGTGCACCGGCAGCAGCTTGATCATCTCCTGCAAGGCGAAGATGTTCTTGAGGGTGGCGTTGGCGACGGCGGGGTCCTTGAGCATGTTCATGAGCAGGGCGCTGGTCTCCTCCCGCTCCACCATGCCGTTGTTCTGCCCCAGCAGCTCGGTCTGGGGGTTGGTCTTGACCACCTTCGCGATCTGCTGCAGGTCAAACTGGCCGTTCAGGGACATATCGCCCTTGGGCTCCATGCTCTGGGTGCGGTTGACCAGCGGAGTGGTGATCCGCAGAATATCCGCCATACGCTCTCCCCCCTCCCAAGCTGCCCCGCAGGCCGTGTCTGCCGAAATTTTGGGCAGGCACGCTGTTTTTTTTGCAGGACGATCCGGCCCGCCAGATGGGGATCGAGGTAAAAAAACAAGGCCGCGCAGCGGGTGTTCCGGCCCGTTTGCACCCCTTATTTTCTTAGCCTGCTCCCCGCTCGCGCTCCTTTCTTAAAATATTATTCGAATAATCCCGCAAAAACTTAACCTGCTTTGTTGATTTTTTGCAGCCTCTGCCGAATAAAAGATACAAATAAGGTTCAGGGGGGATACCAATGCCTATGGATTTTGACCCGAATATGGAACCAATGGAATTGCTGATCTACGAAGATACGACCCTGCTCAACACCTTGGATCAGATTTTGTTGGACTCGGAAAAATCCAAAGACCTCAGCATCGAGAACATCAACGAGATCTTCCGCGTGATGCACACGATCAAGGGCTCGGCCGCCATGATGGGGCTGAACAGCATCGCGACGCTGGCCCACGCGGTGGAGGATGTCTTTGCCATCTTCCGCGACACCCCGGAGGTCCTCACCACCGTGGCGGACACGGTCTTTGACCTTGTCTTCCAGGCGTCGGACTTCCTCAAGGCCGAGCTGGAAACGCTGCAAAACTCCGGCGAGTGCAACGGCGACCCGGCCGAGCTGGTGGAGGAGCTGCACGCCCTGGCTGCCAGGATGAAGGGCGGCGAGGCCCCGGCGGCCCCTGCCGCCGCGCCCAGCGCGCCCGCCGCCGAACCGGCCCCGGCCGCCGCCCCCGCCGCCAGCGCGCCGGAGGGCAACGGGGTCTACCACATCCGGGTCTTTTTTGACGAAGGGTGCGAGCTGGAGAACGTGCGCGCCTTTGTGCTGATGACCCAGCTCAAGGACCTGTGCGACGAGCTCGACTCCAACCCGCAGCATCCCGAGGCCGACTCCTCGCTCTGCCCGGTGATCCGGGACAACGGCTTTGAGATCATCTGCAAGCCGGCCTCGAACCTGCAGGACATCTGCAACGCCATCGAGGCCTCGGTGAACGTGCGCGGCTACGAGGTGCTGGACACCGCCAAGAAGGAGGAGCCCGCCGCCCCCGCGCACCCGGACGCCCCGGCCCAGCCCGCGGCCTCCGAGGCGCCCCCCGCCGCTGCCGCCAAGGCCCCGGCTGCCGCAGCCGCCCCCAAGGCGGCCCCCGCCGCCGCCCGGCCGATGCAGAGCCTGATCAGCGTGCCGCAGGGCAAGCTGGACCACCTGATGGACCTGGTGGGCGAGATCGTGACCACCGAGTCGATGGTGACCAACAACCCCGACCTGCGCGGCCTCAAGCTGGACAACTACATGAAATCGGCCCGCGAGCTGCGCAAGCTGACCGACGAGCTGCAGGATGTGGTGATGAGCATGCGGATGGTGCCGCTGTCCGGCATCTTCCAGAAGATGAACCGCATCGTGCGCGACATGTGCAAAAAGCTGGGCAAGAAGGCAGAGCTGGCCACCATCGGCGGCGACACCGAGGTGGACAAGACCATCAACGAGGTGCTGGGCGACCCCTTCATGCACATGGTGCGCAACGCGATGGATCACGCCATCGAGATGCCGGATGAGCGTGTCAAGGCCGGCAAGCCGGAAAGCGGCACCATCACCCTCTCGGCCAACAACGTGGGCGGCGAGATCGTGATCCAGATCGCGGACGACGGCTGCGGGCTGGACCGTGAGACCATCCTGCGCAAGGCCGCGAACAACGGCCTGCTCTCGAAGCCCGAGGCCGAATACTCCGACCGCGAGGCCTACTCGCTGATCATGCTGCCCGGCTTCTCGACCAACAAGGAGGTCACCGAGTTCTCGGGCCGCGGCGTTGGCATGGACGTGGTGCAGAAGAACCTCGAAAAGGTGGGCGGCTCGATCTCGATCGACAGCACCCCCGGCAAGGGCACCACCTTCACCATCAAGATCCCGCTGACCCTGGCCATCGTGGACGGCATGGCGGTCGCGGTGGGGGGCGGCACCTTCATCATGCCGATCACCTCGATCCAGCAGAACTTCAAGGTGTACGACACCAACACCATCGTGCGGGACACCAACGGCGCCGAGATGGTGCTGGTGCGGGGCGAGTGCCTGCCGATCCTGCGGCTGCACGAGTACTACGGCATCCCCACCGAGGTGACCGACCTGACCGAGGGCATCCTGATCCTGATCAGCAACGGGCACAAATCGGCCTGCCTCTTTGCGGACGAGCTGCTCGGCGAGCAGCAGGTGGTGGTCAAGCCGTTCCCGCCCTTCTTCAATAAGTATGCGATCAAGCAGACTGGTATCTCGGGCTGCAGCATC
>DKVN01000137.1:5094-7483 GCA_002491225.1 Faecalibacterium sp. UBA7177
GGGGAGGGACACGGAATGGCAGACAATACGACGCGCACCGAAGTGAACGACGATCTTGTAGGGCGGTTTCTCTCCTTTCATGTAGGCGAGTCGCTGTACGCGCTGGAGCTGCTGTATGTCAAGGAGATCATCAGCATGCAGCAGATCACGGTGGTGCCCAGCCTGCCCGGCTACATCCGGGGCATCATCAACCTGCGCGGCAAGGTGGTGCCGGTGATCGACGTGCGCCGCAAGCTCAACCAGCCGGATATGGACTGCAACGACAAGACCTGCATCATCATCACCCTGATCGAGGAGATGCAGGTGGGCCTGATCGTGGACAGCGTGGCCGAGGTCTACTCCTCCAGCGACGCCCAGAAGATGGTGCCGCCGGACATGTCCACCATGGGCGAGAACTACATCCATTCGATCATGCACCTGGCGGGCGACAAGGTCGTGCTTTGCCTGGACTGCGACAAGTTCTTTGCCTCTGATCTCAGGATGTGAACCGCCCGCCCCGGCTGTTTGGGCCGGGCGCGGGCAGGCTCCGCCGCGGCGCGGGGGGATGTTCCAAACACCCCTTTGCGCCGCGGGCGGGGCTTCGCTTTCGAGGGGGCCGCGCGGGCGGCTCTCCTTGCCGATTCTATCTTCAAGAAAGAGGGGCATATCTTCCAATGGCAGAAACTGCGGGCGGCCTCAAGCCGCATCTGATCAAACTGACCGACGATGAGTTCAACAAGCTGACGGGCTTTGTCAAGGGCCGGTACGGCATCGACCTGACCCAGAAGCGCACCCTGATCGAGGGCCGGCTGACCCATGACCTGCGCAGCCGCGGCATCAACTCCTTTCAGGAGTATTTTCAGGTGCTGAACAGCGACACCACCGGCACCGAGATCACCAATCTGCTCAACCGGCTGACCACCAACCTGTCCTACTTTATGCGGGAGAACGAGCACTTTGACTTTATGACGAGGGAGATCCTGCCCGCGTGGGAGCGGGACAAAAAGGTCAAGGACCTGCGCATCTGGAGCGCGGGCTGCTCGGCCGGGCAGGAGGCCTACACCACCCAGATGGTCATCCACGACTATTTCGGCCCGCGCAAGAGCGGTTGGGACACCACCATCCTGGCCACCGACATCTCGATGAAGGCGCTGACCAAGGCCCGCGAGGGCATCTACGCGCTGGACGACCTCAAGGATATCCCCACGGTCTGGAAGTCCAAGTACTTCAACCAGGTGCCGTCCGGCCTGCAGGTGAACGAGAAGATCCGCAAGGAGGTCGTCTTCCGCACCTTCAACCTGATGGACAATTTCTCCTTCAAAAAGCCGTTCGATCTGATCTTCTGCCGCAACGTGATGATCTACTTTGACACCGCGACCAAAAAGGAGCTGGTGAACAAGTTCTACGACTGGCTGGTGCCGGGCGGGTACTTCTTCATCAGCCACTCGGAGAGCCTGAACGGGCTGGGCTCGCGGTTCCAGTATGTTCATCCGGCAATCTATCAAAAGCAGGTGTAAACCATGCCGACTACGGGTAAGATAATTCGCGTTCTGATCGTGGATGACTCCCTGTTTTTCCGCACCTCGCTCGAACGCGCGCTGAAAAAGAACTCCAACATCGAGATCGCCGGGCTGGCCGTGGACGCCGACGACGCGCTGGAAAAGATCCGGCGGCTGCGCCCGGACGTCGTGAGCCTGGACGTTGAGATGCCCAAGATGAACGGCATCGACTTTTTGAAAAAGCTGCTGCCGATCTACCGGGTGCCGGTGGTGGTGGTGAGCGCCGCCCCGGTCAAGGTGTTCGACGCGCTGAGCGCCGGCGCGGTGGATTTTGTCCGCAAGCCGGAGCCTCAGGATAATAAAGACGTCTTTATCACGGCCTTAAGCCAGAAGGTCATCATTGCCTCCATGGCGCGGGTGCGGGCGCCGTCCGCCGCCGCTGCGGCCGCTGTGAAGCAGCCTCTGGCGGCTCCCTCGGCTTTGGGTCCCTCCTCCGCCCTGGATCACGTCATTGTGGGTCTGGGAGCCTCCACCGGCGGCACCGAGGCCACCCTGGAGGTTATGAAGCGTCTTCCGGCGGACATTCCCGCCATGGTGATTGTGCAGCACATGCCCAAGGGCTTTACGCAGATGTACGCCGAGCGGCTGAACCGCCTGTGTAAAATGGAAGTCCGGGAGGCCAAGAACGGCGACGAGCTCCACCGCGGGCTGGCGCTGGTGGCTCCGGCGGATCTGCAGTGCCGGGTGGTCCGCATTGGCGAGAAATACACGGTTTCCTGTACGCCCGGGGAGAAGGTCAGCGGCCACCGCCCGTCGGTGGACGCCTTGTTTCAGTCCATGTCGGAGGTGGTCCGCTGCAAAATGGTGGGCATCATCATGACCGGTATGGGCCAGGACGGCGCCGCCGGACT
>DKVN01000137.1:7840-11193 GCA_002491225.1 Faecalibacterium sp. UBA7177
TACACCATCGGGCAGGATAAGGAGTCCAGCGTGGTGTACGGAATGCCCATGGTGGCTCACGATATCGGGGCGGTTTGTATCCAGGCCTCCTGCGAGAATGTGGCCAATGTTTTGCTCCGGCACCTGAAGACCCTGGGATAACAAAAAGCGTTGTTCCCTCTTCTTTTGAAAAGAAGGGGGGAGTTTGAGGGGGGACCCGTCAGGGGTCCCCCCTCATATGCAATCAACAGGTTTTCAATGCTTTCGTTTTGAAAACCCGGCGGGGTCCGCCGAAAAGACTTTTTCGACGGACCCCACAGGAAGAATTTTCTCCCAGGATTCTTAACTTTTTTCCCGCTTTGCCGATAAGAATAATGAATAGATTGGTTGCCTGCAAATCTCAATCAGAGAAGCGTGCCGCCTCGGTACCGGCTTTTTCCGGGACGGGGGAGGCCGCCCTCCGGAACATGGGGTTTGCCGGCGGGCAGCTGCTGGTATCTGCAGTAGTAAAGGATGTGAGATCATATGCTGACTTCTTCTGGCTCCGGGCCCATTTCTTCTGTAAGCCGGCCCAAGACTTACTATGCCACTCAAAGGCGCGGCGTCGCCGTCCGCTCTGCGGCGGGACACAATTATGATTCGGCTGCTTTTTCTCCCCGCCCCGCGGGAAGAAGCGGATTTCAGATGGAATTGGTCAGCCGTCTGTCCCACGAGGTACGGACCGCTACGACAACCGGCGATATTCAAGAGCTTCGCCGGGCCGTCTCCTCCGGGGAGTACACTCCGGATCCCATGGCCATCGCCGGCCGGATGCTGTTTTTGGCGGAGGACTGAGCCATGGAAGAACAGTTCCGCGCATATATGACCTTTTTGGAAACTCTGCGCCAGGCTCTGGAGACCCTGACCGCCCTGGCGGCGGAGAAAATTAAGGCCGTCAGTCAGGACGACCTGATCGCCCTGGACGAGGTGCTCCGGCAGGAACAGGCGCAGGCCCTTCATTTTCGGGGCCTGGACCAGACCCGGGAAAAGCTTCTGAAAGAGATGGGGCTTCAGGGCGCGTCCATGTCCAAGGTCTCCGGCGCCTGTCCGCCCGCCATGAAGCAGGAGCTCCAGCGGGCGACCGCGGCGCTGCAGGCCCAGTACCAGGCCTATCAGGAGCAGTCCGGACAGGCCCGCGCCCTTTTGGAGAAAAACCTCCGGGAGGTGGAGAGCACCATCGCCGCCATGGGCGCCGTGCCCCCGTCCGCAGGACCGGGATACGGCGGTCCGGACGCCCAGATTCCCAACTCGATGAAAACGGATTTTCGGGCCTGACGGCCCTGTGCTGTAAAAAGGAGTTTTCGATA
Source organism: Faecalibacterium sp. UBA7177 (assembly GCA_002491225.1). Taxonomy (GTDB): domain Bacteria; phylum Bacillota; class Clostridia; order Oscillospirales; family Ruminococcaceae; genus UBA7177. The sequence continues at coordinate 9,166 of DKVN01000137.1, forward strand.
TGGCCATTGGCACCTTTGGTTCTTTTACCCAGGCCCGGCTGGCAATCTACGCCTCCCAAACCGGCCTGAGCATCACGGGCAACAATATTTCCAATATCAACACGAAGGGGTACACCCGCCAGCGGCTGGATCAGACCAGCCTGCATGTGGGCGGCAGCGACCGCTACGCCAGCTCCGCCGACGTCCGTACCGGACAGGGCGTGCTGTGTACCGGCGTGTCCCAGCTGCGGGATCCCTATCTGGATATCCGCTTCCGCAGCTCCAATGCCGACGTGGGCTATCAGGACGCCAAGCTGGGCGGCCTGCAGCAGATCGCCAGCATTCTGGACGAGGTGGGCAAGGGCGAGCAGACCGAGGGCGACGACTTCGGCATTCTGGGCGCCGGCATCGAGGAGATCCGGAAGGCCCTGGGCAATCTGACCACCGAGACCGGCCACGCCGAGTTTGACCGGCAGGTCAAGGCCGCCGTGGAGAAGGTGGTGGAGCGCTTCAAGGATTACGCCGGCAAGCTCCAGGAGCTGTATGACAACACGGTCCAGGGCCTGGAGGAGGATGTGGATCGGGTCAACGGCTTTTTGACCAGCATCCGGGATCTGAACGAGGAGATCCGCAAGTGCGATATTCACGGCGACAACGCCCTGGAGCTTCGGGACCAGCGGAACGTGCTGATTGACGAGCTGTCCGCGTACCTGAAGATCAACGTGACATACAGCATGGAGGAGATCAGCCCCGGCCAGGAGATCGAGAAGATCACCATCAGGCTGGACGACGCCAATCCGGACCCCAAGTCCGTCACCGACACCACCACCCTGATCGACGGCATCTACGCCGCTCAGATCTCCATTGACCAGGTTCCCCAGAAGCGGGAGCTGGACCCCAAGGACACCACCACCTGGCCCTATCTGGACGCCGACGGAAAGCCCGTTATGTTTCCGGAGGATGCGGCGGAGGTGCTGGTGGCCAATCCGAACTTTGACGATACCCTGGACCCCAGCGACGCCAATCCCCGCTATCTGAAGGCGGACGGCACGCCCACCGACGATCCGGCCCAGGCCGCTCCCGCCCGGACCCCCAACCCCGACGCGGATTACACCCAGCCCAACGCCGCGGGAAACGAGTGGTATCTGGGCGCGGACGGGGCCGTGACCACGGATCCCAACCTGTCCGAGATCGTCTACGAGGCCAACCCGGACTACAAGCCCTATCTGAACGGAAAGGGCGAGCCCACCGCCGTCGAGTCGGAGGCGAAGCTGGTCAACAACCCCAACTTCAACATGACGGTTTCCGAGCTGCGGGACCGCAAGGGATATCTCCATTACATCGTTGAAAAACAGACTCCGGTGGAGCTGAAAAAGCCGGCGGATGCCGCCGCGGACCCCGACGCCGCAAAGGCCTATCAGGAGGCCGCCGACAATCTGGGGAAGATGGTCCAGACCAAGGATCCGGACACCGGGGATCTCCACATTGTCTCCTATTTCCGGAGCGGCGAGGACGAGAACGGCGACCCCATCTACACCAAACAGGAGTATGTGCGGGTGATGTCCAAGGCCGTCCCTCTGGACGACAACGACCTTTACGGCGCCCTCCAGGCGGAGCGGGAGCTGCTCACGGAAAAGGGCGAGTTTACGGACACCAGCATCATTGACGGCACCAATGAAAACGCCCTCTTCTGCGACGAAAAGGCCGGCACCAAGCGGGGCATTCCCTATTTCCAGAAGAGCCTGGACCTGCTGGCCAATCAGCTGGCCAAGGCCCTGAACGAGGCCAACCAGGGTTACCGGTACGACGAGGAGGGCAATTACATCGGCCTGGCGCTGGACGAGAAGGGCCAGCCCATGGTGGACGAGGACACCGGCAATGTGATCGGTATGCCGGTCAGCATTGAGTATCAGGTGCTGGACGACGCCGGCCAGCCGGTGCTGGATGGGGACGGAAACCCCGTCACCGCCGAATATGTGCTGAATAAGAGCACAGACTGGGATAAAGAGGAAGTGTGGAACGGCCTTCCTCAGGAGGTCCGGGACACTC
>DKVN01000160.1:0-6043 GCA_002491225.1 Faecalibacterium sp. UBA7177
GAGGGGATTGCCCCGGCAAAGGAGCCGGTGGATCTTCTGGAGCTGGCCCGCAGCGCGGCTTCCGCTCTACGGGAGCGGGCGGAGGAAAGGCATATTGACTTGTCCGTTTCTGGCGAGGATTCGATGATAGACGGAGTGCGGGGCTTCCTGTACGAAATGCTCTATAATCTGATCGACAACGCCATTAAGTACAATGTGGACGGAGGCAAAGTGGAGGTCGCTGTTTCAACAAGTGACGCCGGTACAACAGTTTCCGTGAAAGACACCGGGATCGGCATCCCCCCGGAGTATCAGGCAAGGGTGTTCGAACGCTTTTTCCGGGTGGACAAGAGCCGCTCCAAGGCTTCCGGCGGCACCGGGCTGGGGCTGTCGATCGTCAAGCATATTGCGCAGTATCATCACGCGGAAATCAGATTACAAAGTGGGGTTGGAACAGGAACCGATATTGAGATTTTATTCACCAAAGATGGAACATGAGATTTGTGCCTCCTGCCTGCGGCTTGGCTGAACACACAGAGGACAGCATCCAGGTGCCGTTCTCTGTCTTTATGTGAGGTGGCATTGAATAAAGTTGATATCATAGGGGCGCAAATATTATATTTTTAGGGCGAAATTATCCTTGACAAATGGCGTCTTGCTCTTTGCTCCTTACTCCCGACAGATGGAATTGCTGGATTCCATCCCCGGAATCGACACCCTTGCGGCGGCCACGATCCTTGCAGAGATCGGCCCACAGCCGCAGGCGCATTTTGCAACGCCTGCCCACCCTGCTTCCTGGGCCGGGCTCGTGCCGCGCAACGATGAGAGCGCGGGCAAGGTGAAGCCCCGAAGTATCCTGCCCGGCAATCCTTGCCTCAAGGTGATCCTCTGTCAGGTAGCCTGGGTCGCCGGCGCAGGCGAGGGAGCAGATTCCATGCGTGGTTTTGGTCGCATCAGGCGAGGCTCGGCAAGAAAAAGGCAATTATTGCGGTTTCCCACAAATTGCTTATTTTGATTTGCAGACTTTTGGAGCGCGACCAGTTGTACGACCCGGAGTACTGCGCTGCCGCCTGATGTTGCTTTTCCCTTTCGCTCTCGGCTTTTGCTTGAGGGCTTGTTTGCGTTGTAATGTTTCTTTGAGAGTTTTAATTTGGGTTCACGCTAACCGGCCCCATGTCGTTCGCTGCGTTGCGGCGTTACTTTGCCCGCAGGTTCCTGTCCGAAAAGAGCCAGACCCCCGGCAACGCCAGCAGCAGGCCGCAGGCGACGTCCACCGCCGAGTGCTGCTTGGTGAAGAGGGTCGAGAGGCAGATGGCCGCGGCCCAGAGCCAGACGGCCGCCTGCCGCCCCTTTTTGCCCCGCAGCGGCTGGCTGCGGCAAAGCGCCAGCGCCATGCATCCGCTGGATTGGCAGTGGATGCTGGGGCAGACGTTGGTGGGGGTGTCGGCGGCCCAGAGCAGCTGCAGCAGGGCGGCGGCGGGGTTTTGGGGCAGCGGCCCGGCCGGGCGCAGGGCGAGGCCGCTGGGCACAAGCAAGTACAGCACCAGACACAGGCTCATGCCGCCGAACATCAGCAGGCAGAGCCGGTCATAGCAGGCGGTGTCGCGGGTCCAGAGGAACCAGAGCGCGAAGGCCAGCATGAAAAACCAGCTGCAATAGGGCAGCACAAACCACTCGCAGAAGGGGATGGCGTCATCCAGCGCACAGTGAACCCAGTACCGGGGCGCGGGCCCCCAGCGCTCGATCGAGAAAAAGCAGACGAGATATACCGGCCAGTAGAGCTGGTACCACAGGTGCGGGTGGCGGTTGAGCAGGCTGCGCATCGGCGGACCTCCTTTCGGGGAAGATCGGAACAGGGGGTATTGTAGCACAGTTTGGGGCAGGGGGCAAGCTGCGCCGTGCGGCGGGAGTGCCCAATCGCGTTGCCAAAGAAAGCCATAGAAAGAAAATGGAACAAAAGCGGAGGGGTTGCGGGTGCGCGTTTTGCCCTCTCAGTCGGCTTCGCCGACAGCTCTCCCAGAGGGAGAGCCAAGGGCAGGGGGTGGGGAACCCCCGGCGTTCTTTTGCTGCTTTTCTTGACGTCAAGAAAAGTAGAACCCCCCGGCTGGCAGCCGGGCATGGCGAAAAACAAACTCATCCGAAACAACCAGACGTTCCTGCCGCCTTCCCCTGACACGGCAAAGCCCCCCGCTGCCTTTTGGGGGCTGCGGGGGGCTCTGCCTGGAAGGTAGATCTATCGATAGATAAGGGGATCGCGAAAGAAGTTGGGGCGGGGTTCGCCGCCCCGCGGGCGCTGCGGTTTGCCCTGCGGCTTACCGCTGCACCCGGCCGGAGGCGTCGCCGCCTGCCAGCTTTTCGACCTCGGGCACCGTGACCATGTTGTAGTCGCCCTCGATCGAGTGCTTGAGGGCCGAGGCCGCCACCGCGAACTCCACCGCGGCCTGGGTGTCCTTGCCGCTGAGCAGCGCGTAGATCAGGCCGCCGCCGAACGAGTCGCCGCCGCCGATGCGGTCGATGATGTGCAGGCTGTACTTTTTGCTGAAGCAGTACTCGTCCTTTTTGACGTTGTAGAGCATCGCGCTCCAGTCGTTGTCAAAGGCCGAGTGGCTCTCGCGCAGGGTGATGGCCACCATCTCAAAGCCGAACTTGTCGGCCAGCTGCCTGGCCACGCTCTTGTAGCCCTCGCGGTTCAGCTTGCCGCCGCTGATGTCGGTGTTCTCGGCCTCGATGCCAAACACGTCCTTGGCGTCCTCCTCGTTCGAGATGCAGACGTCAATGTACTGGCACAGCTCGGTCATCGCCGCGCGGGCCTGCTCGCGGGTCCAGAGCTTGCCGCGGTAGTTCAGGTCGCAGCTGATCTTGACCCCGTGGGCCTTGGCCGCCTTGCAGGCGTCCTTGCAGATCTCGACCAGATTGCCGCCCAGCGCCGGGGTGATGCCGGTGAAGTGGAACCAGTCGACGCCCTCAAAGATCCTGTCCCAGTCGAAGTCCTCGCGCGCGGCCTCGGCGATGGCCGAGTGGGCGCGGTCGTAGATGCAGACGCTCGGGCGCTGGGCCGCGCCCTTCTCGTTGTAGTAGATGCCCACACGGTCGCCCCCGCGGACGATCATGCTGGTGTCGACGCCGTAGCGGCGCAGGCTGTTGATGGCGCACTGACCGATGGCGTGGGCCGGCAGCTTGGTGACAAAGGCCGCGTCCAGCCCGTAGTTGGCCAGGCTCACCGAGACGTTCGCCTCGCCGCCGCCAAAGGTGGCCTCGAGCGAATCGGTCTGGGTGAAGCGCAGGTAGTTGTAGGGCTGCAGGCGGAGCATCAGTTCACCAAAGGTAACGACTTTCATGTCGGGGGTCTCCTTTCGTTGTTGAAACGTTATTTTTGAGGGCGCGGGGCCGGGCGGCGCGGCGCTTGCGGGCGGCGCGGCGGCCCCGCGGCGTTATTCGCGGCGTTGTTCAGGCTTGCGCGGGCGATACAAGCCCGCGCGGCGCGGCTCACTTCTGGATGAGGTGGATGCCGAAGCCGGAGTAGGCGTTTTTGAGGTAGATGAAGTTGGTCTTGCCGTTCTTCTCGGTGCGGGTGGACTCGTCAAACTCGACCCCGCGCATCTTGAGGTGGGCGATGGCCCGCTCGACGCTGTTGGTGGCGATGGCGATGTGGCCGTGCACCCCCACCGGGCTGTGGCCGTGCATCAGCTCGAAGGCCGGGCTCGCAAAGACGCTCTTGGAGCGCTCGTCCCTGGCAAAGCCGAACATCCTGCCGAACAGGTCGGCCAGGGCGAGGGCCTCGTCGGCGCTGTCGTGGTCGATGCCGATGTGCTTGAGCTCGAAGCCCAGCATGGTGTTGACCGCCTCGCGGGTCAGCCGCTCGATCTCGGCAAAGTTGCCGGCATCGATCAGGTCCTTCTTGACCATCCAGGTGCCGCCGCAGGCGATGATCTTGTCAAAGCTGAGGTAGTCCATCAGGTTCTTGGCGTTGACCCCGCCGGTGGGCATCCAGCGCAGGTTGCGGTAGGGGCCGGCCACCGCCTTGAGCTTCGCGACGCCGCCGTTCTGCTCGGCCGGGAAGAACTTCACCACGTCGAGGCCCATGCTCATGGCCTGCTCCATCTCGCCGGGGGTGGCGGTGCCGGGCATCATCAGCGCGCCCTTGTCCAGCGCGTAGCGGGTGATCTCGGGGTTGAAGCCGGGGCTCACGATGAACTGGCTGCCCGCGTCGAGGGCGCGGTCGACCTGGTCTTTGGTCAGCACGGTGCCGGCGCCCACCAGCATCTCGGGCACCTCTTTGGTGATGCGGCGGATCGCCTCCTCGGCGGCGTCGGTGCGGAAGGTGACCTCCGCGGCCGGCAGCCCGCCCGCGACCAGGGCCTTGGCCAGAGGCACGGCCTTTTCGACATCGTCGATGGCGATGACCGGCACGATGCCGATCTCATAGATGCGCTGTACAATCGGGTTCATGATGGTGCATTCTCCTTCCAGCGGTTTGGAGCCCTTTTTCGAGCGATCAAGGCTCTTCTGGGCCGGGCCGGCCTTCCATTCCGGCGGGGCTTTGGGGCTCGGTTCCATATAGCGGAACGGCGTTCCACTAACGTTCTGTACCCATTATACCGCCCTCCGGCGGTTTGTCAACGAGGAAGATTGTGTGCAAAACGCCGATGTTTCGGGCGGGCGTTTGGGCAAAACGGAAAACGTTCCGCCATGCGGCATTTTCGCCCCGGCAGAGGGGGTTTTTGTTTTGCATCGTGGAACGGGGGCGGGGAAGGGCAGAGAAAAAGCAGCCCCAAGGCCTTGTCATCGCAGGCCCGCGGAGCTGTTTTTATATAAATTTATGATCTCGATAAAGCCTTTCCGTTTTCTTGTCTGAGCATACTCCAGCATATTTCTTGCGTTGCTCGCCGGATGCCAGACGTAGGCGATCAGGTAGTCCGAATGGTCTACCATGTAGCGGTTGACTCTGACGATGGCGGCTTTTCTCGGTACACTCTCCATTTCCGGCGGGTAAAATGTTCCATCATAGCCGAGCGGGACCTCGATCAAATGCTCTGCGGGATGATACGGCAACAAAAGCGTCAGGGCGATTTCGGGGTAAAGTTCCTTTGCCTTGATGACCGCCTTGCCCGCCATATGGTCGAAACTGCCGTAATGGCCCACCACAAACTCGGTCACCGAATATTCTGCAATGTGCTGTTCAATCGTCCTGCAAAGGAGCGGCAGGAGTGTGTCCGGTGCATCCCTATGCCCGATAAAGAAGCATCTCTTTCCCGGCATCATGCATCACCAACCCTTTTGAGTTTATTTTAACTCAAAAGGGTTAAGTTTTTCAAGTGCGTTTGGATATCATCTTATTTGAGAAAGTGAGGTGATCCCCATCAGCATCGGAGAAGCCGTGAAAGAGCGGATCCTCGAGCTTTGCCGCGAGCACGAGATCTCGGTCAATAAACTTAGCAGCATGAGCGGCGTCACGCAGTCAACGGTCAATAACATCGTCAGTGGACGCAACAACAGCGCTACGGTCTCCACCATCAAAAAGCTGTGTGATGGTTTGGGGATCACGATAGAGGAGTTCTTTCATTCGGAGTTGTTTCAAGGCTTGGAGCAGGAGCTCAAATAAAATAGCCGCCACCGGGCAGCGCGAAGCACCGGGATGGCGGCTATTTGGTTTTTATCTGGATAGGCAGACGACCGCCCCGGCGTGTGTCAATACAAACCGCAGGACAAGGGCAGGACAGGGGGACTGGACAAGGGGACGGACGTTCTGCGCCTGACAGCCTGCGTGCGCTGTCCGCTGCCGACACCCCGCCCGATCGGGAATCGAAGACAAAAGAGCCGTCCCCCTGTCTTCCGTAACAGACAGAAGAACCGCCCCCATGTCGTTCGCTGCGTCTGCTGCGGGGGGCGAAATTTGAAAACGGTGTCGACTTTGGCGGGCTGGCGGGGTATACTATACCTATAAAGCGCAACACCAAGCAAGACGGGAGGGCTGCCGGATGGAGCAGGAAAAGGGCGGGGTGCAGAGCGTGGCGCGGATCTTCGCGATCATCGAGCTGCTGGCGGCGCATCCGGGCGGGATGAG
>DKVN01000160.1:6391-6735 GCA_002491225.1 Faecalibacterium sp. UBA7177
AGCCTGATCCAGCTGGGGTACGCGGTGCAGGACAGCTTTACCACCCACTACCGGCTGACCCTGAAGATGTTCGAGCTGTCGAGCGGCATCGTCAACGACCTGGACGTGATGGGGGTGGCGCGGCCGCATCTGGACCGGCTGGCCAACCGCAGTGGGGAGGCGGTGCATCTGGTGATCCGGGACGGGGCGGACATCGTGTACATTTACAAGGCCGAGGCGGGCGGGATGCGGATGTCGAGCCGGGTGGGCATGCGCTCGCCGATGTACTGCACCGGGGTGGGCAAGGCGATGCTGGCCACCCTGCCCTACCGCGAGGTGGAGCAGGTGTGGGCCCAGAGCCGCCC
>DKVN01000017.1 GCA_002491225.1 Faecalibacterium sp. UBA7177
ACATCCCCCGCGCGGACTAAGCGGTTTATACACTCCCGCTCATGGTGGGGGCTGGCGGGCCGCGGTTTTGTGTGGTATGATACAATAGATTTGGAATACCCTTGCCGAAGCCCTGCGGCGGTCAGGGGCAATGTTTACAACTCGCTTACAAGTTTGAAATATTTTTGGCGGCGCTTTCGTTTATAGGGTGAGTGGGCAGCGGCTGCCCCGCCCGTTCCGCGCGCCGCCGAAAGGAAGTGGTCCGGTGGCCGAGTGCCCGGATATGGAGCGTCTGGTGGCCCAGTACGGCAGCATGCTGCTGCGGATGTGCTGCGCCTATTTGGGCGACGTGCACAGCGCCGATGATGCGGTGCAGGACACCTACATCAAGATCTACCGCTCCTGGCGCAGCTTCGACAGCCCCGCGGCCGAGAAGGCCTGGGTGGTGCGCATTGCGGTGAATGTCTGCAAGGATCATCTGCGCAACGCCTGGCGGCGCAAGGTGACCCTGGTGGAGGAGTACCCCGAGCTGCCCGCCCCGCCCGACCCCACCAGCGAGGACACTGTGCTGCTGGAGGAGATCATGGCGCTGAAACCCAAGTACCGGCAGGTGATCCTGCTACACTACTACCAGCAGTTTTCGGTCAATGAGATCGCGCGCATCTTATCCGCCCCGCAGTCGACCGTGAGCGTGCGGCTGCGGCGGGCGCGGGCGATGCTGGCGCAGCGATTGGAGGCGAGAGGCTATGCGGATCAATGAAGAAAATGTGCGCCGGGCGATCGACCGCGGCCTCAGCCAGCTGAGCATGACCGAGGAGCGCAAGCGGGTGATTTTGGCCCAGTGCCGCCCCAGCGTCGCGCTGGCCCCCACCCGGGCGCGCCGGGCGCTGCGGCGGGTGGCGGCGGTGGCGGCCGCCTTTGCGGTGATGGTGGCCGCCGCGGCGGGCGCGATGGCCGCCAGCCCCGGCCTCGCCGAGCGGCTGGATATGCTCAGCCGGCAGGCGCTGGCCTTCCTCTACCCGGTGGAGCAGGCGGCCGAGGCCGACGGCATCCGCATGGAGGTATTGGCCGCCATGAACGACGAGGACGTGGCGGTAGTGTATATGAGCCTGCAGGATACTGCAGGCTCCGGCAGAGTGTCGGACAGTGTGACACTGTCCGACGTCGAAATTTCCGGCGCGAGCTTTACCAGCAGCGAGGTCGTGCAGCTTGACCCCGCCACCGATACCGCGATTTTGCGGCTGACCGGCAGCTGCGGCGAACTTTCCGGCCAGCGGGTGTCGGTGACCCTGCGCGGCTTTTTGAGCGGCGAGCAGTGCATCCCCCTGGCGGGCCCGGGCTGGACCCTCGACGAGGTGACCGGTATGATGCCGGAATCCCCGCTGGAGTATCCGGGCGAATTCTCCGGCTGGATGGCCACGGGGGCGGATCACGACGCGCTGAACAGCCAGCTGGAGTCCGGCAGCATGCCGGTGCTCAAGCCCCAGGGCGAACCGGTGGCCCTGACCGACTGGTGCGAGCTGCTGGCCGCCGACGAGGTGGACGGCGCGCTGCACCTGCAAACGAGGCCGGACACCGACATGGGCCGGTTTGACCGGCTGGACTTTGTGCTGACCAACGCCACCGGCGAGCGGCTGCACCTGCCCTACGCCCAGGTGGACCTGGGCGAGCAGACCCGGACCGGCATCTACACCCACAGCGAGCGGCAGGAGACCATTCTTCCCCTGCCGCCGGAGACCGACCGGGAGGATCTGCGGGTCAATTACGACCTGCTGACCTACGAGCAGTATGTCGAGGGCTGCTGGAGCGTGAGTTTTTGCATGGAGGACGCCCCCGCCCAGCGCAGCGCGGCCTGCGCCATCGAGATGGGCGGCTGGACGGTGGAGGAGGTCTCGGTAACCCCGCTGGGCGTGACCGTGCGGGGCCGTGGCGAGATGTTCCCGAGCAGTAGCCTCGACGCCAGCCCCGAGGTGGTGCTGCGGGACGGCAGTACCGCCGCCTTCAACGCCTCCTCCACCAGCACCGACGGCGAAAACAACATCGAGATGAAGAGCCTGTTTGTGGTGCCGATCCCGCCGCAGGACGTGGCGTATGTGCGCATCGCCGGGCAGACCATCGAGCTGGGCGAGTAAGCGGGTTGGCCCCTGTTTCCCGGATTTGAGCCTCCAAAAAGTAGGATTTCCCCCTGCCGCTGCGGCGGCAGGGGGATTTTTTTGCCGATTTTATGCCTTTTGGCACCTTTTCTGCCCATTGTGCGGCAGATGACGCAAAAAGGGGCTTGACATACTATGCAATATATACTATTCTATGTATAGTATGTAATGCATAGCAACCGATCAGGCCGATCAGGAAAGGAGTTAGATCTGCGATGGATGTCCAGCGCAAAAAGGGGATGCTGGACGTATGCGTGCTGGCGGTGCTGCAGCGCCAGCCGTCCTACGGGTACCAGATCGTGCGGGATCTCTCGGCCTGCATGCCGGTGTCCGAGTCGACCCTCTACCCCATTCTGCGGCGGCTGGAGACGAGCGGCTCGCTGACCACCTACACCCAGGCCCACAACGGGCGGCAGCGGCGGTATTACCAGATCACCGAGGCGGGCCGCCAGCGCCTGTACGCCTTTTTGGACGAGTGGGAGGAGGTGCGCCGCATCTACGCCTTTGTCCAGTTGGCGGTGCAGGCCCAGCCGGACACGCCCCCGCCCGCCACGGCAGCAGACGAAACGGATTTTTGATGCCGACAATTACTTTTTGTAAATTTGTAAAGGAGAACGGATATGGACCGGATGACCTTTTTGAACGAGCTGGCGGCGGGCCTGGCCCGGCTGGAGCCGGAGGACCGCAAGCAGGTGCTGGACTACTACAGCGAGATGATCCTGGACCGGTTGGAGAGCGGTGTGCCGGAGGAGGAGGCCGTGGCCGAGCTGGAGCCGCCCGAGCAGATCGCGGCGGCGATCCGGGTGGAGTACGGCGCGCGGCAGGACGGCCCCGCCGCCCCGGCCGCGCCGGGCCCGGAGCCGGACCGGCCGATCGAGTATCTGCTTGCGGGCGGCGGCCAGCGGATCGAGATCCGCGCCCGGGACACCAGGATCATCCTGCGCCGGACCGCGCAGGACGTGCCGCGCCTGCTGGTGTACGGCGGCCGGAGCGAGTGGCTGACCGCGGAGGCGACCGAGGAGGCCTTTCGGCTGACCATGCGCCTGCCGCTGCTGTTTGCCAACGACTGGATCTCGCTGTTTTCGGGCAGGATGCGGCGGCAGATCCTGCTGGAGCTGCCGGAGGGCTTTGCGGGCGGGGTGTCGGCCAAAACGACCAATGCAGACATCGAGGGGGCCGACCTGCGGCTGGCGGGCACGGTCAAGCTGGCGACCACCAACAGCAGCATCACCCTGTCGGACGGCCGGTTTGACAAGCTGTCCGCCGCCACCACCAACAGCTGCATCGACCTGATCGACCTCGCCGGCCGCAGCTGCTCGGCCCGCACCTCCAACAGCCGCATCACAGCCGAGGACTGCCATTTTACCCAGGAGCTGAAGCTGGCCACCAGCAATTCGAAGCTGCGGGTGGAGGA
>DKVN01000143.1:0-11695 GCA_002491225.1 Faecalibacterium sp. UBA7177
CATCCACCGGCCTTTGGCTTGTGTTTGGGGGAATTGTTGGATGAAGAGAAGTTGGCGGAGAGGGCCGATCAGCCCGCCATCTCGCCCAGGGTCACATCAAAGGTGAGCAGCTGGCGGTCGCGGCTGATCTGCACGGTTACCGTGTCGCCCACCTGATAGGTGCTCAGCAGGTTGGTCAGGTCGGAGGAGGTCTCGATCAGCTGGTCCTCCACGCTGATGAACCGGTCGCCGGGTTCAAGGCCGGCCAGGTCGGCCGCACCGCCCTCGTTCACGTCCTGAATATAGACGCCCGGCACGCTCACATTGTACTGCGCGGCGGTCTGCGCGTCCAGAATGGTGATCACGGTGATGCCAAGGGCCGGGCGGCCGGTGACATAGCCGGTGTCGATCAGGTCGTTGGCGGCGGCGATGGCGTCGTTGATCGGGATGGCAAAGCCGAGGCCCTCGGCGTTCTCACCGTTGGATTTGGCGTTGACGATGCCCACCAACTCGCCGGATTCATTAAACAGGCCGCCGCCGCTGTTGCCCGGGCTGATGGCCGCGTTGGTCTGGATCAGGGTCATCATGGTGCCGTCCACATTGATCTGCCGGTCCAGCGCCGAGATGATGCCGTTGGTCACGGTGCCGCCCAGCACCCCCATCGGGTTGCCCACCGCCAGCACGTTCTGCCCCACCGAGAGGCTGTCGCTGTCCCCGATGGTGGCGGGGGTCAGGCCGGAGGCGTCGATCTTGATCACGGCGATGTCGCTGCGGCTGTCCCCGCCCAGCACGGTGGCGGGGTACTCCTCGCCGGTGCTCAGGGTCACCTTGATGCTCGACGCGCCGTTTACGACATGGTGGTTGGTGATGATGGTGCCGTCCTCCCGCAGCACCACGCCGCTGCCCGCGCCGCTCTCAACATACTGGCCCCAGTAGCCGTTGGTGGTCACCTGCTCGGTGGTCACCACCACCACGCTGGGCGACACCTTGGCCGAGACGTTCACAAAATCGGCGCTGCCGCTGCCCGCCGCCGCAAGGCCATTGCCGCTGTTTGCGCTGCCGGTGCTGCCCGAGTTTGCGGGCGGGGCCGGGGTGTTGGTGGCGGCCGGGGCGGGGGCCGGGGCATTGCGCAGGCTGGTCTGCCCGCCGAGGTAGCCGCCGCCAAAGCCCACCGCCGCGCAGAGCACCAGCATCAGCAGATTGCCCAGCAGCTTTTTCACAACGCCGCCCTTGTGCTTTTTGGGCTCGGGGGCCGGGGGCGGGGTCACGCTCTGGGTCGGCAGGCCGGATGCCATCGGGCTCTGCCGGTAGAGGTCCGCATAGTCATATTCCCAGTTGTTTGCCATAGAGGTTCATCCTTTCTAAGCCGGGCACCGCGGCGGGCCGCATCAAAGCCGCCCGCTCGCGATGGGATTATTTGATGGGGGATGGCCCTTCGCCATCCTTTGTACGGTAGTATACCGCGGATTTGTGAAAAAGTGGTCACCCCGCGGTGAAAAATGTGTGAAATGGGGCGGGCGCGCAAAAACGGCGCGGGGCCGCCCGGTTTCTCTGTGAATATTATCATACCACATCCGGGCCGCGGCTGTAAATGCTGGATAATACGAAAAAACGCAGTGCGGGGCGTGGGCCTGCGGCAAGTGTCGCGGAAGTTGGCCGCCCCGGCCCGCGCGGGCCGGTTGTCCCGGCGGCGGCAAGTGTGGTATAATACGCTATAAGAAAAAACCGGCCTTTGCCGTTTGGGGGCGGGGCCGGATCAGCGCGACAGGAGATAAGGCCTCGGCGGCGTTTTCCGCCGCCGGGCGGGAGGGTGCAGCATGGCGGCAAACGATTGGGAGAGCTTGATGAACAGCGTGTTCGGCTCGGGCGGCAGGTTGAACCGGTCCGCGCCGGACGAGGGGGAGGGCAAAAAGGCCCAGACCGCCCTCGAGGGGATGCAGCAGGAGATGGATGCGCTGCTGGCCCGGCAGAAAAAGGAGGGCCCGGCGGGCAAAGGCACGGCCGCGGGCTCGGCAAAGCCGAAACCGGCTGCCCAGCCCGCCCGCCCCGCGGCATCCGGCGGCAAACCGGCCCCGGCGCGGGGCGTATCCGCAGCGGGGGCAAAACCCACGACAGCGGCAAAACCGGCGGGCACAAAGCCCGCGGCGGGGCAGGCGGCGAAACCCTCGCCCGCCCAGACCGCGGGAGCCGCAAAGCCCGCGGCCGCATCCCGCCCCGCGGCCAGCGCAAAGCCCGCGGCCTCCGGTACAAAACCCGCGGCCCGGCCCACCCTGCCCAGCGCGGCCCAGCTGCAGCGAAACAGCGAGCAGATCGACCAACTGCTCGCCCGGCAGGCCGCCGAGATCGCGGCCATGAGCGGCGACCTCACCCGGGAGCTCGAGGCCGACGGCCTGCTCGACCCCGGCGCACAGGCCGCCGCGGGCCAGCCCGCGGCCGAGCGGTTCGCCGGGCTGGCCGAGGAGCTGGCCAGGGAGGTGCTGGGGCAGGAGGCTTTTTTGAAAAAGCTGGTGCTGGCCTTTAAGCGTCCCTTTGTGATGGGCGCGGCCGGGGAGGCGGCGGCCAACCTGCTGCTGATCCACGGGGCCGAGGGCACCGGGCGGCACTTCGCGCTGCGCCGCATCGCCGCAAAGATGGCCGAGCGGGGCATCCTGCCCAGCCCGGAGATCGCTTGGGTCGACCTCGCCCTCTACCCCGGCCCGGCGCAGGAAAAGCTCTTTTTGCAGGACCTCTACGCCGCCCTGAACGGCCCCGGCCGGATCGTCGCCTTCGACCACTACGAGGCCTGCCACCCCACCTGCCTCACCCTGCTTTCGGCGCTGGCGGTCAGGGGCCGGGCCGAGCTGTCCAGCCGGTATGTGGTGCAAAAGGGCATTTTGGTCGAGGCCGGCACCGCGCTGGTGCCGAACCTCGTCTCCCACCTCACCCCCAAGGGCAAGTACCTCGTCTTCTTCTCCGAAAAGGGCCAGAGCGCCCTGGCCGACCGGCTGGGGGCGGATTTCGTCAACGCGGTGGGGGATGTCTGCGCCACCGGGGCCTTCACCCCCGAGAGCCTCGCCGCCCTCGCCGGGCAGCAGCTGGACGCCCTCGGCAAAAGGTGTGCGGACCGCCTGGGCCTGACCCTCGCGGCACACGACACGGTGCAGCAGCTCGCCGCCGCCCAGTACAGCCGGGAGGGCGGGGTCGAGCCGATCCTCGCCTTTTGCGAAAAGCTCTACCGCGCGCTCAGCCAGTATAAGCTCGAGCAGGAGCCCCCGGCGGGCACCAAAGCCGCCCTGCGGGCCGAACACGGCGAGGTACTGGCCCGGTTTGGCGAGGGGGAGGAGATCCCCCTCTTTGCCCTGCTGCCGGGCGGCTACACCGGCGCGCTCGAGGAGGTGCGGGCCGAGCTGGACAGCATCGTGGGGCTGGACGCGGTCAAGGAATATGTGCTGGGCCTCGCGGACAACGTGCAGGTGCAAAAGCGCCGCCGGGCCATGGGCATGAAGGCGGCCAGCCTCTCGATGCACATGATCTACACCGGCAACCCCGGCACCGGCAAGACCACCATTGCCCGGATCGTGGCCAAATACCTCAAGGCGATCGGGGCGCTGCGGGGCGGGCAGCTGGTGGAGGTGAGCCGGGCCGACCTCGTGGGGCGGTATGTCGGCCACACCGCGCCCCAGACCAATCAGGTCATCGCCTCGGCGCTGGGCGGGGTGCTCTTCATCGACGAGGCCTACAGCCTCTACCGCGGCAAAGAGGACTCCTTCGGCCTCGAGGCCATCGACACCCTGGTCAAGGGCATGGAGGATCACCGGGATGATCTGGTGGTGGTGCTGGCCGGGTACAGCAAAGAGATGGCCGAGTTCCTCAAGGCGAACTCCGGCCTCGCCAGCCGGTTCGCCAACCAGATCGAGTTCCCGGATTACACGGCGGCCGAGCTGTTGCAGATCACCCACCTGCAGGCCAAGGGCAAGGGCTACCGGCTGGCCGAGGGCTGCAACCCGCTGCTGCTGCGCTACTACGGGCAAAAGCAGGCCGAGGACCCGGCCAAAAACGGCAACGGCCGGATGGCCCGCAACCTGCTGGAGGCGGCCATCCTCAACCAGGCCCGGCGGCTGGTGAACGAGCCGGACGCAAAACTGGACGAGCTGCTGCCCGACGATTTTCAACCAGAGCTGGATTGAACTGCGGTGCGGGGAGGCGGCCGCCGCGCCGACATCGGCCGGATGCGGCAACGGCCGCTCCCCGAAAACGGCCAAAATCAAAGAACGAGCCGCCCCAAAACCATCCCAAAATCAAAAGAGCAAGGAGAGGACTGCCATGACCCGCCCCGCGCGGTACGAGGACGACCTGATGCTGTTTTTTGACCCCCGCCCCGGCGCGGCAGGGCTCTACCGGGCGATCGAGGCGATGGTGGAGGAGACCTGTCCCGATTGCAGCGTCCGGGTGCAGAAAAGCCAGATCAGCTTTTATGGCCGGCACCTCTTCGCGATGGTCTCGCTGCCCCGCCGCAAAAGGGATGAGGGGCTGCTCTTCACCCTCGGGCTGGGCAGGCCGCTCGCTTCCCCCCGCGTCGCCTACCAGAGCGAGCCCTACCCCGGCCGGTTCACCCTGCACATCCCGGTGACCCGCCCGGACGAGCTGGACGCCGAGCTGCGGGCCTGGCTGCAGGAGGCTTGGACATTCGGCGAGAGCAAGTAGCCCCGCGCCCGCCCGCCGGGATCAACCGCAATGGCTTGCCGCAGGGCAGACCAAACCAAACAAAAAGCGCCCCGCGGGAGAGGCTGTTTCCTCCCCGCGGGACGCTGATTTTTTGTGAAAGGACAGGATGTTACCGCGCCGCTTACTTCGCGTACTCGACCGCGCGGCTCTCCCGGATGACATTGACCTTGATCTGGCCGGGATAGTCCAGCTCTTCCTCGATCTTCTTGGTGATGCTGCGGGCCAGCAGGGTCAGATGGTCGTCGTCCACCTGATCCGGCTTGACCATGATTCGCACCTCGCGCCCGGCCTGCACCGCAAAGGCGGTCTCGACCCCCTCAAAGCTGCAGCTCAGCTCCTCAAGGTTCTCCAGCCGCTTGATATAGCTCTCGAGGTTCTCACGCCGCGCGCCCGGCCGCGCCGCGCTGATCGCGTCGGCCGCCTGCACCAAAAAGGCCAGCGGGGTCTTGGGCTCCACGTCGCCGTGGTGCGCCTCGATGGCGTGGACGATGGCGGGGTTCTCGCGGTACTTTTTGGCGATGTCCACCCCGATCTGGACATGGCTGCCCTCGATCTCGTGGTCCAGCGCCTTGCCGATGTCGTGCAACAGGCCGGCGCGGCGGGCCTGGGTGGGGTTGACCCCCAGCTCGCTCGCCATCAGCCCGGCCAGATACGCCACCTCCAGCGAGTGCTGCAGCACGTTCTGCCCAAAGCTGGTGCGGTACTTCAGCCGCCCCAGCAGCTTGATGAGGTCGGGGTGCAGGCCGTGGATGCCCACCTCCAGCACCGCGCGCTCGCCCTCGCGCTTCATGCTCAGCTCCAGCTCGCGGCGGCAGCGGTCCACCGTCTCCTCGATGCGGGCGGGGTGGATGCGGCCGTCCCCGATCAGCTTCTCCAGCGCCATCCGGGCCACCTCGCGGCGGGTCTGGTCAAAGCTGGAGAGGGTGATCGCCTCGGGGGTGTCGTCGATGATCAGATCGACGCCGGTGGCGGTCTCAAGCGCGCGGATGTTGCGGCCCTCGCGGCCGATGATCCGGCCCTTCATCTCGTCGCTGGGCAGCGGCACCACGCTGACCGTGGCCTCGCTGGAATGGTCGGCCGCGCAGCGGCTGATGGCCTGGCCGATCAGCTCGCGGGCCATCGCGTCGCACTGGTCCTTGAGGTTGGTCTCGCAGGCGGTGATGCGCAGCGCCTTCTCGTGGGCCAGGTCCTCGTCAAGGCGGCTCAGCAGCAGCTGGCGGGCCTCCTCCTGGGTCAGCTGAGCGATGCTCTCCAGCTTATCCGACTCCCGGGCCTTCATCTGCTCCAGCTCGTCGAGCCGGGCCTCCACAAGGTCGGCGCGGGATTTGAGGTCCTCCTCCTTCTTTTCGAGGGCGGCGGTCTTTTTGTCCAGCGCCTCCTCCTTCTGGTCGAGCCGGCGCTCCTGCCGGCTCACCTCGCTGCGGCGCTCCTTGATCTCCTTGTCGGCCTCGGCCTTGAGGCGGAACGCCTCGTCCTTGGCCTCGATGACGGCTTCCTTGCGTTTCTGTTCGGCGGTTTTGATGGCGTCGTTCACCAATCGCTTGGCTTCATCCTCCGCGCTGCCGATCTTGGCCTCGGCAGTTTTGCGGCGATAGGCGCTGCCCGCAACAAAACAGACGGCGCCCACAAGCACGGCAACCACGACCACCACGCCATAGGCGAATGGTGTCAAATGGTTTCACTCCTCTTGCATTCAAAATAAGGGTCAGGAGGATGAACTGCCGGCCGGACGCCGCCGATCGTATCACAAACCATCGGGAAACTCCGCCCCAAAAGGGCGGAAAAAACCGTTTGGAGAGGTTTTTGCCCCCACCCGGGGGCGAAAACCCATAGAAAGCCGCGCAGGGAGAGCCTATGCCATGCCCAAAACCGGGGCATGGCGGAAAAAGCGCCTGCGACAGGCCAAAAAAGCGGGCAAGCTGCCTGCAAAGTTCATCCGTTCCGGCCCCGATGCGCCCAGCGCGAAAAAAACGCTGCCGGGCCGCGGGCGGGGCCGTCCCATACTATACCGAATAATATTGTAACCGGAATGTTACAGTATGTCAATAAAAACCGGTGGATTTTGCGCGGTTTTGTTGTGCAGGAGGCCATTTTGGCTTGTCAAACCCCCGTCTTTGGGGTATAGTAATAAAGATTGGGGGTGAATACACCCATGCCCCGCCCGGCTTTGGGCGGAGTTGTGATATCGAAAGAGAGGTTTTCAACATGATCACCAAGGATACCATCATCGGCGACATTTTGGATATGGACCAGAACACCGCGCCCTATTTTCTCGAGATCGGCATGCACTGCCTGGGCTGCCCGGCCTCCCGCGGGGAGACATTGGAGCAGGCCTGCGCCGTGCACGGCACCGACGTGAACGAGCTGGTGGAGAAGCTGAACGCCCACTTTGCCGGCTGAAGAGACAGCGCGGCCCGAGCCGTCCGCGCGCGCGGTGCATCTGGACGCCCGGCTGGCGGCGGCCGCCGCGCTGGTGCGGCCGGGGTCGGCGGTGGCGGACATCGGCTGTGACCACGGCAAGCTGACCGCCGCGCTCGCTTTGCGGGGGGACTGCCCGCGTGTGATCGGCACCGACCTGCGCCCGGGCCCGCTGGCGGCGGCTGCCGCCACCTGCGCGGGGGCCGGATGCGCCGGGCGGGTGCAGCTGCGGCTGGGGGGCGGCCTTTTGCCGATTGCGCCCGGCGAGGTGCGGGACATCGTGCTGGCCGGGATGAGCGCCGGGACGATCGAGGAGATCTTACAGGGCGAGGGCTGCGGCTGGGTGAGAGACCCGGCCCTGCGGCTGATTTTGGTTCCGGCCACCCGGCATGGGCAGCTGCGGGCCTGGCTCTGCCGCAATGGCTTTGCGATCCGGGAGGACCGCCCGGTGCGGGCCGCGGGCCGCTGGTACGCGGTGATGGCGGCCGAGTACACCGGCCGGCCCACCCGGCCGGGGGCGGCCTTCTGCGTCTTGGGCCGCACCGGAAGCTATCCCGGCGCGGCGGGCTACCGCGCCCAGGAGCTGGCCAAACTGGCCAAGATCTGCAAAGGGCTGCGGGATGAGGCGCTGCGCGGGCAGCTGACGGCGGTGCTGCGCGGCGAGGCCGCCGCGGAGGAGCCGCTGCCGGTGGAACCGGGCAGTTAGCGGTTAAAAAACGCACCGCAGGGCCGCACAGGCAAAAGCGGCCCCGGTTTTTTTGAGGGAGGTTCCGGCGGGCCGCCGGAACCTGGGAGAGAATGAGGAGAAGCACCGCATGGTAAGAGTGGAAGAGGTGCTGCAGTATGTGCAGCAGCTTGCCCCGGCCTCGCTGGCCGAGGATTGGGACAACGTGGGGGCCCTGGTGGACTGCGGCGTCGAGATCACCAGCATTCTGGTGGCGCTGGACATCACCGAGGAGGTGGTGGCCGAGGCCGAGTATCAGGGCTGCCAGCTGATCGTCTCGCATCATCCGGTGATCTTTACGCCGATGCGGCAGATCTCCCGGCGGGACGTGCCCTACCGCATGATCAAAAAAAACATCTCGGCCATCTGCGCCCACACCAACCTCGACGCGGCCGAGGGCGGGGTCAACGACATCCTCTGCAAGCTGTTCGGCATCGGGGACGCCAAACCCTTTGACAAGATCGGCCGGGTGGGGCGGCTGGCCCGGCCCACCGGCGCGCCGCAGCTGGCGGCCGCCTGCCAGGAGACGCTGGGGGCCCATGTCAAGCTGGTGGACGCGGGCAGGCCGATCGCCAACCTGGCGGTGGTGGGCGGCTCGGGCGGCAGCATGCTCGAGGCCGCGGCGGCCGCCGGGGCGGACGCATTGCTGACCGGCGAGGCCGGCCACCATGCCGCCATCGACGCGCGGCGGATGGGCCTCTCGCTGATCGTGGCCGGGCACTACGCCACCGAGTTCCCGGTGGTGGCGGTGCTGGCCGACAAGCTCGCCCGCCGCTTTGGCGGGGTGCGGGTGCTGGGCAGCCGCCGCAGCCGCGACCCCTTTACCTATTTATAAGAGCGGACAAAACGGCAACGCAGCGGGGGCTGCCGGGCGGGCCCGGCGGCCCCTTGTGTCATTTTGAAGCGGCCTGCGGCTCTTTTGCCGCGCAAAGCAACCCTTTTTGGAGGTGATCCCTATGGCGCTGGACGCCGCGACCCTGGCGCTGGCCGGGGCCCAGCTGGCCCGGGTGCTGACCGATACCAAAATCGACAAGATCTACGAGCCCACCCGGGACGAGGTGGTGCTGACCCTGCGCAGCCGCACCGAGACCTTTCGGCTGCTGCTCTCGGCCCGCAGCGGCTCGGCCCGCGCCTGCCTGACCGGCGAGAGCTTCGAGAACCCGCCCACGCCCCCCGGCTTCTGTATGCTGCTGCGCAAGCATCTGGCGGGCGGGCGGCTGCTCGCGGTCGAGCCCGAGCCGGGGGACCGCATCCTCTTTTTTAAGTTCCAGTGCGTCAACGAGATGGGGGACCTGGTGCAGAACACCCTCGCGGCCGAGCTGATGGGCCGGTACTCGAACCTCGTGCTGATCCAGGACGGAAGGATCATCGACGCGCTCAAGCGGGTGGATTTTGAGGACTCCGAGATCCGCCAGCTGCTGCCGGGGCTGCGCTACACCCTGCCCCCCAAGCCCGCCAAGCCGGACTTTTTCGCGGTGAGCGCGGCGGGGCTGGCCGCGGCGGTGTGCGAAAAGCCGCTGCCCCCGGCCGAGGCGCTGCTCAAAAGCTGCGCCGGCGTGGGGCCGGTGGTCTGCCGGGAGGCGGCCTGGCGGGCGCTGGGCGAGAGCGGTTTGCTGGCGAGCGAGCTCTCGGGCGCGCAGCGGGCGGCGCTGGCCGGGGCCATCGAGGCCATCCGGGCCGACTATGAGGCCGGGGGCCGCCCGGTGGCGGTGTACGGGCCGGACGGCGCGCCGGTCGAGTTCAGCTTTACCCCCCTGACCCAGTACGGCGCGGGGTATACCCTCACCGAATTTGAGGGCTTCAGCGAGCTGTTAGAGGGCTACTATTCCGGCAAGGACCGGGCCGAGCGGCTGCGGCAGAAGAGCCGGGACCTGCTCAGGGCGGTGAAAAATATGCACGAGCGGGCGGTGCGCAAGCAGGCCGCCCGCCGGGAGGAACTGGCCGAGAGCGAGGCGAGCGACCGGCTGCGGATCTGCGGCGAGCTGCTGCAGGCAAACCTGCACGCGGTGCAAAAAGGGATGAAGAGCATCACGGTGACCAACTACTACGACGGCGCCGAGCTGACCATCCCGCTTGATCTGCGGCTCGGCCCCAGCGCCAACGCCCAAAGGTACTTTAAGGAGTACAAGAAAAAGCAGACGGCGGCCAAAATGCTGGCAAAACTGCTTGAGGAGGGCGAGGAGGAGATCGCCTACCTCGAAACGGTGCTCTACGAGGTCGAGAGCGCCCAGGGCGAGCAGGCCCTGGGCGAGATCCGGGCCGAGCTGAAAAGCCAGGGCTACCTCAAATACTACAAGCTGCGGGACAAAAAGCAGAAACCGGCCGATTTTTACCGCTACCGCTCGTCGGACGGCTTTCTCATTCTGGTGGGGCGCAACAACCTGCAGAACGAAAAGCTCACCCTGCACACCGCCCGCGGCAAGGACCTCTGGTTCCACACCAAAAATGCCCCCGGCAGCCACACGGTGGTGATGAGCGAGGGCAGGGAGATCCCCGATACCACCAAAAACGAGGCCGCCCAGCTGGCGGTGCTGCACTCGAGCCAGGCGCAGGGGGTCAAGGTGGCGGTGGATTACACCGAGGTCAAAAACATCCGCAAAACCGGCAGCCTCAAGCCGGGCATGGTGCTCTACGAGCGGTACGAGACCGCCTACATCACCCCCGAGCAGGGGATTGCCGAGCGGCTGCGGGTGAAAAAGTAAAAACGCAAATGATAAGGCCCGAATCACTGCCCTTTGGGCGGGCGGCTCGGGGAAGCGGGACGTTGAGAGGAACCGGCAAGGGCCGGTCAGGAAGGGAGCGTTGAGGGATGTTTTGTACCCAGTGCGGCAGCGAGCTGCCGGAGGGGGTGACCCACTGCATGGTCTGCGGCGCACCGGTGCGGGCCGCGGCGGGCCGCCGGGTGAGCCCGACAGCATCGGAGGCCACAGCGCCGGATCAGACCCTGGACGCGGCACCGGAAACCGCAGCGCCGGAGGCGGCGCAGGCCGCGGTGCCGGACGCGGACATAAAGAGCGCCGAAGCGACGGCAGAGGGCACACCCGAGGCAGCCGTGCCCGAGATGAGCGCGGCAGAGGAAAATACGGCAGAGGAAATCGCGGCAGAGGCGAGCCCGGCGCAGCCCGAAGCGGCTCCGACCGCGCAGCAGCCCCCGGCGCAGCCGGGCGGGCCCAGCTACCCGCCGCTGCGCGATACCTTTGTGCCCTCCGGCCAGGCGGGCGGCGGGGCCCCGGCGGAAACCGCAGCCTACCAGCAGAATGTGAGCGGCTCCCGCTTCCGCGCCGGGGCGTCCGGGCGGGCGGCCCCAAGCGGCGCGGTGCATCCGAACGGCCCAGCCTACCAAAACGGCCCGGCCTATCAGAGCGGCCCAGCCTACCAAAGCGGCCCGGCGGCGCAGACCGGCCCGGTCGATCAAAACGGCCCGGCGGCGCAGCCCGGCCCCGCCTACGCGCCCGGCCCGGCCTACACCCCGGCGGGCGGCCCCGCCCACCCGCAGGATCAGGATCCGGTGGGCCTCGGCGAGTGGCTGCTGAGCGAGCTGGTGCTGGTGGTGCCGGTGGTCAACCTGATCCTGCTCTGCATCTGGAGCTTCGGCAGCGGGGCCAGGCCCTCCAAGCGCAGCTGGGCCCGCGCCCGGCTGATCCTGCTGGCCGCGGCGGCGGTTATTGGGGTGATCGCCGCCGTGGTGATTGTGGCTTTTCTGGCCAGCGGCATCATGCCGCTGCACGATCCCTACTATTACTGGTGATCGACTGGTGATCCGGGGGCGCGGCGGGCGGTCGACCATTACTCGCCAGCCGCTGCCGACACCTCACCCGCGAGGATCGGAAGCGGGCAGGCTCGGCGCACGCCGTCCGCTGCCGACACAGG
>DKVN01000143.1:11990-22076 GCA_002491225.1 Faecalibacterium sp. UBA7177
CTGTCTTTCGCTGCGCTGCGGACAAAAGCACCGTCCCCATGTCGTTCGCTGCCCGCCGTTTTCGGCCTTTGGGCGAAAGCGAGAAAAACGGCAAAAAAATTCTCACTTTTTTACAAAAAGCCCTTGCAACACGCCGCCGGGTGTGCTACAATAAACCTCGGCTGCGAATGACCCCGTGCGCTCTGTCTGCCCTTTGGGCGGCGGAAAAAGGGGTGCGGGGCCACGATATGCGTTGATGCGGGAGGTTGCCGTAGCGATACGGGTTTTTCCGCGGAGTATGTCCGATCTTTGAACCGGGCGAAAGAATTACTGATGGCAAAGGGATATGTTCCGGGCTGCAAGATGCCCCGAACCAATGTCCGCCCAAGGCGCGCCGCCTCGAAACAGGGCGCTGCGCTGCGAATTTGCTGGAAGGGTTCCGGGCGAACTGCATGGCGGTTCACCGGTTTTTCTCTTGCAAAGGGGCGAAACACCCGGCGCTGTGTAACGGTAATTTATCGGCTCGCCTACGGCACAGTCAACCAAAATCTATCAGGAGGCGAACAAGCAATGGCAGTCAAGGAAAAGATCAGGATCCGGTTGCAGAGCTACGATCACCAGTTGATCGATGCCGCTGCGGAGAGGATCGTCGAGACCGCGAAGCGCACCGGCGCGCGCGTGTCCGGCCCGATCCCCCTCCCCACCGACAAGGAAGTGGTCACCATCCTGCGCGCGGTGCACAAGTATAAGGACAGCCGCGAGCAGTTTGAGAACCGCACCCACAAGCGTCTCATCGACATCCTGAAGCCGTCCAACAAGACGGTCGAGGCTCTGATGAGCCTGCAGCTCCCCGCCGGCGTCGACATCGAGATCAAGCTGTAAGGCCCTTTCGCCTTTGCCCCGCGCGTTCCACTCAAAAAATGCCATTTCCTTTATAAAAGGCTGGTAAGGGCGGCCGACGAGCCGCCAACTGCCGGGGCCGGATCGGCCAACAGGGCAGCACGATGCGGCCGACAGGCCGCACACGGCGCGGGTAGCCTGAACACGACAAACACCGCACGGAGAGGTCACGTTGGCGCTGATGCGGCGTCAACCAATAACCTTTAAGGAGGAAACAGCGAAATGCAAAAAGGTATCATCGGCAAAAAGCTGGGCATGACCCAGATCTTCGACGCCAACGGCAAGGTCATCCCTGTCACGGTCATCGAGGCCGGCCCCTGCACCGTGGTGCAGAAGAAGACCCTCGAGAGCGACGGCTACCAGGCCGTGCAGCTGGGCTACGGCGAGATCGCTGCCAAGCGGGTCTCCAAGCCCGCCAAGGGCCATTTTGACAAGGCGGACGTCGCCCCCAAAAAGACCCTGCGCGAGTTCCGCTTTGAGGACATCAGCGGCATGAAGGTCGGCGACATCCTCAAGGCCGACGTCTTTGCAGAGGGCGACCACATCGACGTGGTGGGCACCAGCAAGGGCAAGGGCTACGCCGGCACCATCAAGCGCTGGAACGGCCACCGCCTGCGCGAGAGCCACGGCACCGGCCCGGTCTCCCGGCATGCCGGTTCGATGGGCCCCTGCTCCACCCCCAGCCGGGTCTTCAAGGGCAAAAAGCTGCCCGGCCACCTCGGCGCCGAGCGGGTCACCGTCCAGAACCTCACGGTCGTCAAGGTGGACGCCGAAAACAATCTGATCGCGATCAAGGGCGCAGTGCCCGGCCCCAAGGGCTCGGTGGTCTGCATCCACGACAGCGTGAAGGCGTAAAGGAGGAAAGCAAAATGGCACAGTTTGACGTTTTGGACGCCAGCGGCAAGAAGGTTTCGACCGTAGAGCTTTCCGACGCCGTCTTTGGCATTACCCCCAACGAGCAGGCGGTGCATGCCGCCGTCGTCAACTTCCTGGCCAACCAGCGCCAGGGCACCCAGAGCACCAAGACCCGCAGCGAGGTTTCCGGCGGCGGCCGCAAGCCGTGGCGGCAGAAGGGCACCGGCCATGCGCGCCAGGGCTCGACCCGCAGCCCGCAGTGGACCCACGGCGGCGTGGCGCTCGGCCCCAAGCCCCGCGATTACAGCTACCGCATCAACAAAAAGGTGCGCCGCCTGGCCGTGCTCAGCGCGCTGAGCGCCAAGGCCGCCGCGGGCGACATGATCGTCCTCGATAAGCTGGCCGCCGACGAGTACAAGACCAAAGCGGTCGTCTCGATGCTCACCGCGGTGGGCGCGGGCAAAAAGAACCTGATCGTCAGCGACGTGGCCGACAAAAAGTTCGTCAAGAGCGCCGCCAACATCCCCGGCGTCAAGACCACCGTGGCCACCAGCGTCAACACCTACGATGTCGTCAACGCCGACAAGTTCATCGTCAGCGTCGACGCCGCCAAGAAACTCGAGGAGGTGCTGGGCGAATGAAAACCGCACAAGACATCATCCTGGCCCCTGTCATCACCGAGAACTCGATGCAGGGCATCGGCATGAAGAAGTACACCTTCAAGGTCGCCCCCGACGCCGGCAAGGTCGAGATCGCCTCCGCGGTCGAGAAGATCTTCGGGGTCAAGGTGGCCAAGGTCAACACCATCAGCGTCCGCGGGCGCTACCGCCGCCAGGGGCTGCACGCCGGCTACACCGCCAGGAGCAAAAAGGCCATCGTCACCCTCACGCCGGATTCCAAGAACATCGAGTTCTTCGAGTCGATGGTGTAAGCCTCCCGCCGCACAGAGCGGCAGAGGCGAACGCGCCCGGCCAGACGGCGGCAGGAGAGACAACACGCCGCTCCGGGCGCTCTGGGCCCGCCGAGGGCCCGCATATGGGGATATGACCCCGATAATAATTCATAAGAAACGAAGGAGAATCCCAACATGGCGATCAAAAAGTATAAACCGACGACCCCCGGCCGCCGCGGCATGACCGTCACCGACTACAGCGGTCTGACCAAAAAGGCTCCCGAGCGCAGCCTGCTGGAGCCGATGAAGAAGGCCGCCGGCCGCAACAACACCGGCCGCATCACCGTCCGCCATCACGGCGGCGGCAACCGCACCAAGTACCGGGTGATCGACTTCAAGCGCTCGAAGTTCGACGTCGCGGCCACGGTCAAGGCCATCGAGTACGACCCCAACCGCTCGGCCCACATCGCGCTGCTCGAGTATGAGGACGGCACCAAGAGCTACATCCTCGCGCCCGAGGGCCTCAAGGTCGGCCACAAGATCATGGCGGGCCCCAATGCCGACATCAAGCCCGGCAACGCGCTGCCCTTCGCCAACATCCCGGTCGGTACCATCGTCCACAACATCGAGCTCTACCCCGGCAAGGGCGGCCAGCTGGTCCGCTCGGCCGGCAACCAGGCCCAGCTGATGGCCAAGGAGAACGGCTACGCGCTGGTGCGTCTGCCCAGCGGCGAGATGCGCAACATCCCGCTGAACTGCATCGCGACCATCGGCCAGGTGGGCAACCTCGACCACGAGAACGTCAACCTCGGCAAGGCTGGCCGCAAGCGCCACATGGGCTGGCGGCCCGCGGTGCGCGGCTCGGTCATGAACCCCTGCGACCACCCGCACGGCGGCGGCGAGGGCAAGAGCCCGGTCGGCCGTCCCGGCCCGGTCACCCCGTGGGGCAAGCCGGCCATGGGTTACAAGACCCGCAAGCACAAGAAGAGCTCTGACAAGTTCATTGTCAAGCGCGCAAACGGTTAAGAGAGGAGAACGAACATGGGTAGAAGTGTCAAAAAGGGGCCTTACGTCCTTCCTGTTTTGCTCAAGCGCGTCAAGGCCATGAACGAATCCGGCAAAAAGCAGGTGCTCAAGACCTGGAGCCGCTCCTCCACCATCTTCCCCGACTTTGTGGGCCACACCTTCGCGGTGCATGACGGTCGCAAGCACGTGCCCGTCTACATCACCGAGGACATGGTCGGCCACAAGCTGGGCGAGTTCGCGCCCACCCGCACCTTCCGCGGCCATGCGGGCGCGAAGACCAACAAGTAAGGAGGAGAAAGACGAACATGGAAGCAAGGGCACATCTTCGCTACGCCCGCATCAGCCCCCGCAAGGTCTCGGTTGTGCTGGATCTCATCCGCAACCAGCCTGTGGACAAGGCGCTGGCGATCCTGCAATACACCAAAAAGGCCGCCTGCGAGCCCCTTCTGAAGCTGGTGAAATCGGCCGCCGCGAACGCGGAAAACAACCACCACATGGACAAAAACGCCCTGTATGTCGCCGAGTGCTTTGTCACCCCCGGCCCCACCCTCAAGCGCATCATGCCGCGGGCTCAGGGACGCGCGTTCCGCATTTTGAAGAGGACCAGCCACGTCACCGTGGTCCTCAAAGAGAAAGAGTAAGAGGAGGAGGGAAACAATGGGCCAGAAAGTCAATCCCCACGGCCTTCGCGTGGGCGTTATCAAGGATTGGGACAGCCGCTGGTTTGCCTCCAAAAAGGAGTTCGGCGACACCCTCGTTGAGGATCACAAGATCCGCAAGGTTCTGAAAAAACAGCTGTACGGCGCCGGGATCCCCAAGATCGAGATCGAGCGCACGGTGGACAGCCAGTCCGGCGCGCCGCGGGTCAAGGTGAACATCTGGTGCGCCAAGCCCGGCATGGTCATCGGCAAGGGCGGCGCTGAGATCGAAAAGCTGCGCCTGCAGCTCGAAAAGCTGATCGGCAAGAGCGTCAATGTCAACATCGTCGAGGTGCGCAACATGGACACCAACGCCCAGCTGGTGGCCGAGAACATCGCCGGCCAGCTCGAGCGGCGCATCGCCTTCCGCCGCGCCATGAAGCAGTGCATGGGCCGCGCCATGCAGCGCGGGGCCAAGGGCATCAAGACCCAGGTCTCCGGCCGTCTGGCCGGCGCGGACATCGCCCGCACCGAGAGCTACCACGAGGGCACCATCCCGCTGCAGACCCTGCGCGCCGACATCGACTACGGCTTCGCAGAGGCCGCCACCACCTACGGCCGCATCGGCGTCAAGGTGTGGGTGTACAAGGGCGAGGTGCTCAAGGGCTCCAAGCCCGCCGAGGAGACCCGTCCCCCGCGTGAGGACCGCCCCCGCCGTGACCGCGGCGATCGCAAGGAAGGAGGCAACCGGTAATGTTACTGCCTAAGCGCGTTAAATACCGCCGCGTGCACCGCGGCCGCATGACCGGTAAGGCCATGCGCGGCAATACCGTCAACCAGGGCCAGTACGGCCTGGTGGCAACCGAGCCCGGCTGGATTGACAGCCGCCAGATCGAGGCCGCCCGTATCGCGATGACCCGTTATATCAAGCGCGGCGGCAAGGTCTGGATCAAGATCTTCCCCGACAAGCCTGTCACCGAAAAGCCGGCCGAGACCCGCATGGGTTCCGGCAAGGGCAGCCCCGAGTACTGGGTGGCCGTGGTCAAGCCCGGCCGGGTGCTCTTTGAGCTGGCCGACGTCGACGAGGCCACCGCCCGCGAGGCGCTGCGCCTGGCGATGCACAAGCTGCCCGTCAAGTGCAAGTTTGCCGAGCGGGAAGCCACAGAGGAGGTTTGAGCGTAATGAAAGCTGCTGAGCTGCGTGAACTGTCGGGCGTTGAGCTGAACAAGAAGCTGGCTGAGCTGAAGGAAGAGCTGTTCAACCTTCGCTTTCAGCACGCCATCAACCAGCTGGACAATCCCGGCCGCATCGAGATCGTGAAAAAGGACATCGCCCGTGTGCTGACTGTCCTTGCAGAGAAAGCATAAGGGGGGATCAATCGATGGATCGCAATTTGAGGAAGACCCGCGTGGGCACCGTTGTGTCCGACAAGATGGACAAGACCATCGTCGTCGCTGTCCGTGACAGCGTGCAGCATCCCCTTTACAAAAAGATCATGAAGCGCACCGTCAAGTTCAAGGCGCATGACGAGAAGAACGAGTGCGGCATTGGCGACCGTGTCAGGATCATGGAGACCCGGCCCCTGTCCAAGGACAAGCGCTGGCGCCTGGTCGAAATTATTGAAAAGGCCAAATAAGCCTGTTTCTGTGAAAGGAGGATCTGAGCGATGGTTCAGATGCAAACTTATCTCAAGGTCGCTGACAACACGGGCGCCAAAGAGTTGATGTGCATCCGTGTGCTGGGCGGCTCCCGCAAGAGATATGCAAACATCGGCGACGTGGTCGTGGCCTCTGTCAAGAAGGCCGCCCCGGGCGGCACCGTCAAAAAGGGCGATGTCGTCAAGGCCGTGATCGTGCGCTCCAAGCACGGGCTGCGCCGGGAGGACGGCAGCTACATCCGGTTCGACGAGAACGCCGCCGTCATCATCCGTGACGATAAAAACCCGAGAGGCACCCGTATCTTTGGACCAGTGGCCCGCGAGCTGCGCGAGCACGGCTACCTGAAGATCCTGTCGCTTGCCCCGGAATCGCTGTAAGGAGGGTTTTAAGAGTGAACAATCTCCATGTGAAAACCGGCGACACCGTGATGGTCATCAGCGGCAAGGACAAGGGCCAGACCGGCAAGGTGCTGGCCGTCAGCCCCAAGGAGGGCAAGGTCATTGTCGAAGGCCGCAACATGGTCACCAAGCACGTCAAGCCCCGCCGTCAGGGCGAGCAGGGCGGCATCGTAAAGGCCGAGGGCGCCATGTACGCCTGCAAGGTCATGCCGGTCTGCCCCAAGTGCGGCAAGGCCACCCGCGTGGCCCATACCGTCAAGGACGGCAAAAATGTGCGCGTCTGCCGCAAGTGCGGCGCCGAGCTGTGAGGAGGGAGGAACAACAAATGGCACGTCTGAAAGAAAAATATGTCAAGGAAGTTGCTCCCGCTCTGATGAAGCAGTTTGGCTACAAGAGCGTGATGCAGATCCCCAAGCTCGACAAGGTGGTCGTCAACGTGGGCTGCGGCGAGGTCAAGGACAACGCCAAGATCATGGACGCCATCCTGTCCGACCTTGCCCAGATCACCGGCCAGAAGGCCATCGTCTGCAAGGCCAAGAAGAGCGTGGCGAACTTCAAGCTGCGCGAGGGCATGCCCATCGGCGCGAAGGTCACGTTGCGCGGCGAGCGGATGTACGAGTTCGTGGACCGGCTGTTCAGCGTGGCGCTGCCCCGCGTGCGCGATTTCCGCGGCATCAACGGCAACTCCTTCGACGGCCGCGGCAACTACGCGGTGGGCATCAAGGAGCAGCTGATCTTCCCTGAGATCGACTACGACAAGATCGACGCGGTGCGCGGCATGGACATCTGCTTTGTCACCACCGCCAAAACCGACGAGGAGGGCAAGGAGCTGCTCAAGGCGCTCGGCGCCCCCTTCGCGAACTAAGGGAGGAAGGACGAACGTGGCTAAAACATCCATGAAGCTCAAGCAGCAGCGCGAGCCCAAATTTTCCACCCGCGGCTACAACCGCTGCAAGATCTGCGGCCGCCCCCACGCCTACCTGCGCAAGTACGGCGTCTGCCGCATCTGCTTCCGCGAGCTGGCGTATAAGGGCGAGATCCCCGGCGTGAAGAAGGCAAGCTGGTAAACCGGCTTGTACGCAACACCCCCTGCGGCCCGCTAAGGGGCGCGGCCAGCGGGGCGGCAAAAAATTAGGAGGTTAGTGGCATGCAAATCACCGATCCCATTGCGGACCTGCTCACCCGCATCCGCAACGCGAGCAGTGCCAAACACCCTTCGGTCGATATCCCGGCTTCCAACCTGAAAAAGGCGATCTGCAAGATCCTGGTGGAAGAGGGCTACGTCAAGGGCGTACAGGTCATTGAGGACAACAAGCAGGGGATGCTTCGCGTGACCCTGAAGTACCAGCCCAGCGGCGCGCCGGTCATCGCCGGGCTGCGCCGGGTCTCCAAGCCCGGCCTGCGCATCTACACCAACTGCGAGGATATGCCCCGGGTCATGAAGGGCCTGGGCACCGCGATCATCTCCACCTCGAAAGGCGTCATGACCGACAAGGCCGCCCGCGCGGCCCATGTCGGCGGTGAAGTCCTCGCCTTTGTGTGGTAAGAAAGGGGCTATAAAAGACAATGTCGAGAATTGGAAGAAAACCCATCGTCATTCCCGCGGGCGTGGAGGTCAAGGTCGACGAGGCTGAGCACACTGTGTCCGTGAAGGGCCCCAAGGGCAGCCTGCATTCCAGCTATCACCCCATGATGAGCGTCAAGCTCGAGGGCAACGAGCTTCTGGTTACCCGCCCCAACGACGAAAAGCAGGCCCGCAGCCTGCATGGGCTCACCCGCACCAACATCAACAACATGGTGGAGGGCGTTGTGCACGGCTTTGAGAAAAAGCTCGAGGTGCAGGGCGTCGGCTACCGTGTGGCCAAGCAGGGCAAGGACCTTGTGATGAACCTGGGCTTCTCGCATCAGGTCATCGTCTCGGACAACGAGGATATCACCATCGAGGCCCCGGATGCCAACACCATCATCATCAAGGGCATCGACAAGCAGAAGGTCGGCCAGTTCGCGGCGGAAGTCCGCGAGAAGCGCCCGCCCGAGCCGTACAAGGGCAAGGGCATCCGCTATGCGGGCGAGCATATCATCCGCAAAGAGGGCAAGGCCGGCAAGGGCAAATAAGGGAAGGAGTGAACAACAATGGTCAATAAGCCTGACAAGAACGAAGCAAGGCTTCGGCGTCACCGCCGCGTGCGCGGCAAGATCAGCGGCACCGCTGAGCGTCCCCGGCTGGATGTGTTCCGCTCCTCCAAGCATATCTATGCCCAGATCATTGACGACGTGGCCGGCGTAACGCTGGTCAGCGCCTCCAGCATGGACAAGGATTTCGAGGGCTTCGGCGGCAACATCGAGGCGGCCGGCAAGGTCGGCAAACGGATCGCTGAAAAGGCCCTGGAGAAGGGCATCAAAACCGTGGTGTTCGACCGGGGCGGCTTTGTGTATCATGGCCGCGTGAAAGCTTTGGCTGAGGGTGCCCGCGAGGGCGGCCTGACGCTGTAAGGAGGATCCACATGGAGAGAAGAAATCGTGAAGTGGACGACGGCATGATCGAAAAGGTCGTCTCGATCAACCGCGTTTCCAAAACCGTCAAGGGCGGCCGCGTGATGAAGTTCAGCGCGCTGGTCGTCGTGGGCGACGGCAAGGGCACCATCGGCTTCGGCCTGGGCAAGGCGGGCGAGGTCCCCGAGGCGATCCGCAAGGGCATCGAGGCCGCCAAGAAGAACATGCACAAGATCGAGATGAAGGGCACCACCATCCCGCACGAGGTCATCGGCGCGTTCGGCGCCGGGCGCGTGCTGATGCATCCGGCCCCCGAAGGCACCGGCGTCATCGCCGGCGGCCCGGTGCGTGCGGTCCTCGAGGCCGCGGGCATCAAGGACATCCGTACCAAGTGCCTGCGCTCGAACAACCCCTGCAACGTGGTCACCGCCACCTTCAACGGCCTGTGCAGCCTGACCAGCGCCGAGAGCGTTGCCAGCAAGCGCGGCAAGACCGTGAAGGAAATCTTTGGATAAGGAGGCAGCAACAATGGCAGAGACTGAGAAGAAGGCCGCGGCCGTCGAGGCTGCCGCCGAGCCCGCCGCTGAGGCTGCGGCCAAGCCCGCCGCCAAAAAGCCGGCCCGCAAGCCCGCCGCCAAGCGCACCACCAAAAAGGCGGCCAAGCCCACCACCGTGACCATCAAGCTCATCAAGAGCCTGTCCGGCCGCAGCGACAAGCAGATCGCCACCGCCGCCAGCCTGGGCCTGAAAAAGGTGGGCGATGTGACCACCCAGCCCGACAATCCGCAGACAGGCGGCAAGATCGCCAAGATCGCCCACATGGTCGCGGTCACCAAAGCGTAACAGCAAGGAGGTGCAAGCACATTGAAGCTTCATGAATTAAAGCCCGCTGAGGGCGCAAGTACCCCTGCGTTCCGCAAGGGCCGCGGCCACGGCAGCGGCAACGGCAAGACCGCCGGCTACGGCCACAAGGGCCAGAAGGCTCGTTCCGGCGTCAAGAAGGCCGGGTTCGAGGGCGGCCAGATGCCGCTGCAGCGCCGCCTGCCCAAGCGCGGTTTCAACAACATTTTCGCCACCGAGTATGCTACTGTTAAGATCAGTGACCTTGAGGCTCGCTTCGAGGCCGGCAGCGTCGTGGACGCCGAGGCCCTCAAGGCCGCCGGCCTGATCAAAAAGACCCTGGACGGCGTCAAGGTCCTGGGCAACGGCGAGCTGACCAAGGCCCTCACCGTCAAGGTAGCCGCCTA
>DKVN01000143.1:22439-26683 GCA_002491225.1 Faecalibacterium sp. UBA7177
TTCCGCAACGCATGGAAGATCGAGGAGCTGCGCAAGCGGCTGCTCTACACCCTGCTGATCCTGGTGCTCTTCCGGCTGGGCTGCAACATCACGGTGCCGTATATCGCGCCCGCCGCGATGGACGCGATGTTCAACTCCGGCACCATGCTCACCTACCTCAACATGATGAGCGGCGGCGCGCTCTCGCAGTGCGCGGTCTTCGCGCTGGGCGTCACCCCCTATATCAACGCCACCATCATCATGCAGCTGCTCACGGTGGCCATCCCGGCGCTCGAGCAGATGAGCAAGGAGGGTGAGGAGGGCCGCCGCAAGATCACCCGCATCACCCGGTATGTCGGCGGCGGCATCGCCCTGATGCTGTCGGTGGGCTACTGGTTCATCCTGCGCAACATGGGCGCGCTGCACTACACCAGCGGCTGGGAAAAATGGTTCAGCATGGCCGTCATCGTGCTCTGCTTCACCGCGGGCGCGCTGCTGGTCACCTGGATGGGCGAGCAGATCGACGACAAGGGCATCGGCAACGGTGTCTCGCTGCTGATCTTCGCCGGCATCATCTCCCGCTGGAGCGGCATCACCACCTCGGTGCAGGGCCTTTTGACCCAGGCCCAGAGCAAGCCCCAGTATTACTTCTATCTGCCCCTGATCGCGGTGCTGGCTTTGGTGGCGGTGGTCTTTGTGGTCATCCTCTCCAACGCCGAGCGGCGCATCCCGGTGCAGTACGCCAAGCGGGTGGTCGGCCGCAAGATGTACGGCGGCCAGGCCAGCCACATCCCCATCAAGGTCAACATGAGCGGGGTCATGCCGGTCATCTTTGCGTCGGCCCTCTGCTCGATCCCCAGCACCATCGGCAGCTTTATCAGCTTCGACCGCACGCAGCATCCGTTCTGGGCGTCCTTCTTCGACGTCTTCAACTACACCAGCCTGACCTATATGATCCTGTATATGCTGCTGATCCTGGCCTTCAACTACTTCTATGTGGCCATCCAGTACAACCCGGTCGAGATCGCCAACAACCTGCGCAAAAATAACGGCGCGATCCCCGGCATCCGGCCCGGCAAGCCCACCAGCGACTTCATCGCCAAGACCCTCAGCAAGATCACCCTCATCGGGGCGCTCTTTTTGATGCTGGTGGCCGGTCTGCCGATCCTGCTGGCCCGGATCACCGGGGTCAACATCCAGCTGGGCGGCACCAGCCTTTTGATCGTGGTCGGCGTGGCGCTGGACACCAGCCGCAGCATGGAGAGCTATATGCTCATGCGCCACCACAAGGGCTTTTTGGAGTAACCTGAACCGGAGCTTCGGCGCGGGCGCGGCGTTTGCCCTGACGGCAGCCGCCGCGGCCCCCCGCCCGGCCCCCTCGTATGCAGAAAGGGGACGAACCGCATGAAACTGATCCTGTTGGGAGCCCCGGGCGCCGGCAAAGGCACCCAGGCCGAGATCATCTGCGATGAGCTGAAGATCCCCGCCATCAGCACCGGCAACATCATCCGGGCCGCTGTCAAGGAGGGCACCGAGATGGGCGTCAAGGCCAAGAGCTACATCGACTCGGGCGCGCTGGTGCCGGACGATGTCATCATCGGCATCATCAATGAGCGTCTGGCCCAGCCCGACTGCGCAAACGGCTTTATCCTGGACGGCGTGCCCCGCACGGTGCCCCAGGCCGAGGCGCTCGAGCAGATGGGGGTCGAGATCGACAAGGTGGTGGACATCGAGGTCGCGGACGAGACCATCCTGCAGCGGCTCTCGGGCCGCCGGGTCTGCTCGGCCTGCGGGGCCTCCTACCACACCACCTCCAAGCCCAGCCACCGTGAGGGGCTCTGCGACCGCTGCGGCGGGGCGCTGATCGTCCGCAAGGACGACGAGCCCGCCACCGTGCGCGAGCGCCTCAAGGTCTACCACGACCTCACCGAGCCGCTGATCGAGTTCTACCGCCAGCGGGGCAAGCTGGTCGTGGTCGAGGGGCAGAGCGAGATCAGCGAGACCACCGCCCTGCTGCTCAAAGCATTGGAGGCGTGAGACGGTGATCCAGCTGAAAAACGCCCACGAGCTGGAGGCGATGCGCAAAGCCTGTGCCATCAGCGCCGCCGCCCTCAAGTTGGTGGGCCAGTCCATCGAGGCGGGCATCACGACCGCCGAGCTGGACGAGATCGTCTTCCGCTTTATCAAAAAGCAGGGGGCAAAACCAAACTTCAAGGGGCTGTACGGCTTCCCCGGCTCGGCCTGCATCAGCGTCAACGACACGGTCATCCACGGCCTGCCCTCCCGCAAGATCGTCATCCGCCCGGGGGACATCGTCAGCATCGACACCGGCGCGTCCATCGACGGCTTCAACGGGGACAACGCCTGCACCTTCGCCTGCGGCAAGGTGGACAGCGAGGCCCAGCGGCTGATGGACGTGACCAAAGAGTCGCTCCACCGCGGCATCGAGGCCGCCCTCGCGGGCAACCGGGTGGGGGACATCAGCCACGCGGTGCAGAGCTATGTCGAGGAACACGGCTTCTCGGTGGTTCGCACCTATGTCGGCCACGGGGTCGGCAGAGAGCTCCACGAGGACCCCGAGGTGCCGAATTTCGGCAAGGCGGGGCACGGGCCCCGGCTGGTGGGCGGCATGACCATCGCCATCGAGCCGATGGTCAACCAGAAGCACTACAGCGTAAAGACCCTTTCGGACGGCTGGACCGTGAAAACGGCGGACGGCGGCCTCTCGGCCCATTTTGAGCACACGGTCGCCATCACCGCCGCCGGGCCGGAGGTCCTGACCCACGGCTGGGAGGAATGAGATGGACTTGGTAAGAGGCCAGCTCGTGCGCTCCCGCGCCGGGCGGGACACCGCCCGCACCTTCGCCGTGCTGGCAGTGGAAGGCCAGATGCTTTTTCTGGCGGACGGCAGTTTGCGCAGGGTAAACAGCCCCAAGCGCAAAAAGAGGAAACATGTGGCCCCCATCGCCACCGTCCTGCCGGGGGAGACCCTGGCGGACGACGCAAGGCTCCGCAGGGCGATCGCCGCCTTTGACGAGGCGAGCCCGCCTACACCGACAAGGAGGAAATAGCTTGTCTAAAGAAGACGTCATCGAAGTGGAAGGCATCGTCGTCGAGGCGCTGCCCAATGCGACCTTCCGGGTCGAGCTGGCCAACGGCCACAAGCTGCTGGCACACATCTCCGGCAAGCTGCGGACCAATTTCATCCGCATCCTCCCCGGAGATAAGGTCACCCTGGAAATGTCACCCTACGATCTCACCAAGGGCCGCATCACCTGGCGCTCGAAATAAGCGCACGGGGGACAAAAGCCCAAAGCGACCCGGGGCCGCGGCGCGGGGAAAGCCCGCAGCGCCGCCCCCCTCAAAAGGAGGTTCATCAGCATGAAGGTAAAGCCTTCCGTGAAACCCATCTGCGAAAAGTGCAAGGTCATCAAGCGCAAGGGCCGCGTGATGGTCATCTGCGAAAACCCCAAGCATAAGCAGCGCCAGGGCTAAGGGCGGGTTTACCCGGCCGGCGGCACCGCGGCAAAACGCGGCGCCATAAGCCCAAAACGCCAGGGGGCCAAGTGCGTAGATTCCCGGCGCAGGCCCCGACACAGGACATGGGATGTTGACTCTTAGGAGGTTTTTTAGAGTATGGCACGTATTGCCGGCGTTGACCTGCCCCGCGAAAAGCGCGTGGAAGTAGGCCTGACCTATATCTATGGCATTGGCCCCAGCACCGCGAAAAAGATCCTTGCCGGGACCGGCATCAACCCCGATACCCGCGTCAAGGACCTGACCCATGACGAGGAAGGCCTCATCCGCGATTACATCGACAAGAACGGCCTGGTCGTCGAGGGCGACCTGCGCCGCAACGTGGCGCTGGACATCAAGCGCCTGGTCGAGATCCAGTGCTACCGGGGCGTGCGCCACCGCAAGGGCCTGCCGGTCCGCGGCCAGCGCACCAAGACCAACGCCCGCACCCGCAAGGGCCCGAAGCGCACGGTCGCCAACAAGAAGAAATAAGCAGAAGGAGGAAGACAAATGGCCACGAAAGCTGCTGCTAAAAAGGGCGCCGTGCGTCCCAAGCGCCGTGAACGCAAAAATGTCGAGCGCGGCGCCGCGCATATCCAGAGCACCTTTAACAATACCATCGTCACCATTACCGATACACAGGGCAACACCATTTCCTGGGCAAGCTCGGGCGGGCTGAATTTCCGCGGCTCGCGCAAGAGCACTCCGTTTGCCGCCCAGTCCGCCGCCGAGGTCGCCGCCCGCGCCGC
>DKVN01000143.1:26985-29333 GCA_002491225.1 Faecalibacterium sp. UBA7177
TGCAGGCCACCGGCCTTGAGGTCAACATGATCAAGGACGTGACCCCTGTGCCCCACAACGGCTGCCGCCCGCCCAAGCGCCGCCGCGTCTGATGAAAGGAGGAATCTGAGTTATGGCTAAAAATTCTCAGCCCATTGCAAAGCGCTGCAAAGCCCTTGGCATTTCTCCTGCCGTCATGGGCTACGCCAAAAAAACCACCACCCGCAACGCGAACAACGGCAACTTCCGCAAGAAGCAGTCCGAGTACGCCCTGCAGCTCAAAGAAAAGCAGAAGATGAAGTTCATCTACGGCGTGCTGGAGCGTCAGTTCCGCGGGTATTACGAGGAGGCCGCCCGCAAGCCCGGCATCACCGGCTCGAACCTGATCGAGCTGCTCGAGCGCCGGCTGGACAACGTCGTCTTCCGGCTGGGCTACGCCCAGACCCGCCGCGACGCCCGCCAGCTGGTCAACCATGCCCACTTCACGGTCAACGGCAAAAAGGTCAACATCCCCTCCTACCAGGTCAAGGCGGGCGACGTGATCGAGGTGCGCGAGCGCAGCCGTGCCAGCGAGAAATTCTCCAAGCTGACCGCCGCCGACGCCCCGCTGGTCACCCTGCCCGGCTGGCTGGTCCGCGACGCCCAGAACCCCCTCAAGGGCACCGTCGAGCGTCTGCCCGAGCGCAGCGATCTGGATTTCGAGGTTCAGGAGCATCTCATCGTCGAGTTGTACTCCAAATAACCGCTCCGGCGCAGGCACTGTCCCTTCTGCGCCCGCCTGGGCGCAGCTTTGGACAGTGCAACAGGGACGCGAACAATCTGGCCGGCCGCAGGGCGGCCGGCTGATCCAGGAGGGTTTTAACTATGATGGAAATCGAGCGACCCAAGATCGACACCGCGAACCTCTCGCCGGACGGGCGCTATGGCAAGTTTGTCGTCGAGCCGCTGGAGCGCGGCTTTGGCACGACCTTGGGCAACAGCCTGCGGCGTGTGCTGCTCTCCTCGCTGCCCGGCGTTGCGGTCACCAGTGTCAAGATCGACGGCGTCGTGCATGAGTTTGCCACGATCGAGGGGGTCAAGGAGGACGTCACCGAGATCGTGCTCAACCTCAAGGGTGTCGCCGCAAAGCTCTATTCCGACGGGCCCAAGACGGTGCGCATCGAGGCTTCGGGCGAGGGCGAGGTCACTGCGGGCAGCATCAAGCCCAGCGACGAGATCGAGATCCTGAATCCTGATTGGCACATTGCCACCCTGTCCGAGGGCGCGAAGCTGGTGATGGAGCTGACCTTCGACAAGGGCCGCGGCTATGTGCCCGCCGAGCGCAACAAGCAGACGATCCCGGAGAAGAGCAACATCAACACGCTTCCCATCGACAGCATTTATACCCCTGTTCTCAAGGTGAACTACACCGTCGAGAACACCCGCGTGGGCCAGATCACCGACTATGACAAGCTGACCATCGAGGTTTGGACCGACGGCACCATCTCCGCGCTCGAGGCGGTGAGCCTCGCGGCCCGGGTGCTGACCGAACACCTGAACCTCTTCGTCAACCTGTCCGAGGAGACGATGGGCGCCGAGATCATGATCGAGAAGGACGACCGGGGCAACGAAAAGGCCCTGGAGATGACCATCGAAGAGCTGGATCTCTCGGTGCGCTCCTTCAACTGCCTCAAGCGGGCGGGCATCAACACGGTGCAGGATCTGACCAACAAGACCGAGGACGAGATGATGAAGGTGCGCAACCTCGGCCGCAAGAGCCTGGAAGAAGTGATGGCGAAG
Organism: Faecalibacterium sp. UBA7177; assembly: GCA_002491225.1. Taxonomy (GTDB): domain Bacteria; phylum Bacillota; class Clostridia; order Oscillospirales; family Ruminococcaceae; genus UBA7177. The sequence continues at coordinate 28,744 of DKVN01000143.1, forward strand.
CTGGACTCTCTGGGCTTTACTCTGACAAAAGAGGACGAGTAACGTCCAAGCCCACGGCCCCCGCCTCAGAGCAAAGCAAGGCGGGCTGGCCTGATTAGATGCAAAGGAGTGAAACGGGATGCCCGGTACCAGAAAACTCGGCAGGTCCAGCGACCATCGCAGCGCGATGCTGCGGGCCATGGTGACCTACCTGTTTGAAAACGGCAAGATCGAGACGACCGTCACCCGCGCCAAGGAAGTGCGTTCCATGGCCGAGAAGATGGTGACCCTTGGCAAGCGCGAGGATCTGCACGCAAAGCGCCAGATCTTCAGCTACATCACCAAGGAGACGGTGGCCAAAAAGGTCATCGACGAGTATGGCCCCAAGTATGCCGACCGCAACGGCGGCTATACCCGCATCATCAAGACCGGCGCGCGCCGCGGCGACGCTGCCGAGATGGCGATCATCGAGCTGGTGTAACAAAGCAACACAGCCCCCGCCCAGAGGAATGGTTCTTTGGGTGGGGGCTGCTGCTTTTGACAAAACCACCATTCCGCCCCCCGGAAAGTGGGGAGGAATGGTCAAATGGGAAAAAATCGCAATGTTGGGG
>DKVN01000143.1:29598-29761 GCA_002491225.1 Faecalibacterium sp. UBA7177
ACAAGGACGGATCGACCGATCAAAGACGACAGAACGTCTCAAAGGAGAGGAATGCAACCATGGCAGTGCCAAAGGATTTTTTCAGACCGGAAAGCAGCCTGGCGGATCTGCGGCTGATCGCCGCGCCCGGCGCGGAGGAGCTGGCCCAGAAGATCGACTATCA
>DKVN01000038.1:0-8538 GCA_002491225.1 Faecalibacterium sp. UBA7177
AACGTTCGTTCCCCCCGGCCCGCGGTGCCCCGGCGGCCGCCGGGGCCTTTTTTGTTTTTGCACGGCAGCGCGGTTTACCCGCAGAGGCCTACCATCATGTCCGACGCTTTGTAGACATCGCCGCAGCCGAGGGTGATCACGAGGTCGCCCGGCTCGGCGTGCTGGCGGATATACTCGGCGGCGGCGGCGAGGCTTTCGACCACCACACAGCCGGGGATCTTGGCGGCCAGGTCCTCGCTTTTGACGCTGCCGTCGTCCGGCTCGCGGCCGCCCATGATGGGGGTCAGCACGACCTTGTCCGCCAATTGCAGCACCTCGGCGAAATCGTCCAGCAGCATCCGGGTTCGGCTGTAGGTAAAGGGCTGGTGCACCGCCCAGATCCGCTTGTAGTCCATCTCGCGGGCGGTCTCGAGGGTGGCGCGCAGCTCGGTGGGGTGGTGGGCGTAATCGTCCGCCACCGCCGCGCCGTTGATCTCGCCCTTGAGCTCAAACCGGCGGCCCGCGCCGCGGAAATGCTCGGCGGCCCGTACCGCGTCGTCCTGGGTCAGGCCCAGCAGCCGCACGCAGCAGACCATGGCCAGCGCGTTGTAGACATTGTGCCGCCCCGGCGCGCCCAGCCGGATGTGGGTGAAGGCATCGCCCATCTCGAGCACGTCAAACTCAAAGTAGCCGGGCTTATACTCGTTCAGATGCACCGCCTGATAGTCGGCCTGGCGCTGGATGGCGAAGGTGCGGACGTGCCGGTCGATGCTGTTGACCACCTGCATGGTGTTGTCGTCGTCCGCGTTGGCGATCAGGGTGTGGCTGCAGAGCAGGGCGAACCGCTTGAAGGCGAACTTCAGCTGGCCGAGGGTGCCGTAGTAGTCCAGGTGGTCATTGTCGATGTTGAGGATGATGCCGATGGTCGGGGCCAGACGCAGAAAGGTCTCGGCGTACTCGCAGGCCTCGATGACGATGTTCGAGCCGGTGCCCGCCTTGCCGTACCCGCCGATCAGCGGCAGCTTGCCGCCGATCACCGCGGCGGGATCCTGCCCGGCCAGCTCGAGCATGGTGGTGATCATGCTGGTGGTGGTGGTTTTGCCGTGGGTGCCCGCCACGCAGATGCTGCGCGGGTAGAGGCGGCAGACATACCCCAGCATGACGCTGCGCTCGACACAGGGGATGCCGTGGGTGTGGGCGGCGTGCAGCTCGGGGTTCTCCTCATGGATGGCCGCCGAGTAGACGATCATGTCCGCCCCTTCGATGTTTTTGGGGTCGTGCCCCATCTGCACCGGGATGCCCATCGCCCGCTCGGCCTCGATGATGTGTCCCTCGTTGACATCGCTGCCGGTGATCTCGTACTCCTTGGAGGCGAGGATCTGCACCAGCGGGAACATGCCGCTGCCGCCGATGCCGATAAAGTGCAGCCGGTGCACGTTTTCCAGCAAATTTTTATTAAAGCCGCTTGTGATCCGCATCCTGAACATCACCTCGTTATTTGATTGGGACCCCTGTCCGGTGTTGCCCTTTGATCCGCTTTGGCTCTATTATATAATTTTTGGTGCGCAAAAGAAACACTTTCGGCAGAATTTTTGCTATAATAGCAAAAAGAGAGGTGACTTTCCATGCAAAATGCTGTTTTCAGTGCGCCGCAGGGGACGGGGGAGGCAGGCGGGGCCGGGGAGGTCCGGCTGGCCATCACCGCCGCGGAGCTGCTGGCCGAGGGGGTGCGGCAGCGCCGCGTTGAGCCCACCCTCGCCCGGCTGCGGCGGGCGGTGGAGGAGGACCCCGCCCTCAACAGCTACCCGGTGCTGGCCGGGCTGGCAAAGCAGATGCAGCGGTTTTTGTAGGGCGGGGCGGGACTGCGCGTGTCCGTGGGCCTGACCGCGCCCGCAAAAGATCCAAACAAAACCAAGCAGCCCCAGGGCGCACGAGGATGCCGCGCGCCCTGGGGCTGCTTGGTGTTTGGCGCGGCGGTTCGCGGCGCGGGATACACCTACTGCTGCCCTGTGGGGTGCGGTGCGGGGTATGTCCACCGCCCGCCCTGCGGGGTGCGCCTACCGCCCTGCACCCTTGTGCCCGGCGGCGCATATCATGGGGCGACATCCTCTTTGGCCGGGGCGGCCGGGCGAGATGGGATGCCGAACGAACAGCAAAGCGGGAACGGGGCGGCTCCCTCGTCGGGCCGCCCGGAAAGGGGCGAGGGGCAATGAACAAGATCTTTGCGGTGGTGGGGGAGGACGCACGGCAGCAGGCCGCGGCGGACTACCTGCGCGGCAAAGGCTACGCCGTACTGGGGGCGGACGAGGTCTACCGGGCCGATTTTATCCTGCTGCCCATGCCGCTGGACGCGGGCAAGGCCGGGCTGGCCCGGCTGCTGCGGGCGGCAAAGCCGGGGGCGCTGGCGCTGGGCGGGATGGTCTCGCCCGAGGCCGAGGCCGCCGCCGAGGCCGCAAAGGTGGGCCTGTTGGACTACTACGGCCGGGAGGAGCTGGCCCAGTTGAACGCCATCCCCACCGCCGAGGGCTGCATCGGGCTGCTTTTGCAGCACCGGCGGCGCACCCTGTGGGGCAGCGGGGTGCTGGTGGTGGGCTATGGGCGCATCGGCCGGGCACTGGCCCAGCGGCTGACCGCACTGGGGGCCGCTGTCACGGTGGCGGCGCGGGACGGCGGCCAGCGGGCGGCGGCCGAGACCGAGGGGGCAAAGGCCATCCGGCTGGAGGAGCTGGCCGGGGCCGCGCCGGGGTTTGACGCACTGGTCAACACGGTGCCCGCGCCTGTCATCACCGCGCGGGTGCTCGGGGCGCTGGGCCAAACGGCGCTGAGCGGGCGGGCCGGAGCGAGGCGGCCGGACGCGGACGGGACTGCCTCCGCCGCGCCGCAGCCGCCCGACGGCACGGCGGAGGCCCCGCTGGTGATCGACCTCGCCTCCCGCCCCGGCGGGACCGACTTTGAGGCCGCCCGGGCGCTGGGGGTGCGGGCGATCCACGCGCTGAGCCTGCCCGCCCGCTGCGCCCCGGCCACGGCGGGGGCGTTTGTGGGGCAGACGGTGCTCGCGATGCTGCAGGAGAGGGGAGAGTTGTATGACAACGAATGAGGGCCGCACGGCGGCGTTTGCGCTGTGCGGCAGCTTTTGCACCTTTGAAAAGGTGCTGCCGCAGATCCGGCGGCTGGTCGCGCTGGGCTGGCAGGTGCTGCCGGTGATGAGCTTCAACGCCGCGAATCTGGACACCCGGTTTGGCACCGCGGCCGACTGGCGGCTGCGGCTTACTGAAGCCACCGGCCACGAGCCGATCGTGACCCTGCAGGGGGCCGAGCCGCTGGGCCCCCAGCGGATGGCCGACGCGATGGTGGTGGCCCCCTGCACCGGCACCACCCTGGCCAAGCTGGCGCTGGGCCTCAGCGACACGCCGGTGACCCTTGGGGTCAAGAGCATGCTGCGGAACGGCCGGCCGATCCTGCTGGCCCCCTCCACCAACGACGGGCTGGGGGCCAGCGCCCAGCACCTCGCGGCCCTGGCCAGCCGCAAGCACTACTATTTTGTGCCGCTGGCGCAGGACGACTATCGCAAGAAACCGGCCAGCCTGCAGAGCGATTTCAGCCTGCTGCCGGATGCGCTGGAGTGTGCGATGCGGGGCCGCCAGCTGCAGCCGGTGCTGGCGGAGTAAGCGGGCTGCGCGGTGTGCCCTGCCGCCCGCCGCTGCCCCCGCAAAAGGCCCGTGGACGTTTGGGACAACTGCACGGACATTTTGTCGGGTCGGACGGCTTGCGGGGGCGGGGCGGGGCGTGTATAATCGAGGGTAGAGAAAGGATGCGCGCTTGCCCCGCCCCAGCGGCGGGCGGCGCTCGCACGGCCCCGGCGGGGCGGTAACAGAAAGGACGCGATGCAGCAATGAAAAAACCGATCTTAGTGGTGATGGCGGCGGGCATGGGCAGCCGGTACGGCGGGCTCAAGCAGATCGACCCGGTGGGCAGCCACGGCGAGGCCATCCTCGACTACTCCCTCTTTGATGCCCGGCGGGCCGGGTTTGAGACGGTGGTCTTTATCATCAAGCACGAGATCGAGGAGGACTTTAAGCAGACGGTGGGGGCGCGGCTTGCCGCCAGCGGCATGGAGATCCGCTACGCCTACCAGCAGCTTGACGACCTGCCCGGCGGCTACACCGCCCCGGCCGGGCGCACAAAGCCCTGGGGCACCGCCCACGCGGTGCTCTCGGCGCGGGAGGTCATCGACGCGCCCTTTGCGGTGATCAACGCCGACGACTACTACGGCCCCGCGGGCTTTGCCGCCATCTACGACTATCTGGCTAAACAAAACGGCGCGGCGGGCGAGTACGCGATGGTCGGCTTTTTGCTGCGCAACACCCTCTCGGAGAACGGGTATGTCTCCCGCGGGGTCTGTGAGGTGTCCGGCGAGGGGTACCTTGAGCAGGTGACCGAGCGCGTCCGCATCGAGCACGACCCCGCCGCCCCCGGCGCGGCCCGCTTTACGCTGGACGACGGGGCCAGCTGGCAGCCGCTCTCTGGCGACACCCTCGTCTCGATGAACCTCTGGGGCTTTGGGCCGGATTTTGTCGGCGCGATTCAGAGCCACTTCTCCGCCTTTTTGGACAAGGCGCTGGCCGAAAACCCGCTCAAGGGCGAGTACTACCTGCCCAGCGTGGTCAGCGCGATGCTGGCCGAGCAGACCGCCCGGGTGCGGGTGCTGACCAGCCCCGACCGTTGGTACGGCATCACCTACCACGAGGACAAACCCACCGTGCAGGCAGCCATCGCCGCCAAGACCGCGGCGGGGGAGTATCCCGCGCCGCTCTGGGGCTGATTTGAAGCTGATTATTTGAACCGGCGCTGAAAGGCCCAGCCGCCTGCACAGAATAATAAAAAGATGGCCTCGCCTGGAACTTTGAATGCCGGGCGGGGCCGTCTTTTCTTGTTTTTTTGCGCGGGATGGGATACAATAGAACCACTGTCTGATTTGTTTGAGAAAAGGGGGCGGGGTGATGGGAGACTCTGCGCATTCCGCCGCGCGCACCGGCGCGGGGGCGGGCGGCTGGCTGCGGCGGCACCGGGTGTGGCTGCAGCTGGCGGCCCTGGCCCTGGCCTGCCTGCTGGCGCTGGGCTGGGGCTGGCTGGTGACCACCCGCGCCGCGGACGGGCGCGACCGGTACCAGATCGTCAACGACGAGTACAGCGTCACCCTTGCCCCCGCCGACCCGGCGTGCGGGCTCGAGCAGGCCATCCTGGCCGGGCCGGATACCCCGCTTTACGGGGTGCGGCTGCTGTTTACCACCTATGACCGGGTGGCGCACGGCACTCTTTTTGTGGATCTGCTGGACGAGGCAGGTATCCCCTTGGCCCATGCCTCCTGCGCGATGACCGAGCTGCTGGACAACACCTTTATGGCCCTGATCTTCGACACACCGGTCTTTCCACAGGCGGAAAACACCCCCTACACCCTGCGCGTCACCACCGCGCCCGACACCGCGGAGGATCGGGTGGGCCTCTGGTGCAGCGAGACGGCGATGCCCGGCTTTGGATTGACCGACCCGGCCGCCCCGCAGGCGGGCGGGGCGGGGCAGACCGCGGCGCTGCAGTATGTGGTGGACCACACCGGAAACTGGGCCGACCGGCTCTTTTGGGCGCCCGCGGCCCTGCTGGCGCTGGCGGTGCTGGGCGGCTGGTGGCTGGCGGCGGTGAAACAGGTGAGTGCCTGGCGGCTCTTCTGCGCCGCGGCGGGGGTGCTGGGGCTCTGCTTTGCGCTGGTGACCCCGCCGCTGGCCGCGCCGGACGAGTACAGTCATGCGGCGGCCAGCTACGCGATGGCCAGCCGGATGCTGGGCCAGCCGGACTTTGACGAGGAGGGCCGCCTGCTGATGCGCCCCTGCGACGCGCCCTATATGACCGACGAGACCGGCGAGGCGGGGATGTTCGCCTACAAGCGGCTGGCGCAGGGGCTCGGCGAGGTGGGCTGCGCGGGGCAGGTGAGCGAGCCGGTCAAGGTGAGCGCGCCCTATGAGCCGTTTGGGCTTTTGTACCTGGCCCCCGCGCTCGGGGTGCTGGCGGCCCGGCTGCTGGGGCTGGGCTTTTACGGCATGCTGCTGGCCGGGCGGCTGGCGAACCTCGCCCTGTACATCGGGCTGGCGGGCGCTGCGGTGCGGCGGATGCCCGTTGCGAAGAATATGCTCTTCTGCGTGGGGCTGCTGCCCATGTGTTTGCAGCTGGCGGCGAGCTTTTCGCCGGACGCGCTGGTGCTGGGGCTGAGCTTTGCGCTGTTTGCCCTCGCGCTCGAGTGCGCGGATCAGAATTGCTCGGTGAGCGGGCGGCAGGCGGCGGGGCTGGCGATCCTCTCGGCCCTGCTGGCCCCCTGCAAGGCCATCTATCTCGGGCTGGCGGCGCTCTGCTTTGCCATCCCGGCAGAGCGGTTTGCCCGGCCGGGAGCGCGGCTGTCCGGGGTGCGGAGGGCCCGGCTGCTGCGGCTGGGCTGCTGCGGCGCGGCGCTGGCAAGCTGGTGCGCGGTGCATCTGGAGTATCTGGGCTATACCTTCCGGGATCTTGACCTCGGGCTGCTGCCCGCGCTGGCGGTGGCCGCGGTGGCCGCGGCGGGGCTCTGGTACGCGCTGCGCGGGCCGGAGAGCGGCCCCACCCCCGCGCAGAAAAAGCTGCTGCTGGCCCTTTGCGGCGCGGCGGCGGTGGGGGGCGCGGCGTTTGTGTTGCTGTTTTCCCACATGGGTGGGCAGCTCACCCCCGAGGAGTTGGCCGCCGCCATGCAGCCCAACGGCGACTCGGCCTACACCTGGTCGATGGGCTATCTGCTGCGGCATCTGCCCGGCGCGGCCAAGCTGCTGATGGCCACGATCACCGACACCGCCCCCCAGCTGCTGCAGGGGCTGCTGGGCACCGCGCTGGGCGAGCCGATCGTCTTTACGGCCGAGGCAAGCTGGATCTACACCCTCGCGCTGGCCGGGCTGCTGGCGGTGAGCGCGCTGCGCAGGGCCGGGCAGCCCGCCCGGCTCACCTCCGCCCAGCGCTGGCTGGTGGGGGCGCTGGCCCTGCTGGCGGCGGGGCTCTCGGTGCTGGCCTGCCTGATGTGGACTCCGGTCAACTACGACCACCTCTTTGGCTGGCAGGGGCGGTATCTGCTGCCGGTGCTGCCGCTGGCCCTGCTGCTGTGGGGCGAAAACCGCACCCTCGTGCTGGCGCGGGAGGCCGAGCCGGACGCCGCTGTGCGGGTGGGCGGCATCGCCCTGACCGCCCTGGTGCTGCTGCAGGCGGTGGGACTGTACGCGGCGCTGTGAGGGGGCCTGTGGGCGGCTTTGCGCCGTGCCCCCCGGCGGGTCTGTTTGCCCTGATTTGCGCCCGTGCGCCATGCCGCGCGGGCGGCGGTGCATAAAAATCGACCAAAAGCGCCCGAACTGCCCGGTTCCATCTTGACTTTGCGGGCCGTTCAGGATACAATACCGTAAAAAGGGTTTGTTTCTTTTATCACAAAGGGTCGGGGGGCCGCCACAGGGCCGCGGCCCGGACGTGAAGAGGGAACATTCTAAGGCAACACCGCACAATTCACGGCTGACGCCTTAAGCACCATCTCGCTTGCAAATTTTCCGCCATATTTCACAAAAATCCTCGGCAATCCACCAAGGATTGCCTGCGGTTTTTGCTTCATCTGACGAAAAATTTGCCGACGCGATCTGGTACTTAGAATTGTGCGGTGCTGCCCTAATAAAAACCACCCTTAATTCTGTAAAGGAAAGAGGTCATTCATCATGAAAAGCATTGATCTGAGCCGTTATGGGATCACCGGTGTGACCGAGATCGTCCACAACCCCTCGTATGAGACCCTGTTTGCCGAGGAGACCAAGGAGGGCCTGACCGGCTACGACAAGGGCCAGGTCAGCGAGCTGGGCGCTGTCAACGTGATGACCGGTGTCTATACCGGCCGCTCGCCCAAGGACAAGTATATCGTCATGGACGAGAACTCGAAGGACACCGTCTGGTGGACCAGCGACGAGTACAAAAACGACAACCACCCGATGAGCGAGGAAGTATGGGCCAAGATGAAGAAGGTGGCCCAGAACCAGCTGTCCGGCAAGCGGCTGTTTGTGGTGGACGCCTTCTGCGGCGCCAACAAGGACACCCGCATGGCCATCCGCTTTATCATGGAGGTGGCGTGGCAGGCCCATTTCGTGGCCAACATGTTCATCAAGCCCTCGGCCGAGGAGCTGGACGCCTTTGAGCCGGACTTTGTCGTCTACACCGCCTCCAAGGCCAAGGTGGAGAACTACAAGGAGCTGGGCCTCAACAGCGAGACGGTCGTGGCCTTCAACATCACCAGCCGCGAGCAGGTGATCCTGAACACCTGGTACGGCGGCGAGATGAAGAAGGGTATGTTCTCGATGATGAACTACTACCTGCCGCTCAAGGGCATTGCCGCGATGCACTGCTCGGCCAACACCGACATGAACGGCGAGAACACCGCCATCTTCTTTGGCCTGTCCGGCACCGGCAAGACCACCCTCTCCACCGACCCCAAGCGCCTGTTGATCGGCGACGACGAGCACG
>DKVN01000038.1:8875-9338 GCA_002491225.1 Faecalibacterium sp. UBA7177
CAACCTGGATAAGGAGTCCGAGCCGGACATCTACAACGCCATCAAGCGCAATGCCCTGCTCGAAAACGTCACCCTCGACGCCGAGGGCAAGATCGACTTCGCGGACAAGAGCGTCACCGAGAACACCCGCGTCTCCTACCCCATCACCCACATCGAGAAGATCGTGCGCCCGGTGTCCAGCGCGCCCGCGGCCAAGAACGTCATCTTCCTGTCGGCCGACGCCTTCGGCGTGCTGCCCCCGGTCTCGATCCTGACCCCGGAGCAGACCGAGTACTACTTCCTCTCCGGCTTCACCGCAAAGCTGGCCGGTACCGAGCGCGGCATCACCGAGCCCACCCCCACCTTCTCGGCCTGCTTCGGCCAGGCCTTCCTCGAGCTGCATCCCACCAAGTACGCGCAGGAGCTGGTCAAGCGGATGCAGGCCAGCGGCGCGAAGGCGTACCTGGTCAACACCGGCTGGAAC
>DKVN01000099.1:0-3358 GCA_002491225.1 Faecalibacterium sp. UBA7177
GCCAGCACGTTGTTGATCTGGTTAGCAAAATCGCTGCGGCCGGTGCCGATCACCCGCACCCCGGCGGCCCTGGCCTCGTCCGGCAGGATCTCGGGGGTGGGGTTGGCCATCGCAAAGACAATGGCGTCCTTTGCCATGCTCGCGGCCATGGCGGGCGAGAGTGCGCCGGGCACCGACACCCCGATGAAGACGTCCGCCCCGCGCACCGCCTCGGCGAGGGTGCGGCCCACCGGCTGGGTGGCCGAGGCCAGCCACGCCTTGTGGCCCTCGAGCCCCGCCGGGCGGTTTGGATAGAGCACCCCGTGCTCGTCCACCGCGGTGATGGCCCTTGCCCCGGCCGTTTGCAGCATTTTGATGATGGCGGTGCCGGCCGCGCCGGGGCCATTCAGCACGATCCGCACCTGGCCGATCTCTTTGCCCACCACCGCGAGGGCGTTGAGCAGCGCCGCAGTGACCACGATGCCGGTGCCGTGCTGGTCATCGTGAAAGACCGGGATCTCGAGCTTTTCCTCCAGCACCCGCTCGATCTCGAAGCACTCGGGGCTGCGGATGTCCTCGAGGTTGATGCCGCCGAAGCCGGGCGCGATCAGCTCGACCGCGCGGATCACCTCGGCGGGGTCCTTGGTGTCAAGGCAGATGGGAAACGCGTCCACCCCGCCGAACTCCTTGAAGAGGATTGCCTTGCCCTCCATCACCGGCAGGGCCGCCTTGGGGCCAATGTCCCCCAGCCCCAGCACCGCGGTGCCGTTGGTGACCACCGCCACCATGTTGCCCTTGGCGGTGTACCGCCAGACCGCCTCCGGGTCCTGGTGGATCCTCCGGCAGGGCTCGGCCACGCCGGGGGTGTAGGCGGTGGCAAGGTCGTCCCGGGTTTTCACCGGCACCTTGCTCACCGTCTCGAGCTTGCCCTTGTGTTCCTCGTGCAGGCGCAGGGCCGCTGCGTTGTGATCCATCCTCTTCGCACTCCTTTATTGGGTTTGGCCGGTGGGCCGGTCTGGCTTGTTGGCTGCTTTGTGGGGCGGGCGGGCCAAAATCGCGGGGCCCCGCATACCACCCCATGTTATTATAGCGTACCTTGGGCGAGTTTTCCAGTCTTTTGCTGCGGGTTGGCGTGGGATGGGGCAGTGTGGGCCTTTGGCGTGCTCCCGGCGGCCCCCCGCCCGCCCCGCGCCGCCCGCGCGAAGGCCCCTTTTGTGTTATCCCGCACGCCGATTATACAGACAGTATACAAAAAATACGATTTTGTGAATTTTGCGTTCTTTTCCCTATTCCATGAAAAAATCGTGTATAATGGGAAGGACTGACCGGGCCGCGGCCCCGCGGGCCTTGCCCTGCCGCGCCCGGAATTTTAGGAGGGTATTCATCTTGAAACAGTTGCACAAGCGTTTTTCCGCTTTACTTTGCCTTTTGCTGGCCGCCGCGGTGCTGGCCGGGTGTTCGGGCGGCAGCGCCGTCTCGTCCGGCAGCAGCGCCTCCTCGGACGCGGCCTCCTCTGAGGCGGCCTCCTCGGACGCAAGCTCGGCTCCCGAGGCCGAGGCCTACGACTACAGCGCCGGGCTGACCGACGAGGGCTACTGGGAGGGGGTCGACGCCCTGAGCCTGGTGACCCTGGGCGAGTACAAGGGGGTCGAGCTGCCCGAGAGCGTGACCACCGCCGACCCCGCCACGATCGACGAGCAGCTGGAGAGCATCCGGCAGAGCTACTCGACCGGGTATGAAGAGATCACCGACCGCGCGGTGGAGGACGGCGACACGGTCAACATCGACTATGTCGGCAGCGTGGACGGGGTCGAGTTCACCGGCGGCAACACCAGCGGCGCGGGCACCGACGTGACCATCGGGGTGACCCAGTACATCGACGATTTCCTCGAGCAGCTGATCGGCCACAAGCCGGGCGAGACCTTCGACGTCAACGTCACCTTCCCGGACGGCTACAACGACAGCACCGACGCCGAGGGCAACACGATGGTGCTGGCCAACCAGGACGCGGTGTTCGTGGTGACCATCAATTATATCCAGGGCGAAGCGATCCTGCCCGAGCTAAACGACGCCTTTGTGGCCGAGAACCTCGCGGGCCAGTTCGGCTTTACCACGGTGGCCGAGCTGCGGGCCGAGCTGGAGGCCAGCCTCATCGAGGAGCAGGAGCTCAGCTTCTGGAGCCAGTGGCTGCTGGACAACTGCACCGTGAGCGAGGTGCCCGAGAGCATGATCCAGTACTGGAAGGACGGCACCATCGCCGAGCTCAACGCCACCGCCTCGGCCTACGGGATGGACGCCTCGATGCTGCTCTCGATGCAGGGGTTTGAGAGCGAGGAGGCGTATCTTGAGTCGATCCACGAGTCGGTGACCGAGAGCTGCAAGCAGCGGCTGGCGGTGCAGGCCATCGCCCAGACCGAGGGCATCACGGTGACCGAGGAGGACGAGATCGAGGCGATCGGCGAGGAGAACCACGCCGAGGCGCTGGAGTATTACGGCCAGGGCTATGTGCGCATGACCCTCCTGGTGGACAAGGTCTTTGAGCGGCTGGGCGAGCTGGCCGTGCGGGCCTGAGCGCCGGGCGGCTTTGCCATGGCGATGAACGTCTTTGACATCGTGGGCCCGGTGATGGTGGGGCCCTCGAGCTCCCACACGGCGGGGGCGGCGCGGATCGGCCTTGTGGCCCGGGCGCTGCTGGGCGGCGAGCCGGTGAAGGCCGACATCCTGCTGCACGGCAGCTTTGCCAAAACCTGGCGGGGCCACGGCACCGACAAGGCGCTGGTGGCCGGCATCCTCGGCCTTGCCCCGCAGGACGAGCGGCTGCGCGAGAGCCTGACGCTGGCCGAGGCCGTGGGGCTCGCCGTGACCCTGCGGGAGGGGGAGCTCGAAAACGCCCACCCCAACACCGCGCTCGTCACCCTGACCGACGCTGACGGCCGCACCGTGAGTGTGCAGGGGGCTTCGGTGGGGGGCGGCAACATCCTGATCACCCGGGTGAACGGGATGGAGGTGGCGGTGACCGGCCAGTACACCGCCCTGATCGTGCTGCACCGGGACGCGCCCGGCACCATCGCGGCGGTGACCGAGGAGCTCGGGGCGCACGGGGTGAACATCTGCAGCTTCCGGCTCTCCCGCAGCGAAAAGGGCGGGGCGGCCGTGATGACCATCGAGATGGACGGCAGCCCCGAGGCCAGCCTCAACGACCGGGTGGCCGGGCTGCCGAACGTGGTCTCCTCCACCATGCTGCGGCCGGTGTGAGGGGAAGCGCAGCAGCGCAGCGAACGCCCCCGCCCGCCCGCGGTTTTTTGCACATCGCGGCGCAGCGAACGACATGGGGACGGTGCTTCTGTCCGCAGCGAAGCGAAAGACAGAAGAACCGTCC
>DKVN01000099.1:3582-10030 GCA_002491225.1 Faecalibacterium sp. UBA7177
GGCAGCGGATGGCGAGAGATGGGCCTGCCTGTGCCGCCAGCGAATGGCGCGCGCCCGGACGAAATGCGCGCCGTGCAGCGCAAAAAGCAGAGAAAAGGAGCATGACCATGCCGGAAACTTTATCTTACCGCTCGATCGCGGGGCTCGTGGAGGCGGCCGAGGCGGCCGGGGTGCGGCTGTCGGCGCTGGTGCTGCGCCAGCAGGCGGCCCAGTTAGAGCAGGACGAGGCCGCGCTCTACGAGACGATGCGCCAGCAGTACGCGGTGATGGCCGAGGCGGTGGCGGCGGGCTGCGCGCCGGGGGTGCGCTCGGCGAGCGGGCTGTCAGGCGGGGACGCCTGCCGGATGCTCGAGGCCCAGCGCAGCGGCGCGATCCTCTGCGGGGGGCTCTTCACCGACGCGATCGCCAAGGCGCTGGCGGTGAGCGAGTGGAACGCGGCGATGGGCCGGATCGTGGCGGCCCCCACGGCGGGCAGCTGCGGCATCCTGCCGGCGGCGCTGCTGGCGGTGCAGGCGGCCCGCGGCCTGCCCGAGCGGGACTGCGTGATGGCCCTCTTCACCGCGGCGGCGGTGGGCATGGTGATCGCCGACCGCGCCTGCATCGCGGGGGCCGAGGGCGGCTGCCAGGCCGAGTGCGGCAGCGCCTCGGCGATGGCGGCGGCCGCGCTGGTGGAGGTGTGCGGCGGCCGCCCGGCCATGCTGGACGCGGCCGTCTCGATCGCGCTGGCAAACCAGCTGGGCCTTGTGTGCGACCCGGTGGCCGGGCTGGTCGAGATCCCCTGCATCCACCGCAACGCCGCCGGGGTGGCCCACGCCCTCACCGCGGCCCAACTGGCCCTCGCGGGGGTGCGCAGCCCCATCCCGGCCGATGAGACCATCCTCGCCATGAAGCGGGTGGGCGACGCGCTGCCCCCCGCCCTCAAGGAGACCGCCGAGGGCGGCCTCGCCGCCACCCCGACGGCGCGCAGGCTCTACGAGCAGGTGTTCGGCAAGCCACGGGGGTAAACGGGAAGGCGGGCGGCAGCGCCGGGAAGCGCGTGAAAAGAATGACGAAAAGAAACGCCCCGGGGGACTCGTCCCCCGGGACCCCCATCCTGCCGGGCAAAATTCTTTGCCCGGCGGGTTTTTGTTTTGTTTGGTGGTTTCCCATTGGGCGGCAGGTTCCTTTCCTGGCGGCATGATAAGGCGCGTCGAGCCCGTCCAGCCCGGACAAACGACCCCCGTCCGCGCTGAGCAGAAGCTCTGCTCCTCTGCCCCACGCCGCGTCGTTTGGCCGCCCGGCCAGACGGCTCAGAGCGTGCGCAGGAAATTCTCCACCGCCTGATTGAACGCCTCCGGGCGTTTGTTGGCGAGGAAGTGGTCGCCGGGCAGGATTTGCAGCTGCGCGCCGGGGATGCTGCGGGCGATCAGCTCGGTGTGCTCCTGCCGGATCATGTCCTTAGTGCCGCAGAGGACGAGGGTGGGCGCGGTGATGGCGGCAAGCTCCCGCGGCGCGATCATCGGGTCGTGAACCATCAGGCCGAGCAGCTCGGCATTGCGCTTTGCCTCGGGCGATCGTTCGGCAAACCGGCTGGCGAGCTTATAGCCCCACTCGATCGGCAGCTGCACCCGCCGTTTGACCCCGCCGGGGTCGAGGTTTCCTCCGTCCAGAATCAGCGCCCGGATTCGCTCGGGGTACTTGAGCGCGAATTTCATCGCGATGTTCGCCCCATCCGAAAAGCCGAGAAGGATCGCCTGCGGGATCGCGAGCTGCTCCAGAAACGCATGCAGATCCTCGGCGAACTGCGCGATGGTAAAGGGGGCCGTGCCCCGCGGCGTCTCGCCGTGACCCCGGGTGTCCGGCGCGAGTACCCGGTAGTGGGCGCTGAAATACTCGATCTGATGCACAAAATATGAGCCGTCCTCCCCGTTGCCGTGCAAAAGGATGAGCGGGGGCCGGGGGCTGTCCGGCCCGGTTGGCCCGGCGGCAGCGGCGGACACGGCGGGCCCGGCTGGCGAGGCCGCCGAGGCGGGCCCGGCTGTCCCCTCCGGCCCGGCCGCTCTCTCCGGCCCGGCCGCCCCATTCTGAGGCCCCTGTTCCCGGTAGTGCAGGCGAAATTCCATCACAGCCGCCGCCTTTCCAAGGGCAGCACCGCACAAGGACGCCATGCGGCCTTTGTGTGGTGCTGCCTTAACTGTTTCCTTGTCCTGACTGCTTCCTTAAAAGTGTACGGGTACAGCTGCGTTACAGCCAGACCCCCCAATCGCCGTAGTCGAGCTTTCCGGTGCCGTGGTGCAGCCGCCCCTCGGCGTCAAGCTGCCGGAAGGCGTCCCGCATCCGGGCGGGCAGGTCGGGCTCGACCGTGAGCGCGTGGTGGGCCGGGAAAACCCGCTTTGCGGGCAGCGCCGCCACCTTTTCCAGCGAGGCGAGGTAGGCCTGCGGGTCGGTAGAGGGGTAATAGGCAAGCAGCATATCCTTGTATACAAGGTCGCCGGTGAAAAGGTAGCCCCGCTCCGGCTCCCAAAAGCAGAGGTGCCCCGGCGAGTGGCCTGGGGTGTGCAACGCCGTGATAATCCGGCCGCCGAGGTCGATGGTGTCGCCGTCAGCCAGCAGCCGGGTGGGGCGGCCCTGGAACATCTCATATTGGGTGATGTCGAAATCCTCCGGTGGGTCGCAGCGGTCCAGCACCATCTCCCGGATCGCTTCGATCGGCAGCGGAAACTCGCCGTTCAGCCAGCCGAGCTCGGCCTCATGGGCGGTAAAGTCCGGGAAATACCGATGCCCGCCGATGTGATCCCAGTGGATATGGGTGGCCGCCGCCGTCACCGGGCCGCTCGCCAGCCGCCCCACCGGCGCGGAGATGTCCGCGATGCCGAGCCCAGTGTCGATGAGCAGGCTGCGGCGCTCGCCGTTCAGCAGATAGCAGTGGGTCTCCTCCCAGTGGCGGTACTCGCTGATGCACCAGGTCTCGGGGTCGAGCCGGTCGATCGTGAACCACTCGCGCATAGAGGGGTCATCCTTTCTGATTGGAGTTAGGGCGCGCCGCGGCATCCCCGCACCGGCGCAGGATCCGGTGGTAGGCGGCCTCGTCCGGGCCGGGTTCGGTCACCGGCTGCAAAAGGCCCTGCCGGATGAACGCCTCGATCCGCTGCGCGCAGAAGCCGTCCCCGATGCCCAGCTGGTAGCGGCCCAGCACCCGGCCAACCACCACCGCCTCCTGAAACTGCTCCCCCTGCGCCTCGATCTCCCGCCAGATTAGCGGGTCGTAGATCGTCTCGGGCAGGCTCAGCAGGCGGCCGTTCAGCACCGCGCGCAGCGGCGCGTTCTCCCGCTGCAGCAGCCGCCACTGCTGCGCCAGCGCCCGCAGCTCCCCGGCCGGAAGCGTCCGGCCCAGCGCCGCCAGCCGCCCAAACTGCGGCGGCTCCACCTCGCCCCAGCCGGTCAGGGACGCGACCACGCTGCCGGGCCGCTCCGGCTCGGGCACGAGAACCGGGCGGTCATCCGGCCAGTCGGCGGGGTCGGGCAGCTCGACTGGGGCCCAGTCCAGCCGCAGAAACTCCGGCAGCTCCACCACCGTCACCTGCGGGATCACCGGCTGATTCGGATGATTTTGCTGATCTGGCTGGTCTGGCTGAGCCGACTGTTCCGGCGCGCCCGGCATGGTCTGGCCGTCCGGCTGATTTTGCCCATTCGGGCCATCCGGCCCATCCGGCCCGTCCGAAGCATCCGGGCCGAGCGGCCTGTAGGAGCCCAGCGGCCCCTCCGGCCCCAGCGTCTCCAGCTGCGCGGCCAGCCAGCTCAGGCCGCAGCGCTCGTCGGGGTTTTGGCTCACCCAGACCCGCACCGGCTCGGTTTTGGCGCGGGTCAGCAGGGTCGCCAGATCCTGCCGGGCGCGGGCGAGCAGTTGGGCCGCCGCGTCCGCCCCCTCGGCGGGGAAGGCGTGCATCAGCCCGGCCACCGCCGCCTCGCGCTGCGGGCCGATGCCCTCCTCGGCGATCCCGCCGACGCTCAGGGCCAGCGCAAAGCAGAGGATGTCGGCCCGGCGGCTCTCGAACGGCTGCGCGGCGGCCCAGGCGCGGCGCTCCCGCTCCTCAAACTGGCGGCGGTATTCCTCGGCCTCGGCCTCGGTGAAGGGGCTGCCGTCCTCGTGGCAGCCGATCACCCCCATCGTCCCCGCCACGCAGCCGCCCGGCCCGCCGGATGCCAGCGCCATGCTGCCCGCGGCGCTGTCGCTGAAAACTACTTCGAGCATTGTTGGGTTCCTCCTGTCGAACTGTCAAAAAGCAAAGCGTTTGCCAAAAACCGGGTCACACCCCTAGGATCGTAAACGCCGGGTAGCGCGCAAAATTCTCCGCCGCCCACGGGATGAGCTCCCCGACCGCCTGCCACAGTTCCCCGCCGATGGTTTCGGCGTTTGCGCAGATCTGCTTCCACTGCTCCGCGCTGACCTCGGTCGGGCCAAAGGGGTCGTAGCCGGGCACCGCGCCCGCGATCAGTTCATCCAGGCCCAGAGAGGCCATGAGATCATCATGGAGGTCGAGCGAATCCTCCCGCCAGTGCACAGCGGCGGCCTCGTCCCAGTTGCCCCTTGCAAACTCGTGGTAGCAGGTGCTGTGTGTCCGTTTGCGCTCAGCTTCGGTCAGGAAAAATCGCATCTCGCCCACCTCTTTGCCGCCTCAGAGCACCATCAAGAGGGTACCGGCCGCGATCAGGACACACCCGGCCACCGAGCGCGGGGTGGCCTTTTCGTGCAGAAAGACAAAGGCCAAGATCAGGGTGATGACCACGCTGAGCTTGTCGACCGGCACCACCTTGGAGGCCTCGCCGATCTGCAATGCCCGGTAGTAGCAGAGCCAGGAGGCCCCGGTGGCGAGGCCGGAGAGGATCAAAAACAGCCAGCTTTTGCGGCTGATTTCGCCGATGCCGCCCTGCGCGCCGGTCAAAAACACCATGCCCCAGGCCATCGCCAGCACCACCACCGTGCGCAGCGCGGTGGCGAGGTTCGAGTTGACCCCCTCGATGCCAACCTTGGCCAAAATCGAGGTCAGCGCCGCGAACACCGCGCTGCCCAATGCAAAAACCGCCCACATAAACCCATCTGCTCCCTTCGGTTGGGCCCCGGCGGCAATGGTCGCCTGCCGGGGTCTTTTTTGTTTTCTATGATACCACAGGGCGGGGCAAAAGGGAATGGCGCGGAGCGCGGGAATCTCCAAGGTGCGCCGCCCCGGCGCACGGCGCCCGCTCACCTGCGGTTCTTTCTCCAACGCAGCGAACAACAAAAGAATCATCCCCTGTGTCGGCAGCGGATGGCAGGTAGGAGCACCACCTGCTTCCCGCTCCCGGGCGGGCAGGCTGTCGGCAGCGGATGGCGCGCGGGCCTCACAGCTCGTCCCGCAGCTCGAGCATGTTCTCCCAGTACCGCTTGGGGCAGAGGTTCTGGCGGCAGCGGGGGTTTTCGCGCGCCTTGATCGAGATGGCGCGGTAGAAGGTTTTCCACATCGACTGAAAGGCCGCCTCCTCGGGGTCTGGCTCCGGGAAGGCGAACTCCCCCGTCATCTCGAGCAGTCGGGCCTTGCCGCCCTGCCGCCCAGGGTACCAGAGGGCCGCCCGGCGCGGCTCGTCCACGATGAGGAGGTTTTCGTCCGGGTAGCGGTCGCAAAAGTGGCCGCGCAGCAGCGGCAGTACGTCATGTTTGGGGCTGATGCGGGCGGCCAGGATGCCGTCGTACTGGGCAAAGCGGATGAAACCGGTCAGCTGGTGGGCCTCGTGCCACACCTGCCGCTCCATGCGCAGCACCGGGGCCACCGCCTCGTGGCCCAGCATCCGGCAGGGGCTCAGGCCCTGGGCGGCGGCCGGGTAGGCGAACTGCAAAAAGCGCAGCAGCGCGGTTTCCTTTTCCGGGCTGCCGTGCAAAAAGCCATAGCAGACCAGCTCCTCGGCCCGGCTGCTCAGGCGGGGCCGCAGGCTGCGCCAGACCCGCCCGGCCCGCGCGGGGTCGGTTTCGACGCGGCGCACCTCAAAGAGGGTGGCAGGCCGCGTCTCGGATGGGTAGACCCCGAGCGGGGCCTCCTTGCGGGAGATCGCCTCAAATACGCAGCACAAAAAGCCGGCAAAGCTGCCGTCGTACTCGTACAGCAGATCCATGCCGGCCTCCTTTTGGGTTATGGGGCGCTGCCCCGGCGAAAATGTGCGGCGGGACAAACGGGCAGGGCGCAGGCCGCGCAGCGATCCCGGAAAGGCGTCGAGCCATGCGACGGCCCATCCCTTTCTCTCCCTGTGCGCCGCGGATACTCCCCCGCCGCGCACAGCGCACACCTGCCCCGCTCAAAGCCGCGCGGCCACCCAGCGCTCGGCCTGGTCCCGCACCGTGCGGGCGGCGCGGGCGGGGGGCATACCGTTTGCGGCCAACTGCCCCACCTCGGGCGCGAGCCGGGCCAGCGCCGCGGGCGCGGGCGAGCGCCCGGCCGCC
>DKVN01000099.1:10372-10713 GCA_002491225.1 Faecalibacterium sp. UBA7177
GAGCGCCCGGCCGCCGCCAGCCAGCTGACCGAGGGGTCATTGAGGGCGAGGGCCGCTCCGCCCCGGCCCGGCGCGGGCAGGGCGGCGGAGGGGTCGGGCGCGGCAAAGAGGCTCAGCTGCTCGCCGCCGGTCTCGAAGGCGCGCGGGTCGACCAATGCCCGGGCCACCTGCTGCCGGGTGCTGCCCCGTGCCCCGGTAAACCCCCGGCAGACAATAAAATACTGCGCCCGCTTGAGCACCACCCCGATCCGCCGCAGCTCCTCGAGGCCGAGCCGGCCGTTCTGGCGGGCGACGCAGATGCGGTCGGCGCTTTTGGGGCCGATGCCCGGCACCCGCAGCAG
>DKVN01000099.1:10993-11172 GCA_002491225.1 Faecalibacterium sp. UBA7177
CCGATGCCCGGCACCCGCAGCAGCAGCGCCCGCGGCGCGGTGTTGACGTCGACCGGGAAGCAGTGCAGGTTGCGCACCGCCCAGCCGCACTTGGGGTCGAGGTAGGGGCTGAAGTTCGGCTCCTGCTCGCTCAGCAGCTCCCCGGCCGAAAAGTGATAAAACCGCAGCAGCCAATCCGC
>DKVN01000099.1:11481-16789 GCA_002491225.1 Faecalibacterium sp. UBA7177
CGGTGCTCCCGCAGCAGCGGCGGCGGGGTGCTGGGCGCGGGCAGGCGGCTGTCGGCCGACACCGGCAGATAGGCCGAATAAAAGACGCGCCGCAGCGCAAATTTGTGGTAGAGCCCCTCGCTGAGCCGCAAAATCTGCCGGTCGCTCTCGGGGCTGGCCCCCACGATCATCTGGGTGCTCTGCCCGGCGGGCGCGAATCGGGGCGCGGCGCGGTATCGCACCAGCTCCGAGCGCCCCTCGGCGGTGCGGGCGGCGATCTGGCCCATCGGGCCGAGGATGGCGGGCCTGGTCTTGTCCGGCGCGAGCAGCCCGAGGCTGGCCTCGCTGGGCAGCTCGATGTTGACGCTCAGCCGGTCGACCAAACGGCCCAGCCGCTCGACGAGGGCCGGGGAGGCCCCAGGGATGGTCTTGGCGTGGATGTAGCCCCGAAAATGGTGCTGCTCGCGCAGCAGCCGGGCGGTGGCGATCAGCTGCTCCATCGTGTCGTCCGGGCTTTTGGGGATCGCGCTCGAGAGGAACACCCCCTCGATATAGTTGCGGCGGTAGAACTGGATGGTGAGCTCGGCCAGCTCCCGCGGGGTGAAGGCCGCGCGGGGCAGGTCGTTCGAGCGGCGGTTGACGCAGTAGCTGCAGTCGTAGCTGCAAACGTTGGTGAGCAGCACCTTTAAGAGCGAGATGCAGCGCCCGTCGGCCGAGAAGGCGTGGCAGATGCCGGGGGCATAGCAGCTGCCGAGGCTCCCCTTTTGCCCCGCGCGGGCCGAGCCGCTCGAGGTGCAGGCCACGTCAAACTTGGCGCTGTCCGCCAGGATCGCCAGCTTTTGCTCCAGCTCCATGCCTGCCTCCTCCCTGCCCTGCCCTGCCGGTTTGGCTGTTTGGCGGGCAGGGATACCTTTTTATAGTAAGAGCGGTACAGCGTCAGGCCGGGGCGCTCACCACTTGGTCTTGGTCTCGACCACCTTGCCCACGATATACAGATCTTCCAGCTCCTCCCCGCGGATGATCAGCTCGTCATAGGCAGGGTTGAAGGGCTGCAGCACCACCGCGTTGCCCCGCTGCAGATACCGCTTGAGGGTGCCCTCGCCCTCGCCGAAGACCATCACCCCGAGCTCCCCGTTCGAGAGGGTGGGCTGGCGGCGCACGAGGGCGTAGTCTCCGTCGTGGATGCGGGGCTCCATGCTGTCGCCCTTGACGATCAGATAAAAGTAGTTGTCCGGGTCCTTGACCGGGGCCATCTCGACCCCGTAGTCCTCCTCAAAGGCCAGCGCGCCGTAGCCCGCCCGCACCGTGCCCACCACCGGCACCGGGCTCTCGGCGTAGCTGCCCACCGGGCCGCCGAAATCCTGCCGCTGCGGTTGCGCGGGCGTCACCCCCAGCAGAATGTCGGTGGTGGTGTCGAGCAGCTCGGCCAGCCGGGCCACCGTGGCGGGGTCCGGCGTCGAGCGCCCGGTCTCCCACTTGCCCACCGCCTGCTGGGTCACCCCCAGCTGGGCCGAGAGCGCCCCCTGGCTGAGCCCCTTTTTTTTGCGCAGAGTTTTCAACCGCTCGCTGAACATGCCTGCCGCCCCTTTCCGCCCCGGCGCTGCCCGATGCCGCCCGGAGCCGTTCTTCTCTGCCCCGCGCGGCCCGCCGCTCCGGGGTTCGTTGCCCCTATTATACAACCTTTTGTGGTAAATGTAAAGGCAAAAATTGTAAAAAAAGTTGTAATTTGCCCTTGACAACAACCAATAGTTGTATTATGCTAAGGATAACAACCCCGCCGTTGTGGGCGGCGCGCGGGCGGCAGATACGCCGCGGGGGCGCAGTGGAGGAGGCAGATCCGATGAAAAAGGTTTGGCAGCTGCTGCTGAAAATGGGGATCCTGTTTGGTTTGCTCGGCGGGATGATGCTGCTGGGCGGCGTGTTTGAGGGCGGCGTTGCCCTGCCCGCCGGCCTCTGCGGCCTGGCCCTGACTGCGGCCGCTCTGCTGACGCTGGCCCATGCCCTGGCCCGCTGCGAGGGCTGCGCCGCCGCTGCTGCGCAGCACAGGGCGCGGCCGGTGCGCTCTGCGCAGTCAGCGCGTCCGATGCGCCCGGCAGGTGCGGCCCGCCGCCCGGCCCGGCCCGCCCGCCGCGCAGAGGGGCTGCGGGTTGCCTGAGCCTCTGATTTCGCTGCGGAGCGCAGGGCCGCATAACCGGCTTGCCGGAGGCAGGGCCGGGTTGGGCACCCTGATCCCAAAAGCCGCCCGCGTGGGGCGGCTTTGCTGCGCAATTTTATAGTAAGCGATGCCCAAATTACTTGACAGGACGCCCCGGATATGGTACACTAAACCCTGCACTTATGGTGCGGCGGCGCTTGGGTGCCCACTGTGGAGAGGTGTCCGAGTGGTTTAAGGAGCTGGTCTTGAAAACCAGTGACCCGCAAGGGCCGTGGGTTCGAATCCCACCCTCTCCGCCATTTTGATGACACTGCTTACAACCGAATGATTTCAACACACTTTGCTCTGGAGAAGTACTCAAGAGGTCGAAGAGGCGCCCCTGCTAAGGGCGTAGGTCGGGAAACCGGCGCGAGGGTTCAAATCCCTCCTTCTCCGCCAGAAAAAGCATCGAAGCCATGATGGTTTCGATGCTTTTTTCTTGTGTTTGACCCTTACCCTTACCCTGACCCTTACCCTTACCAAAAAGTCCACCGTGATTTTGATCGGATCACGGTGGACTTTTGGCGATTGCAGTTGGATCCTGATTTGGATTTTGGACAAGCGGGTGGCCGGCTCAGGGGTTCAGCGCGCTCAAATCCACCTCATACTTCATCTCTTTGGGCAGCTGGGCCGGTTTGAGGAAGATCACCATATACCAGGGCAGATAGCGGATGCCTGCCTCGATCTCCAGGTTGCCGGAGCAGAGCACGGTTGCCTGTTCGGGCTGCCACTCCCCCACCGACAGCACCTTATCCAGCGCGGGGTGCTTTTTGTAGTCCCTGCCGGACTTGACCTCGATGAGCTCGATATGCAGGCCGTTCTGTACCACAAAATTGAGCTCGCCGTACTTTTTGGAATCAAAAAAGTGCAGATTCAGCCCGTTGCTGCGAAGCTGCTGGGCCATCGCATTTTCGAGGATGCTGCCCATGTTGACGGAGAGGTCGCCTTTTAAGAGGGCGGCTGTGCCGGGGCAGCTGTGGCTGCGGGGCCCGGCGGGCAAGGGAAGCGCCGCTGCGGCCTGCCGCCTGCGGACAAGGGGGCGCGTTTTTTGTATGATAAGAGCATCAAAAAATCGGGAGGGAGCCGCCATGACCTTACAACTCAACGCACAAAACATTCAAAATTTTACCGCCCACCTCGCCCTGCAGGAGCGCAGCACCGGCACCATCCAAAAGTACCGGCGCGACCTCGAAAAGCTCCGCCGCTTTGCCGGGGAAAAGATCGCCGACAAAGCCACCCTCATCGCCTTCAAGGAGCATCTCATCCGGCAGGGATACGCGGACGTCAGCATCAACTCCTTTTTGGCGGCGGTCAACCAGTACCTCAAGTACATGGGCTTTGCCGCCTGGCAGCTGCGTTTCCTCAAGCTGCAGCGCCAGACCTTCCGCAGCGCCGAAAAGGAGCTGACCACCGCGGAGTACCAGCGCCTCGTGACCGCCGCGCGCGGGCAGGGCAGCCGGCGTCTCGCCCTGCTGGTGCAGACCATCGCCGCCACCGGCATCCGGGTGTCCGAACTGCGCGGCATCACGGTGGAGGCCGCGCGCAGGGGCCAGGCCCGCATCTGCATGAAGGGCAAAACCCGCCAGATTCTGCTGCCGCGCGAGCTTTGCCGCCGGCTGCTGGCCTACTGCGAAAAAAAGCGCATCTATACCGGCCCGATCTTCCTCACCCGCACCGGCCGCCCGCTCGACCGCTCCAGCATCTGGCGGATGCTCAAAAAATTGGCCCTGACCGCGAAGGTCAAGGCCAAAAAGGTGTTTCCGCATAATCTGCGGCATCTTTTTGCGGTTACCTACTATAAAAGGTACAAGGACGTGGTGCGTCTGGCCGACATCCTCGGCCACAGCAGCATCGACACCACCCGCATCTACACCGCCCGCAGCGGCAGCGAGCAGCGCCGCCAGATCGAGGAACTGCGGCTGGTTTGCTGAGAACGAAATGTAAATTATGTGACTATCTGATCGCAGAGTAGATCCTCACTCCTTATGAGGATACACCATTCCGGCCTCTTTGTCAATTTGCGGCCCGGCTTTTCCGGCCTGCTCCCGTACATTTCCAGCTGAACCTTTCCCCAAAGAGCATACGAAACAGCCCATTTTGAAATTGTTTCCAAAATGGGGGAGTTTCGTATGCTCTTCTTGTTTTCCGCAAAGGGCCGGGCGCGGGGCTCTCGGCCGCCCTGACCACATAATTTACATTTTGCCGCAAGCCAGGGCTGCAAACGCCGGGGCAGCCGCGAAAGGAGGGGGCAAGCATGCCGGAAAACCTGTTTTTTCCCTTTTCCGCCCCCGCTCCCGTTCCGCTGACCCCGGAGAGCATCGAGCAGTTTCTGGCCAGCCGGGAGGGCCGGTATCCCAAAGAGACCCAGTCCAAATACCGGCAGGTGATGCAGCGGCTGTACCAGCAGCTGGGCAGCCAGAAGCAGATCGGCCCCACCACGCTGGCCGAGTGGCGGGATCAGCTGCTTGGCGAGGGGGCCGCGCCCAACACGATCAACGCCTACCTCTCGGTGGCAAATGCCTATCTCGACCATGTTGGCCATCGGGAGTGCCAGCTGACCGAGCGGGTCCCGGTGGAAAGGCAGCCCTCGCCGGAGCTGACCCGCAGCGAGTACCTGCGCCTGCTGAGCACCGCCCGCCTGCTGGGAAAAGAGCGCCTCTACCTCATCATCAAGGGTCTGGTCTGCACCGGCCTGCCCCTGCCCGAGCTGCTGACGCTCACGGTCGAGACGGCGCAGCAGGGCAAGGTGGTCTGCCGGGTAGGCGGCGCAAAGCAGCTGGTTCGCCTGCCGGAAAGTCTGCGGGCAGAGTTCCTCTCCTACGCGCAGCGCGAGGGCCGCGGCACCGGCCTCGTGTTCGCCACCCGCAGCGGCGGCCCGGTCGACCGGGCGAACATCCACCGCGAGCTGCAGCAGCTGTGCGCAGAGGCGCGGGTTTCGCCTGAGAAAGGGACGCCGCGCTGCATGAAAAAGCTCTACCAGTCCACCCGGGCGGGGGTCGAGAACAATGTCTCGCTTTTGATCGAGCAGGCAATGGACCGCATCCTCGAGCAGGAGCAGCTGACCATCGGCTGGGACGCATAGACGGCCGCGCAAAAACCCGGCCGCGGACAGCAAAAGGGGATGTGAACAGGATT
>DKVN01000010.1 GCA_002491225.1 Faecalibacterium sp. UBA7177
CTGCACGCTGGTGACGGCGGGGTTGGTCTCCTCCACCATCATGTAGATCAGGTCGTAGACCTTGACCGAGGACATCAGCCGCATGATCATGACCACGAACAGGGTGGGCGAGACCATCGGCAGGGTGATGGTGAAAAACTGCTTGACCTTGCCCGCGCCGTCGATGCTGTTGGCTTCGTACAGGGTCTTGGGGATGTTCTGCAGCCCGGCCAGCAGCAGCACCGCGTCATAGCCGATGTTGCTCCAGATGGCGACAATGGCGCAGGAGATCATGACGAACTTGGGGTCGGTGATCCAGCCGATGTGGCTGCCGAAGAGCTGGTTGAGGATGCCGTACTCCCCGTTGAAGATGTACCGCCAAACCATCGTGACCGCCGCGGGCGCGCAGACCAGCGGCAGGAAGAAGATGGTGCGGAAGCCGCCCCGGAACTTGATCTTGGTGTTGAGCAGCATGGCTACCAGCAGGCTCAAAAACAGCCCGATGGGCACGGTGAGGATACAAAAGAGGATGGTGTTCCAGGTGGCGCGCCAGAACTCGGGGCTCTGGAACATCCGCACGAAGTTATCCAGCCCGATGAAGCGGTAGTGGCCGAAGCCTAAATGCTCGCAGAAGCTGGTGTAGATGGTCTGCACAAAGGGCCAGAGGTTGAGCACGACGAGGCCGAGGATGGTGGGCGCCACCATGAACCAGGCCCAGCGCTCCTCCTGCCGGGCGAACTTGGAAGGTTTGTTGTTCACAGGGGGACGCTCCTTTCTTACTCGGTGACGTAGCTGTCGGCGATCTGCTGCATTTTGGCGAGGGATGCGTCGAGATCCGCCCCGTTGTACACCTTGACCATCTCGTCCGCCACGGTGGATTTCCACTTGCGGCGGGTGGCGTTGTTGATGTACTGCACGCAGGTGTCGAACTGGTCGTAGCAGACGTCGACGTCGAGCAGGTAGTCGAACTGCTGGAAGGCGGTGGTCCAGCTGTCCTCAAGGCCGAGGTAGGCCGGGATGGCCGCGCCCGACTCGCCCTGGATCCGCTGGCCCTC
Organism: Faecalibacterium sp. UBA7177; assembly: GCA_002491225.1. GTDB lineage: Bacteria > Bacillota > Clostridia > Oscillospirales > Ruminococcaceae > UBA7177. The sequence continues at coordinate 1,035 of DKVN01000010.1, forward strand.
CTCGCTGCCGAAAAAGCGCAGCACGTCCTTGACGATCTCGAGGTTTTTGCCCTCGGCCGCGGTGGAGTAGCACAGGCCGTTCGAGATGGTGCCCCTGCCGTCGCCGGAAACCGGGTTCGGGCAGGCGGGCAGCGGCGCGATGTCCCACTGGCCGACCATGTTGGGGTAGTTTTGCAGCTCGCTGAGCAGGTTCCAGCTGCCCTCAAAGAACATGGCCCCCATCCCTGAGAAGAAGGCGGTGCCGGGGCTGGTCTCGGCAAAGAAGCTTTGGTCGGGGCACCAGTCGTTCTTCTGCAGGTCAACATAGTAGCGGATGGCCTCGGCGGTGGCGGGCTGGGTGTAGCCCGCGTGGAGGTTGGTTTCGGGGTCGAGGATGTAGCCGCCGTTCTGGTAGACGAAGTTCCAGTAGCCGAGCTGCTCGTCATTGTAGGCCATGTAGCCGTACTTGCCGGTGGCCTTGTAGATGGCCTCGGAGGCGGCGGTCAGGTCGTCCCAGGTCCAGCTCTCGTCGGGGTAGTCGAGGCCCGCGGCGTCAAAGAGGGTGCGGCTGTAGACCAGCACCACATTGTCACGGTCCTTGGGCACCCCGTACATCCGGCCGTCCGAGCCGCTGGCGTTGCCGATCGAGATGTCGGAGTAGTGGTTCTGGTAAAAATCGGGGTCGGTGTCGGCATAGAGGTCGGTCAGATCGGCCAGGATGCCGAAATCGGCGTAGTAGAGGATCTGGTCGGTGTGCATCCAGAAGATGTCCGGCATGGTGTTGGACTCACCCGCCGCCTCCAGCTTGGTCCAGTATTCGCCCCAGCTGGTCACCTGCACCTCGATCTCGACATCCGGGTGCTGGGCGGTGTAGGCGTCGCACATCGCCTGCATGCCGGGCCGCTGGTTGACGTCCCAGATCTGGAAGGTCAGGTGGGTCTTGCCGTCCGACGCGCCGCAGCCGGTGGCCGCAAGCAGCAGCGCCAGCGCCAGCAGAGCGCAGAGGACACGGGAAATGCGTTTCATACTCTCACTCCTTATTTACTTGCCGGGAAAACTCGCCGAAAACGGTCGATGCTCCGGGCCGTGCGCGCCCTCTGCGCGCCGAGGGGCCGCGCGCCCGCCCGCGCCGTGCGGGGGAGAAGTTCTGCTAAAACTATAATATGCGGGTCGGCGGGCTGTAAATAAACGAAGCGGATGCGTTTATGCGCAGATGTGTGATAAGACGCTTTTCCGATGGTTCAGGACACATCCGCGCATATTGGGCGGAAATTCGTCTGTTTTGTATAAGCAAACGGGGGATATTTTGTGCTATCTGGACAAATTCGCCCACAAAAGCGGCGCCGCGGGGCGGTTTTGGGCGGGCGGCACCACCAATCAGCGCATGTTGGGCGGCATCCAGCCTGCTAAAGAGCCTCGCGGCATTTTTATCGCGATTTTACCGCCGGGTTATGCTATAATAGCCTTATCACCTCTTGAGAAAGGAACGAACGCCATGCCGAGAAAGACCAAGATCATCTGCACCCTTGGCCCCGCCACCGAGGACGAGAATGTCCTGCGGCGGCTGATGCTGGGGGGCATGAACGCCGCCCGGTTCAATTTTTCGCACTGCACCCACGAGGACGCCCGCAAAAAGATGGAGGCGGTGGTGCGGCTGCGCGGCGAGCTGGGCCTGCCCATCGCCACCATCCTGGATACCAAGGGCCCCGAGATCCGGGTGGGGACGTTTGCGGACGGCCCCATCGAGCTGCACGCCGGGGACACCTTTACCCTGACCACCCGCGAGGTGCCGGGGGATCAGAGCATCGTTTCGATCAGCTACGCGGGGCTGCCCGCCGACCTCGCGCCGGGCGCGCGGGTGCTGATCGATGACGGGCTGGTCGAGCTGACCGTGCGCCGGATCACCGGGAGCGATATCGTCTGTGAGGTGATGAACGGCGGCCGCGTCTCGGACCACAAGGGCATCAACGTGCCGGGCACCCGCCTCTCGATGCCCTTTATCAGCGAGCGGGACCGCGCCGACATCCTGTTTGGCATCGAGCTCGGGTTCGACTTTATCGCCGCCTCCTTCACCCGCACCGCCGAGGACATCCTCGCCATCCGCAGCATTCTGGAGGAGCAGGGCTGCCGCTCGGTCAACATCATCGCCAAGATCGAGAACATGGAGGGGGTGAGCAACATCGACGAGATCCTCCGGGTGGCGGACGGCATCATGGTCGCCCGCGGGGACATGGGGGTGGAGATCCCGCTCGAGGACGTGCCGGTGCTGCAAAAGCAGCTGATCCAGAAATCCTACCACGCGGGCAAGCAGGTGGTGACCGCCACCCAGATGCTCGACTCGATGATGAAAAACCCCCGCCCCACCCGGGCCGAGGCCACCGACGTGGCCAACGCCATCTACGACGGCACCAGCTGCATCATGCTGTCCGGCGAGACGGCGGCGGGCAGCTACCCGGTCGAGGCGCTGGAGACGATGGTGCGGCTTGCCGAAAAGACCGAGCAGAGCATCAACTATATCAAGCGGTTCAACACCCGGGACAACAGCGACATCGCCTTTGACGTGACCAACGCCATCTCCCACGCCGCCTGCACCACCGCCCACGACCTCAAGGCCCGGGCGATCATCACGGTGACCAAGTCCGGCAGCACGGCGCGGCAGCTCTCCAAGTTCCGGCCCAACACCCCCATCATCGGCTGCACGGTCGATGAGCATGTCTGCCGCCAGCTGAACCTCTCCTGGGGGGTGCAGCCGATGGTGATCAGCGAGGAAAAGGACACCGACGCCCTCTTTGAGCGGGCGGTGGACGCGGCCGCGCAGGCCGGTGCGGTCGAGAGCGGCGACCTGGTGGTGATCACCGCCGGGATGCCGCTGGGGGTATCCGGCACCACCAACATGATGAAGGTGCATGTGGTGGGGCATGTGCTGGTCACCGGGCAGGGGATGTCCGGCCGGTCGGTCTCGGCCCGGCTCTGCGTGGTGCGGGGGCCGGAGGATCTCGAAAACTTCCGGGACGGGGATATCCTGGCAGTGGCCGGGACCGACAACGCGATGGTGGACTATCTGCGCCGGGCCTCGGGCATCATCACCGAGCAGCCGGGCCAGAACAGCCACGCCGCCATCGCGGGGCTGGCCATGAACAAGCCGGTGATCATCGGGGCCGCCCACGCCACCGACATCCTCAAGAGCGGCGCGGTGGTCACGATGGACGCGGCGACCGGGAGGGTCAGCGTCTGCTGAACCCGTTTTTCGCGCTTGATCCCGATTGCGCCTGATCATGTACAAAGCCCCGGGTTGGCCGCCTGCTTTTGCGCAGGCGGCCAGCCCGGGGTGTTTTTTATGGGGCGCAAAAGTCGCGGCAAGCCCTGCCCGTGCGGGGAAATGCCCCCCCCGCACGGGCGGCCGGGATGCGGCGTTTAGTTGATGACCGTGCCGGTGCGGCCGATGCCGACGGCGGCGGCGGTGATCTTTTTCCAGCTGTTGCAGCCGCAGATGCCGTCGGCCGTCAGGCCCACCCGGCGCTGGTAGGCGCGCAGGGCGCTCTCGGTGTTGGCCCCGAACTTGCCGTCGAGGGTCTTGGTGCTGTAGCCGAGGGCGTTGAGGCAGTCCTGCAAGAGCAGCACATAGGTGTTGACGCAGCCCCGGCGCAGGGTGGGGTAGCCCGAGGTGGTGCCGCTGCAGGCGGGCTTGCCGTAGCGGCGGTCAAAATGCACCCAGGTGGGGGTCATGCTCTGGGGCTCGACATAGCCCCAGGCCCCGGTGTTTCTCGCCGCCCGCCAGATGGCGTTGCGGGCGCTGGAGCCCTGGCCCTGCCCCACGTCGAAGGCCACCCCGGCGTAGTGCTGGCTGCGGGTGCCGTGGCCGCCCTCCCACGGGCGCTTGAAGGCATAGCCCACATGGATGCCGCTGCCGTAGCTGCGGCGGGTGAGGTTCCAGGCCTCCATCGCGGCCACGGTGGTCCAGAGGGTGCTGCTGGAGCTGGAGCCCCGGAACTCCCGGACCCGCAGGGTGCTGCCGTAGCTGTAGGGCATCGGGTCGCTCTCGCCGCGGGTGTAGGTCATCATCTTGTTGGTCTATATATTTTAGTTTATACA
>DKVN01000139.1:0-2516 GCA_002491225.1 Faecalibacterium sp. UBA7177
AGGGCGTCCTCAATGTCGTGATTGATGTAGGCAATGTGGTCGGACAGGCGGATCACCTGTCCCTCCAGGGTGGCGGCCGGGGCGCCCCTGGTATGGCAGAGGATGCCGTTGCGCACCTCCCAGGTGAGGTTGAGGCCCCGGCCGTCCCGCTCTAACTTGTCCACCACCCGCAGGCTCTGCTGGTAGTGGCAAAAGCCCCCGGGCGAGAGCTTGTCCAGCGCCCGCTCCCCTGCGTGGCCAAAGGGGGTGTGGCCGAGGTCGTGCCCGAGGGCGATGGCCTCGGTGAGGTCCTCGTTCAGCCGCAGGGCGCGGGCGATGGTGCGGGCGATCTGGCTGACCTCGAGGGTGTGGGTGAGCCGGGTGCGGTAGTGGTCCCCCTCCGGCGAGAGGAAGACCTGGGTCTTCTGCTTGAGCCGCCGGAAGGCCTTGCAGTGGAGGATGCGATCCCGGTCCCGCTGGTAGGCGGGGCGCAGGGGGCAGGGCTCCTCGGGAGCGCGGCGGCCGCGGGTGAAGGCGCTGTAGGCGGCGCGGGGGCTGAGGGTGAGCTGCTCCAACTGTTCGGTGCGCTCCCGCACGGTCATGGCCCTCGCCCCCCCTGCTGTGAATGGTCTTGCCGGGCGAGGTTCGGATGCGGAAACCGCATCGGGCGGCACACACACCGCGCCAAAATCGCCCTCTGTATTATAGATACGATTTTCGGGGGCAAAAACCCTCTTTTTTTCTGGTTTTTTTGAATATTTTTTTGCTGGCAGGCGCGGCGGCCCGTTCTTTTGCGAAGTACCGCTCTTTTTTTGGCAAGGCGAACAGAGGCCGGAGCCGCAGGGGCATGAACATGCAGCGCCGCGGGCTCAGAGCGGGGCGAAAAAGGGCTCGGAGACCTCGGGCCTGACCGCGCCGCGGGTCAGCTCGGCCAGCTTGGGCAGCAGGGGCTGCTCGGCCCCGGCCGGGAGGGTGGCGGTGAGGGTGACCACGTCCGCGTAGACGGGAGGCTCGGTTTGGGCCCCAGCGGCGGCAAGCAGGGCGCAGGCGGGCTCGTACAGGGCATACCCCACCGAAAAGCGCAGCCGCACGCAGCGCCGCACCGTGACGGTTTTGGCGGCGGCGAGGGCGGCGGAGGCGGCGGCGGTATAGGCCCGCACCAGCCCGCCGGTGCCCAGCAGGGTGCCGCCAAAGTACCGGGTGACCACGACGATGCAGTCGGTCAGCCCGGCGTGGGTGATGGCCTCCAGCACCGGCAGCCCGGCGGTTTTGGCCGGTTCGCCGTCGTCCGAGTAGCGCTGCCGGGCCCCCTCGCGCAGGCAGTAGGCGTAGACGTTGTGGCTGGCGGTGCGGTGGACGGCGCGCACCTCGGCCAGCAGGGCCAGGGCGGCCTCCTCAGTATCCGCAAAGGCGGCATGGCCGATAAAGCGGCTGCGTTTTTCTTCAAGCTCGGCAATGGCGCGGCCGGAGATGGTACGGTAAACGTCCATGATGGGGATGCCTCCTTTTGTGGCGGGGTGGGCGGGGCGGCGGGCCCTGCCGGCGGGCGGGCGAAAAAAGCACCGATAAGCGCCAAAAAGGCGCGGCCTGCACTGGATACAGACCGCGCCTATGCGACAAATGCTGTGCTGCCCTTACTTCAGGCCGAAACGGCGGTTGAAGCGGTCCACACGGCCGCCGGTGTCCACCAGCTTCTGCTTGCCGGTGTAGAACGGATGGCACTTGGAGCAAACCTCGACCCGGATCTCCGGCTTGGTGGAACGGGTGTGGATGACCTCGCCGCAGGCGCAGGTGATGGTGCAGTCCACATACTTGGGATGGATGCCCTGTTTCATTGCTTGTCACCTCTTTCTTCTGGATATGACTTCGGGGGCCATGCGAAACCATGTGCCCATCACAACCTTCAAATGGGTGGCCACCAGCATGCATCATCCTGTACACATGGAGCAGCCAACGGAACGATTGCCCAGATAGTGTAGCATATCTGCCCGGTTTCTGTCAAGCCCTGCGCGGCCGCGGTTTGCCGCCGCGCGAGCGAGAGGCGGCAAAACCGCCTCCGGCTTTAGTACCCCTCGCCGGTCTCCCCTGCCAGCAGCTTGACGGCGCGGCTGGTGCCCAGGCGGTCGGCCCCGAGGGCGACAAACCGCTCCATATCCTCCACGGTCGAGATGCCCCCGGCAGCCTTGATTTTATAGCGGCCATGGCAGCAGCGGGCAAACAGCTCGATGTCGTGGAAGGTGGCCCCGGCGGTGGAAAAGCCGGTGCTGGTTTTGATGTAATCGGCCCCGGCCTCGGCCACGATCTCGCACATGGTCTCCTTTTCGGCGTCGGTGAGCAGGCAGGTCTCGATGATGACCTTNNGAGCAGCCAACGGAACGATTGCCCGAATAGTGTAGCATATCTGCCCGGTTGCTGTCAAGCCCTGCGCGGCCGTGGTTTGCCGCCGCGGCGGGCGAGAGACGGCCGAACCGCGCCCGACTTTAGTACCCCTCGCCGCTCTGCCCTGCCAGCAGCTTGACGGCGCGGCTGGTGCCCAG
>DKVN01000139.1:2707-18282 GCA_002491225.1 Faecalibacterium sp. UBA7177
AGGCAGGTCTCGATGATGACCTTGAGGATCTTGTCCCCCACTGCGGCCTTGACGGCGGCGATCTCGTCCCGCACCGCGTCGGTCTCGCCGTTTTTCAGCCGGCCGATGTTGATGACCATGTCCACCTCGGCCGCGCCGTTTTCGATGGCGGTTTTGGCCTCGAACACCTTGGAGGCGGTGTCCATGGCCCCGAGGGGGAAGCCGATCACAGTGCAGACCGGCACCGCCCCCTGCAGATATTCCACCGCCTGCCGCACATAGCAGCTGTTGATGCAGATGGAGGCGGTGTGGTTTTCCTTCGCCTCATCGCAGATCTTCTGGATGTCCGGCCAGGTGGCCTCGGGCTTTAAGAGGGTGTGATCCACACGGGCGAGCAGCTCAGCCTTGGTCATTTATACATCGCCTCCAGCTTGCAGTTTTTGCACTGGCGGGCCTTGACCAGCCCGATCACCGAAAAGACGATCGAGGTGATCGAGACGGCGGCCCCCACGATGCCCAGGATGAGCCCGGTGAGCCGGAACGCGAAGCCTTTGACCTTTTTCATAACAATTCCCTCCTGTATCAAATCAGCCCCCGGCTGGGGGTTTTGATGGGCCCGCCGCTGCCGAACGCGGGGCAGCGGGCCCTTATTGACTGGATGATGCGCCCTTTTTCTTAAAGATAAACAGCTTGCTGAAGACGAAATTGAGCAGGATCACCACCACGTTGCTGGCCACCTTGCAGCCCATGGCCCAGAGGCTGGCCCAGACCTCGGGCGTAAACCAGCCGAGCGTGTCGGCGAGGGCGGCCGCGGCGGCGGGGCCCATCTGCTCGACCGTGAGCACGATAAAGAGCTGGTCAAAGCAGCCGGTCACCGCGCGGCCCAGCAGAAAGGAGAGAAACTCCCGGACGGCCGCGGCCCCGGTGGTGCGGCTGCGAAAGACGAATGTTCGGTTGGTGAAATAGGCAAACAGGATGCACAGGCATAGGTCGATGAGGTTAGCGTTGGCCGCCCCCATGCCCAGCGCCATGAACACCGGCAGCAGCAGGATGTTGAGCAGGGTGGCCATCGCGCCCCAGAAAATGTAATCGACCCCCTCGCGGTGGGCCTTGTAGAGGGCCGAACACCTTGCCCACAGCTGCTGCATGGCGGTACGCTCCTTTCAGGGCCGCAGGGAAAAATGTTTGACCCTCCGGTCCTCTGACCCTCCGGCCCCTTCTCATCCTGCCTTGCCACAAGGGTTATTGTACCACAAAAGCGCCGCCCCGAAAAGAGGCGGCGCAGGGTGTTTGCAGAGATTTTACAGGCCGTTCACAAAACCGCACGCCTATTGCGGCGGTTCGATAAGAAAACAAAGCCGCGAATTCTACCTGTGCAGCCGCATCTGCTGCGTCATCAAATCTTGCATTCCACCAAGGAGTGCTGCGATTTTCTTCCTTGCAGCTACGGCTGCACAGCGAATTCGCACTGCTTCGCAGGTCCTTCGGACTCTTTGTTTTCTCATCTCACCACCGCCGCAGGGGCGGGATGCAGCGGCAGGCCGCTTACTCCTCGTCCTCGCCGGCGGGCTCGTCGTTCAGCAGGGCCTTCATCGAGAGGCTGATGCGCTTTTTGTCAAAGTCGACATCCAGCAGCTTGACATTGACCTCGTCCCCGACCTTCAGCACGTCGCTGACCTTCTCCACACGCTCGTTGGAGATCTCGCTGATATGCACCAGGCCGTCCACGCCGGGCAGGATGCGCACGAACGCGCCAAACTTGGTGATGCTGACCACCGGCGCGGTGAAGGTGCTGCCGATGGGGTACTCGTTGCGCAGCTTCTCCCAGGGGTTGTCCTCGGCCTTTTTGTAGCCCAGCGAGACCTTCTGGGCCTCGCGGTCCAGGCTGCGGACATACACCTCGATGGTATCGCCGACATTGACCACCTCGCTGGGGTGCTTGATGCGGTTCCAGCTCAGCTCGCTGATATGGCACAGGCCGTCCACGCCGCCCACGTCCACGAAGGCGCCGTAGCTGGTAAGGCTCTTGACCACGCCGGTGTAGGTTTTGCCCTCCTCGACATTGGCCCAGAACTCCTCGCGCTTGACCGCGTTCTCGGCGGCGGTGACCTTGTTGATCGAGCCGACGATCTTGCGGCCGGCGCACTCGGTGATCACCAGGCGGACATCCTTTTTGACCAGCTGGGTGTAATCCTCATCCCGGCGCATGGTGGCCTGGCTGCGGGGCACGAACACCTTGACCCCCTTGATGAGCACGACCACGCCGCCCTTGTTGGCCTCGACAACCGGGCCCTCCATGACGGTGCCCTCTTCGCAGGCCTTGGCGACCTCCTCCATGCCCTTGCGGGCCTCGAGCTTGCGCTTGGACAGGTACGCGATGCCGTCCTGGTCGTTGACCTTCTCGACCACGAGATCCAGCTCATCCCCGACCTTGACCAGGTCCTCGGTGCGGGCTGCAGGGTCATCCGTCAACTCGCTCAGTTTTACAAAGCCAGTGTGCTTGGTGCCGATATCCACCTGGATCTCATTGGGCTGAACACTGGTGACGATGCCCTTTACCACCTTGCCGCCGAATACCGGCTTGAGGGATGCGTCGATCATCTCCTCAAAACTCATGTCGTCCCGGATCTCTTCGCTCATAGTGCTAAGTACCTCCTCAATAATTGACGATGGCGTGGAAGCCCCGGCTGTAACGCCCACCGTTTGCACCCCCGAAAACCACTCGGGCCGCAGGTCTTTTGACGTTTCGACCGTTACGGCTTGGGTGTGCTTTGCGGCAACCGCCACGAGCTTTTGGGTGTTGGAGGAATGGTGACCTCCGATGACGACCATCAGGTCACATCGTTGGCTGAGGTCCTCCGCTTCCTGTTGCCTCGCCCACGTCGCACTACATATTGTATCAAAAACTTGGGCGTTTGTATAGGCTTTTTTTAGAAACTCCACGCATTCTAACCATTTTGTAACTTGAAAAGTGGTCTGAGCGACCACAAAAATGGAAGAATCTGGATTTTTTGGGCCTTTCCACCTGCGCAGCTCCTCCAAACCGGCAAAGACAAAGACCTCACCAGTGGTGTGCCCGACGATGCCCTGCACCTCGGGGTGGGCCGCGTCGCCCGCCACCAGCAGCACCGCGCCCGCGTCCTGCGCCTGCCGGGCGATGGTGTGGATCTTGGCCACGAAGGGGCAGGTGGCGTCGTGTACGGCAGGGGCCCAGGGCAGGGCGGCCAGCTCGTCATACACCGCCGCGGGCACCCCGTGGCTACGGATGACCACCTCGTACCCAGCGGGGATGGCCGCGATCGTGTCGGCGGTGACCACCCCTTTGGCGGCGAGGTCCTCCACGCACTGGGGGTTGTGGATCAGCGGCCCGAGGGTGGCCACCCGGCGGCCCTCGGCGGCGAGGCGGTAGGTCAGCTTGACCGCGCGGTCCACCCCGAAGCAAAACCCGGCGGTTTTGGCCTTGATGATCTGCATGGGCGTCACTCCTTTTTGCCGGTTTCCGGCAAGGGTTTGGCGGCAGCGAGCCGGTGCGGGCGGCTCACTCAGGCCGCGCCGCCGTCCGGGTGCGCGTCAGGCTGGGGCGCTGGTGCGTCGGCCTGCGCGGCCTCGGGTTGCGGCGCGGGCCGGGCGGCCGGTGCGGCCGGCTCGGGCTGGCCGGGGAACTTGTTGGCCTGGTAGAGCTCCTCCCAGGCGGCGAGCAGCCGCTGGCGGTTCTGGCGCAGTTTGGCGCCGCTGCGCTTTTCGCCCAGATCGAGCTCGGCGGCCGGGATGGGCGGGCCAAAGCAGACCCGCACCCGGCTGAACACCCGCATAAAGGTGTGCCGGTAGATGATGCGGCAGGGGATCATATCCACCTGGGCGGCGCTGGCGATGACGAAGGCCCCGCTTTTGAGATGGCCGGGCTGGCCGGTTTTGCTGCGGGTGCCCTCGGGGAAGATGAGCACCCCGCGCCCGCCGCGCACCTTCTCGATGACCGTGTCCAGCATCTCGGTGTCCCCCGCGCCCCGGCGCACCGCCACCACCCCCACGTTGCGGAACATCCAGGTGAGGAAGGGGTTGAGGTGAAAGAGCTCCTCCTTGCCGAGGATGAGCAGCCGCGGGCCCCAAAAGCGCGCGATGACGATAAAGACCGGGTCGATGGCCGAGATGTGGTTGGGGGCGATGACAAAGCCGCGGTCCCGCGGGAGGTACTCCCGCCCGATGACCCGGATGCCAAACGCGAGGTGCCAGACCAGCCAGGCCCCGGCGACGATCAGACAGTAGAACATCCGCCGCCCTCCCCCGCTGCGCTCTGCGGCCCCGCGGCTGCCTTTGCGGCCCGCTCAAGGATGAGCGCCTTCATTGTCTCGAAGCTCTGGTCAAAGTCGAGGTCGGTGGTGTCCACCAGCACCGCGTCCGCGGCCTTTTTCAGGGGGGCGGCGGCGCGGTGGGTATCCTGCTCGTCCCGCTGGCGGATGTCGGCCAGCACCTTGTCGTACTCGGCGGCCTCGCCCTTGGCAGCCAGCTCGGCCAGGCGGCGGCGGGCGCGGGCCTCGGGCGCGGCGGTGAGGAAGATCTTGAGGGTGGCATCCGGCAGCACCACCGTGCCGATATCCCGGCCGTCCATCAGCACGTTCTGGCTGCGGGCCATCCGGCGCTGCATCTCGAGCAGGAAGTCCCGCACCTCCGGGTGGGCGCTGACCCCGCTGGCCGCCATGCCCACCTCCTCGGCCCGCACTGCGGCGCTGACATCCTCTCCGTTGAGATACAGGTGCTGCGCGCCGTCCTCATAGGCGAGGCGCAGGGCGATCTCGGGCAGCAGAGCGCAGACGGCGGGCCGGTCGGCAGGCGGCACCCCCCGGCGCAGGGCGTAGAGGCCGATGGCGCGGTACATTGCGCCGGTGTCGACATAGACATAGCCCAGCGCGGCGGCGAGCCGTTTGGCCAGGCTGGATTTTCCGGCCCCGGACGGGCCGTCGATGGCGATCGAGATCATAGGACAGGTTCCTCCTCACGTTTGGTGCGTTCTCTAACGCGTTTCCCTTTTTGAAAGCGGGCCGCAAAAAATCAGCCCAGGTGCGCGGCGAAAGCCTGGGCAGTGCACCAGGCGATCTGCAGGTTGTACCCGCCGGTGTAGCCGTCGAGGTCCAGCACCTCCCCGGCGAAGTAGAGCCCCCGGCAGAGGCGGGAGGCCATGGTTTTGGGGTCCACCTCCCGGACGTCGACCCCGCCGCTGGTGATGACCGCGTGGTCGAGGTCTCCCCGGGAGCGGATGGGGATCTCGAGGTGCTTGAGCAGCCGGGCCAGCTGTTGTTTTTGCTGCTTGGTGGCCTGGCTGGCCTGCATGCCGGGCGGCACCCCCCAGCGCCGGGCGATCACCGGGCGCAGCTTGGGGGGCAGCAGGCCGGTGAGGGCGTTTTCGGCGTTTTTTGCCCCGTACTCGGCAAAATCGCGGGTGATGCGCTGGTAGAGCTTCGGCTCCTCGAGGGCGGGCTTGAGGTCGATCGAGGCGGTGTAGCGGTGCCGGTCCATCCGCCCGATGTGGGCGCTGGCCGAGAGGGTGAGCGGGCCCGAGAGGCCGAAGTGGGTAAAGAGCAGCTCGCCCTGCTCGGCATAGACCGGCGTTTCGTCCTCCAGCAGGGTCATCCGGACATTGCGCAGCGCCAGGCCCATCAGCTGTTTGCAGGTGTCCCCCGCCTCGATGAGGCTGACCAGGCTGGGCACCGGCTCGACGATGGTGTGGCCCGCGGCGCGGGCAAAGCGGTAGCCGTCTCCGGTGGAGCCGGTGCCGGGGTAGGACACCCCGCCGGTGGCCACCAGCACCGCGTCGGCCAACAAGCGGCGTCCGGCGGTGGTTTTGGCGCCGGTGCAGCGGCCGTTTTCGAGCAGCAGCGCCTCTGCGCCCTGCATGACGAGCTGTGCCCCCTCGGCGTAGCGCAGCAGGGCGGCCCGCACGTCGGCCGCCCGGTCGGACACCGGGAAGACCCGGCGGCCGCGCTCGGTTTTGAGGGGCAGGCCGAGCTCGGCCTCAAACAGCTCCATCGCGGCGGCGGGGGGAAAGGCGGTGAGCGCCGAATAGAGAAACCGCGGGTTGGTGCGGACATTTTGCAAAAACTCCCGCTCGGTGCAGTTGTTGGTGAGGTTGCAGCGGCCCTTGCCGGTGATCAGCAGCTTTTTGCCCGGCTCGGGGCTGTGCTCCAGCACCGTGACCCGGTGGCCCTGCCGCACCGCCGCCCCGGCGGCCATCAGGCCCGCGGCCCCCGCGCCAATGATCAGTACATCCAAGGTATTGCTCCTTTTTGCGATCTTTCACAAATTTTCGCTGTATTTTTCTCCGCTTTGCCAAGGTCTGGGGCGCTGCCGCCCCGGCTCAGGGCCGCTTCAGCCCCGGCGGGCGGCGCGGCCCTCCCAGGCGGTGAGCAGCCCGGCCGCGGCATAGAGGATCAGCAGCGGGTGGACGGTGGAGAGATACATCACATAGGTGCCGATGTTGAAGGAGGCCACCTCGACAAAGGCGATCATGAAGCAGCGCAGCAGCGCCATGCCCAGCACCCCGGCGAGGATGGCCCAGAGCAGCCAGGCGTCGGCGGTGTCGGCAGCCGTCTCAGCCATCTGGGCGTCCTGCGGCCCGGCGGCGGGCGGCGCGCCCTTTTTGCGCCGCAGCAGCATCCAGCCCTGCCGCAGCTGCACCGCAAGGGCCGCCAGCACCGCAAGCGGCAGCAGGGCGGCATAGACGCAGCGCACCCAGTGCAGCAGCAAAAAGGCCAGCTCCTGCAAGGGGCTGTAGTAGGGGTCGGCGGTGCCGGCCACCGCCGCGAGGTTGGCCCGGCTGCCGAGGTACTCCTCCCAGACCGCCACGTCCTCCGGCAGGCCGATGGTCAGCTCGGAGAGGCTGGCCTCACAGTCCTGGAAGGTGGCGGTGTACCAGAGGCTGCGCAGCCCCTCCTGCAAAACCGGCCCAAGGTACTCGGCCCGGATGGGCGGGGTGGTGCTGGCCCGGCGGCCGTGCGCGGCGGGTAAAGTGCCGTCCTCACACAGGGCGTTGATCTCATCCGCCACCCGCTGCCAGAAGGCCTCGGCGGTGGGCGCGTCGGCGTAAACCCCCTCCTCCTGGGCGGTACGGCGCAGCACCCAGTAAAAGGAGCCGGTCTGGTAGTCCCCCAGCGCCTTGTTCAGGTAGCCGTTGCGCATCGGCTGGTACTCCTCCAGCCAGTAGCGGAAGGGGGCCAGCTCCTCGACATGGTCATAGAGCTTTTCCCGCACATCCCGCGGCACGCTGACCAGCGGCTGCCAGTGTTCCTGCTCGATGCGGGTCATCGCGCCAAAGGCCGCGGCAAAGCTGCCGGAGGAAAAATCGCTGAGGGTGTACACCCCATACCACGCCTGGTTGACCGCGCAGAAAATGTTGACCCCCGCCGCCAGCACCAGCACCGGCAGGGTTAGCAGCGCGCAGCGCAGCGCCTTTTGCAGGGCGGGCAGCCCCTTTTGGCAGAGGATCATGCCGATGAGCACCGCGCCGCCCGCCAGCAAAAAGGGCAAAAGCCAGATGCCGTCCTCCCGGGTGAGCCAGCTGAGGGCCAGCCCCAGCCCGCAGAGCGCAAGCCAGGGCAGCCCGCTGCGGTGCAGCTGCCGCAGAGCCAGCGGCCGCCGCCAGCGCAGGGCGTAGCCGATCAGCCCGGCGAAAAAGAGCATGCACTCGGCCGGGAAGATGTTATCCCGATAGACCCGCAGGGTAAAGCTGGCCATGCTGGCGGGGTTAAAGGCCAGCAGTATAAAGAGGGCCAACCGGGTCTTATGCTGCCGCAGCACCGGCGCAAAGGCCATGGCCGAGGCAAGGGACGCGCCGCACCAGAGCAGCTGCCCCGCCGTGAGGTAGGGGATGTGCAGCGCGTGGGCCAGCGCCAGCCAGACCGGGAAGAACATGTGCTTGGAGAGGGTGAGCCAGTTGTAGGGGCCCAGCCACTGCCCGGCCGTGATGCTCTGGGCGGCGTGGAACATGAGCTCGTCGTCGAGCGGCGCGCCGTCGATCCAGGTATAGATGCACTGAAAATGCACCAGCAGCAGCTTTGCCAGCACAACAAGGCCCGCCAGCACCCAGAAGGCCCGGCGGGAGAGGTCTTTTTTGAGGATGGTTTTGAGGGTTTGTCGCATAGCACTCCTTTATGGTTTTGCCACAGGGTTCGATTCCGCCGGGGATTCGGCGGCGGGCCGGGCGGGCGGTAAACCGCGGGGGCGGCGGCGCGCCGGGGCGAAGCAATCCCTTGCCCTGCCACGCTGCCCCAGCGACGCGCGGGACTTACAGCTTTTCGATGCTCTCCAAGAGGTACTTCTGCTTTTTGAAGACGAGATCCACCAGCAGGCTCAGGTACTTGAGCACGATGGCGAGGATCGCGAAGACCCCGCCAAAGCCCACGGTCAGCACGAACATGGTGGTGGTCCAGCCCTCGATGGGATGCCCGCCCCCCAGAAAGACGCAGAGGGTGTAGATGAGCTCGGCCACCGTCAGGGCCAGCATGGCCAGCGCAACCCCCGCCGAGAGCCGGAAGGCCGCGTCGGTGTAGAGGGCGAGGCTGTCCAGCGCGAGGCTCACCCGGCCGCCTTGCAGCGAGGGGGCGTCCCCCTCATAGGTCAGGCTGGCCATGGCAAGGCCGCTGGCCGCGTAGGCCGCCTTGCGGTAGGGCAGGTCCTCGCTGATGGCGTGCACCCGGTTGATGCCCCGACGGCTGAGCAGCCGGAACGCCTCGCTGCGCAGAGGAGCCTTGCTGCGGCTGAAGGCGTTGAACACCCGGTAGAACATTCGGCTGGCCCCCCGGCTGCGGCTGGGGCAGACCGACACGATGTCGTTGCCCGCAAGGGCCGTCTCGTAGGCCTGCCAGATCATCTCGGGCGGGTAGTGCATCACGGCGGAGTCGAACTCGTAGACAAAATCGCCGATGGCACAGTCCTGCCCGGCGTTCATGCCCAGCTCCACCCCCTGCCGCAGGCTCATGTGCAGCACGGTGAGGGGTTTTGTCAGGGTCTGGGCAAATTCGCGCAGCGCCTCGATGGTGCCGTCGGTGCAGGCGTCGTCCACCGCCACCAGCTCGTACTGGTCAAAATGCGCGTTTAGCTGGGCGGTCAGGGCCTCGAAAAAGGGGCGGACTTGCGCCTCGCAGTCGTGCAGGTAGACCACCGCGGAGATGAAATTTTTTTCCTTATTGGTCATGCAAAAGCACCTCGTCCAGGTCATAGACCGTATTGATCTTGCCGCTGAGCACACTGTAAAAGGCCGGGCCGTGCTCGTCCCCCATCCGGCGGATGACGGTGGGGCGGGAGTCGTCGATCTCGCTGGCCTTTAAGATCGGCTTCATGCTGTAGAGGCTGTGGGAGTAGGCAAAGCCGTACTCCGGCCGCAGATACTTGCGGGCCAGCTGGCTCATATAGGGCCAGGCGCTGGCGGGCTTGGCGGGGCAGTCGTTGCAGTTGAAGAGGCTGCCGGGGCGGCAGCGCCCGCCGCTCTCCTGCTGGCAGGCAAAGGTCGGCAGGGTATCATAGCTGGTGATGTGGGGGGTAAAGGTGACGCTGGTGAGGCTGTGGTAGCCGGTTTTGCCAAACGGCATGATCGAGAAAAACGGCCCGTCCATCACCGTGATGCCGACATTTTTGAGCGCGTCTGACACGGTGCAGAGGATGATCTCGCAGAGCTCGTACTTGATGCCGAACGGCTCGAAGCCGAGCATCGCGTGCACCTCGTTGACCCCCGCATAGGTGGCGTTGAGCAAAAAGGGCGCTTCGGCGCTCACCTCCCCCGCCTTGACCTGCCAGACATCCCCCGCCGCACGGATGCGCTCGGGCGCGTGGCCAAAGCAGAGGGTGACATTCGGCAGCTTTTCCAGCGCCCTGAGGTAGTACTCCTTCAGGATCTGCGCGTCGTAGGTGTACTCGGTGGTGAGGAAGGCCCCGTCGCACTGACCGGGGTTGAAGTAGCGCTCGGGGGGCAGGTCGTCGCAGCGGATGTTCGCCGCCGCGCAAAAGCGCCGGAAGGCGGGCGCATCGGTCCAGCTGAAATGGGCGCTGGTGGCGTAGACCTGGTCAAAGGTGGTGAGGTTGCAAAAGCCGTAGTCCTTACAAAAGCGCTCGAAGTAGTGGGCGCTTTTGATGGCGGTGGAGTAGCTGCGCGGGTAGTGGTAGCCCATGTGGACCCGGGCCTGATTGATCCAGGTGGCCCGCATGAAGGGGGCGGCGTCCCGCTCGAGCACCAGCACCCGCTGGCCCAGCGCGCCGCACTTTTCGGCGGCGTAAAGGCCGTACAGCCCCGCGCCGAGGATGATCTTGTCGTAGGTCACGGTTCGGTTGGCTCCTTTCCTGCCGGGATGGGGTGCGGCCGGTGTTATGCCGCGGGCGGGTCGTAGCTTCCGGCCAGGGCCGCGAAGAGTACTTTTAAGAGGCCCGCGTTGCCCTTGACCCCCTTGATCTTGGTGGGGGCGGCCTCCCCCCTGGGGTAGGCGCGGGTCACCGGCACCTCGCAGGCCGAAAAGCCCAGCTGGGTGGCCCGGACACTGAGATAGGCCAGCAGCTCGTAGCCCACAAACACCTCCCGCAGCGGCTGCACCGCCGGGTGGGTGAGGTAGGCGCGGCTGTAGGCCCGGTAGGCGTTGGTGGTATCCGTGAACCAGTGCCGCGCCGCCAGGCTGATGACCGGCGCGTGGATCAGCCGCACCGCCCAGTAGCGGCTGGGCGGGGTGTTGACGGCCTTTCCGCCCCTGACAAAGCGGCTGCCCTGCACCAGGGCGTAGCCCGCCTGCAGTTTTTCGAGAAAGCGGGGGATATCCTCGATCGAATCCTTGTTGTTGCCGTCGATGGTCAGGATGCCCTCGTAGCCGCGGGCGAGGGCAAAGTCGATGCCCATGCGCAGCTGCGCCCCCTGTTTGCCGGGGCCGAGCTTGGTCAGCAGGGTGTTCACCCCGAGCGCGCGCAGGCCCTCGGGCTGCATGCTGCCGTCGGTGGAGCCGCCGTCGCAGAGGATGATATCGCAGAGGGCCGGGATCCCGGCGGCCCTGGCGCGGCCGAGCTCGGTGAGGATGCGCCCGCCCTCGTTGATCACCGGGATCAGCAGGCAGTACGCGCTCTGCCGCGGGGCAAAGACATCGGCGGTGTACTCCGGCACGCCGGGGCGGGCGGCATGGCGGGCCGGGGTACCGCCGGGGGTTTCCGCGCCGGGGACTGGGGGCGTTACTGCCGTCGTGTCGGGCACGGGGGCAGCCGGGGCGGCTTTGGGCTCGCTCATGCAAACACCTCCGCGACATAATCGAGGCTGCGGCGCAGCGTCTCAGGGTCGGTGCGGCCCATCTCGACCGAGACAAACCCGGCATAGCCGCCCTCCCGCAGCATCCGGGCAAGGCGCAGATGCTCCGGCCTTGGCACGATGGGCACAAGGCCCGGCTCGCTGATGTGCAGATGGCTCACCAGCGGCAAGTCCTCAGCGAAATCCTCCACCCGCTCGCCGTTGTGGAGGATCGTGCCGAGGTCGAGGTTGACCGCAAGGCCCGGCAGCGCCAGCCGCTTGACCAGCGCGAAGGCCTCAGCGGTGGTGTTGAGGTAGTTGGTGTGGTAGATGGGCGGGTTGGCCTCGAGCGCCAGCACCACCCCCTGCCGCGCGGCCTCGGCCGCAAGGCGGGCGAAAAAGGGCTCCGCCTCAGCGGGGGTGCGCCCCTCCGGGACATTGCGGTTGCGGGGGCAGCCAAAGACGAGGCTTTTGCAGCCGCAGGCGGCGGCGAAGGCAAAGGCCTTGCCAGTGTAGGTAGCGAGCGGCTCGGCCTCGGCGGGCACAAAGATGCTGCCGGTTTGGCCGTACCAGATGCTTTGCAGGCTGGGGATGCAAAAGCCGTACTGCTGGCGCAGGGTTTCGGCATAGCGGGCGGCCGCGGCGGGGTCGTCATAGGGCCGCTGCGGAAAGACGCGGGTGGGGGCGAGCTCCAGCCCGGTGTAGCCCAGCGCGTGCATCAGGGGCAGCACCCGCTCGTCATCCTCCGCCGCCCAGCCGATGTTGGAGGCCGCCAGGCCATACCGCCGCGGGGCTGTGCCGGTTTTCATTGCCGATCGCCGCCTTTCTTTCTCAATGGGAGTTCTCTGCCTATTATAGCGGATGGGGGCGCAAAAAGCAATTTGCGCGGAAGATGCGCGCAAAAGCCCTTATTCCACGCCCCAGACCCGCAAAAAGGCGCAGATCTCGGCCAGCTCCTCCTCGCGTGTGCAGAGGTAGCCGCCCTGCCCGCCAAAGAGGGCGGCGTGGACGGTGCGCAGGTCGTAGTTGAAGGGTGGGGCGGGCAGCTCGTTGGCAAACGTCCCGCCGGTGGCCGCGCGGTAGACCTCGGCCGCCGAGAGGGGCGGGGTGGCGAGGTTGAGGGTGCGCAGCCCGGCGGCAAGGGCGGTGCTGAGGTCGGCCCAGAGGTGCGCCAGATGGTAGAACTGGTAGACCGAGCGGCTGTCGGTAAACGAGAGGGCGTTAAAGCTGTTCGCGGCGAAAAAGGCCCGCAGCCCTTTGCGGTCCGCCTCGGCGGTCAGCTTATAAAAGCCGTTGCCCGCGTCGGTGTAGCCATCCCGCACCAGCGGAGTTTGGGCGGCCAGCTCGCGGTATTTTTCGGCCTTGAGCATGGCGGGGGTAATGGTGTGCAGATCGTAGAGGAAGTTCTTTTTCAGCCCGCGGCCGTAGAGGGCGGGCAGCCGGACGATCAGGGCATCCGGCCAGTCCTCCCGGACCCAGCGCTCAAGCTGCAGGCGGTTGGCCCCGTAGGCGGGCAGGCCGTTTGGGGTGAGGGGGGCTGTCTCGTCCCTGCCGCGGCTGTCGGCGTAGACCGCGATGGTCGAGATCAGCACCACCCTTTGGGGGGCGAGGCGGCGCAGGTTCTCCCGGGCGGTGCGCATAACGGCGAGGTCGGCCTCAGGGTCGGCGTTGGCGAGGAACATGGCCGCCGGAACCCCGGCGTAGACGACCAGGCCGTTTTGCTGGCCAAAGCCTTTGGCGATATCGCTGGAATGATAGGCGGCGTCAAAGGGGTGGGCGGCCAGCAGGTTGCCCCCCACAAACCCGGTGCTGCCCACAAGGACGGTGTCCGGCATGGCGATCTCTCCTTTGATCTGTGTACTTTTTTATCATCATATCACATTTGCGCGAATTGGGAAAGATTGGACGCGCGGGAGGGCAAAATTGGGGCGGGATTTGGGCAAATGGGCCGAATTTTAAGGAAATTGTAAGAAAACCATCCGCCCGGCTGTAAGATTCGGCCTGTATTCTTGAAAGCACAGCGGCGGGCAGGGCCCTCCCCTGCCCCAAACGCCGGATTTGCCAGCAAAGGGGGGAATGCGGTACAATAGGAAAAGCAGAGGCCGATCAGGCCAAGGGCAAAGGAGGACGCAGCATGGCGGAATACAAAACCGGGGCGGCTGACGAAACCGTCACGCAGGCCGGGCGGATCCTGGTGGTGGACGACGACCCGGCGATCCGGCAGGCGGTGCGGCTGCATCTGGAGCGGGAGGGCTTTCGCACCGTCTGTGCGGCGGACGGGCGCGAGGCGCTGGACGCGCTGGCCGCCGGGGACATCCAGCTGGTGCTGATGGATGTGATGATGCCCCGGATGGACGGCTTTTCGGCCATCCTGCGCATCCGGGAGAGCCGCAACCTGCCCATCATCGTGATGAGCGCCAAAAGCGAGGACAGCGACAAGGTGCTGGGGCTCTCGATCGGGGCGGACGACTACATCACCAAGCCGTTCAGCTCGGGCGAGCTGGCGGCGCGGGTCAAAAGCCAGCTGCGCCGCTACCTGACCCTCGGGGACGTGCACCGCAGCGGCAGATCGGGCGAGGTGGCCCGCAACGGGCGGCTCGAGTACGACTTTGCGGCCCACGCCCTCGCCGTGGACGGCGAGCCGGTGCGGCTGACCCCCACCGAGACCCGCATTTTTGAGCTGCTGATGCGCAACCCCGGCCGGGTGTTCTCGGCCGAGGAGATCTACGCGCGGGCCTGGGAGGAACCGGCCGCCTACGCGCCCGAAAACACCGTGATGGTGCATATCCGGCGGATTCGGGAGAAGATCGAACTCAACCCGCAAAAACCAGAATACATAAAGGTGGTATGGGGCCTTGGATACAAATTGGAACAACACGGATAACACACAGGCCGCGCAGAGCGGCGCGGTGAGCGCCCCGGCTGCCGGGGCGCAGGGTGCTGCGGCTGAGCCGCAGGCGCAGGGCGGGCGCAAAAAGGGCGAAAAGACCATCGACCCCGCCCGCAAAAACCGGGCCTGCCTGCGGCGGATGCTTTACCGGTGGGCCGCCTGGGTGCTGCTGGGCGCCGCCCTCTGGCTGGGGGCCGACCATGTCGAGATGGTCAAGGCGCTGACGCAGGACCCCTACGGGGTGCTGAGCGGGCGGATTTCCTCGGTGCCCGGCTATTGGGAGACGATCGCGGAGTTTGGCGAGCGGACCCTGAGCGAATACCAATATACCGCCCGGCTGTGGCAGGTGCAGGGCATTTTGCTGGTGGGGGCGCTGGCGCTTTCGCTGCTGCTGTTTTTGTACACCGCCATCCGCGCAAAGGACGTGCGGGCGGGCAAGGCGCTGGTGGCCGGGGCGCTGGGCAGGGTCTGGCTCGAGATCAAGATTCTGGCGGCGGTGGGGCTGGCAGCGGGCGTCTGGCAGGTCTTCCGGTACCCAAGCGGCGTGCTGCCCGAGGCCTGGCTGGTGCCGCTCTATCTGGGCATCTACCTGCTCTGGGCCGATTTGTGCGGTAATGGCATGCGGCTTTACGAGTGCAGCCTCTGCGCATCCCTTGGCCGCGGCGCGCGGGGCTGGGCCAGGAAGCAGCCCTGGCAGCGCAGGGTGCTGGGCGGCTTTGGGGCCGGGATGCTTGCGGCGGTCTGCCTCGCCTTTACCGCGGGGCTGCTGATTTCTTTCTGCGCCGGGCCGGATGCTGTGCAGGCCGCCACGAGCATGGTGCTCTGTCTGCTGGCCGCGGCGGGGTGCCTCTTTGCGGCGTTTTGGGTGCTGCGGCGGCTGGTGGCCGAGTGGGCGCTGGTGGCCGGCAAGCTGGCCGACCTGCGGGCTGGGCGGCCCAGCGCCCCGCTGGCCCTGCCGGAGGGCTCGCTGCTTGCGGGCCCGGCGGAGGACCTCAACTCGATCGAAGAAGGGGTGGCCCGGGCGGTGGAGCAGCGCAGCCGGGCTGACCGGATGAAGGTGGAGCTCATCACCAACGTCTCGCACGACATCAAGACCCCCCTGACCAGCATCCTCAGCTATGCCGACCTGCTCTGTGCCGAGCCCGGCCTGCCCAAGGCGGCGGCGGGGTACGCCCGCATTTTGCAGCAAAAGGCCACCCAGCTGCGCGGGATGGTGCAGGATGTGTTTGAGCTGAGCAAGGCGGCCAGCGGCGAGCTGCCGGTGGAGCTGGCCCCGCTGGACCTGGCCAAGCTGATCCGGCAGACGATGGCAGACATGGAGGAGCGGCTGGACGCCGCGCCGGTGGCCTTTCGCACCCGGCTGGCCCCCGAGGCCTGGGTGCTGGGGGACGGCGAGCGGCTGTACCGGGTGTTCCAGAACCTCATCGACAACGCCCTGCGCTACGCCCTGGAGGGCAGCCGGGT
>DKVN01000139.1:18530-18682 GCA_002491225.1 Faecalibacterium sp. UBA7177
TACCGGGTGTTCCAGAATCTGCTCATCAACGCGGCCCAGTACTCGATGCCGGCCAGCCGGGTGTATGTGACCCTGACCGCCGAAAACGGCCAGGCGGTGGCCTGTGTCAAGAATATCGCGAACTATGAGCTGGCCGCGCCGGGCGGCGAGGC
>DKVN01000070.1:0-1399 GCA_002491225.1 Faecalibacterium sp. UBA7177
GCGGGCTGCTCGAGCAGGACGGCGTTGTGCTGAACCGGGTCGCACAGCCCTCCCCCTCCGGGCTGCACGCCCAGATCTGCTATGACAAAAAGACCCGGCAGATCGACATTTTTACAGCCACCGCCCGCGCGATGGCCGAGGCGCTGCAGGGCTGCGGGCTGGCGCTGAGCGCCGCGCAGCTCGAAGAGCTTTTTCTGGCCCACGAGTTTTACCACTGGCTGGAATACTCCTCCGGGCAGCTTGCCAGCGAGCAGTGCGAACCGGTGGAATGGCCGGTGCTGCGCCTTTTCCGCCGCCGGGCCTGGGTGCGCCGGGTGGACGAGATCGCCGCCTTCGCCTTTGCCAAAGAGGTCTGCGGGCTGCCTGTCCACCCCAAGGCGCTGGACTATCTGTTTTTGTACCGCCAGCAGGGCAAACAGAGCGGGCAGATCGCGCCGCTTCTTGCCGCGCTGGAGGAGGAGTACCGGCGGGAATGCCTCTGAGCATCCCCCCGACCGAAAGGAGAGCATGCCATGACCATCCGGTATCATGACCGGGAGCTGCCGGTGCTGGGCAGCTGGGACGCCGTCATTGCGGGCGGCGGCTCGGCGGGGGCCAGCGCCGGGATCACCTGCGCCAAAAAGGGGCTGCGCACCCTGATCGTCGAGCGGCACATCCGCCTCGGCGGCAGCTCGGTCAACGCGCTGGTCACCCCCATGATGCGCTCGTTTACCGGCCACCACGACAACTTTTTTGCCATCGAGCACCGGCTGCGCTCGCTCGGGCGCGAGACGCGGGACGCCCTGCACGGCGAGATGCTCTGGTACGCCCCGCAGGATATGGCCGAGGCGCTGGAAGCCCTGTACACCGAGGCGGGCGGGCAGATCCTGTACGAGGCGGTGCTGGTGGACTGCATTCTCGAAGAGGGCCGCATCCGCGCTTTGGTGCTCGCGCTGCCGGAGGGGCTGCGGGCCGTGGAGGGCGGCTGCTTTGTGGATGCCAGCGGCGACGCGGTGCTCTCCCGGCTGGCGGGCGCGGCGGTGCAGCACGGCGACGAGAACGGCAACGACCAGATGACCAGCCTCCGGTTTGAGATGGGCGGCATTGATGTCGAGCGGTACCGCAGCTATGTGATGAGCTTGGGGGACACCTACTCCAAGTTCCCGAGCGGGTATTTTTACGAGTCCGCCATGGTGGGCGGGCGGGATTTTGTGCTCGAGCCGCTCTTTCAAAAGGGGGTGGCCGACGGGGTTTTGCAGCCGGAGGATCTGCGCTATTACCAGACCTTCAGCCTGCCCGGCCGGCCAAACGACCTCGCCTTCAACTGCCCCCACCTGACAAAGCTGACCGACAACACCCACGCGCTTGACCGCTCGGCCGCCATCGTCGAGGGCCACGCCATGATCCGCCGCCTGGTGCG
>DKVN01000070.1:1656-3675 GCA_002491225.1 Faecalibacterium sp. UBA7177
ATGCTCGGGGTGCGGGAATCCTACCGGATCGTGGGGCGCTATATCCTCACCGAGGAGGACTACACCCGGCAGGCGCGGTTTGACGACGGGGTCGCCCGGGGCGACTGGTACATCGACGTGCACTCGGCCACCAAGGGCCTCTACCACCAGAAAAGCTACCAGAAGGGCGACTATTACGAGATCCCCTACCGGGCAATGGTGTCGGATGCGGTGCGCAACCTCGTCACGGCCGGGCGGTGCATCTCGGCCACCTTTATGATGCAGGCCAGCGTGCGCATCATCCCCACCTGCCTCGACATGGGCGAGGCGGCCGGTGCGGCCTGCGCCGCCTCGGCCGCCAGCGGCACCCCCCTGAACGCGCTGGACGGCGCGGTGCTGCGCCAGGGGCTGGGGTACCGGTTCTGATGGATTTTTGCGGCCGCTGCGGCAGGGATTTCGCCTCTGCCGCACCCGCCGCGCAAAGGCAAGCCCCCGGCCTTTTGCCCTGTGAGCAAAAGGCCGGGGGCTTGTGTGCGTTTTGTGTGGAGAACCTGGGGTACAGCTGGGCCGCGGCAGTCTTTTCGCCGCTTTATCCCTCGGGCGCCGCCCCCGCTTCGCCCGGCTCAGGCGGCAGGGCGCGGAAAAAGGCGGCCGCAAAGGGGATGCAGATCAAAAAGGTAGCCAAATCCGCCAGCGCCTGCGCGGTCTGCACCCCGGCAAGGCCCCACAAACGGGGCAGGGCCGTAATCAGCGGGATGAAGCAGAGCCCCTGCCGCAGGCAGGAGACGAACATGGCGCGGCCGCTCTGCCCCACGCTCTGAAACAGCATGCTGGTGCAGGTGGCGAACGGCATAAAGAGCAGCGCCACACACTGGCAGCGGACGGCGAACGAGCCGGTGGCGATCACCGCCGCGTCGTCCCGGAAAAGCCCCACCAGCCAGGGCGCGACGGCAAGCCCGATCGCCGCCAAAATGCCCATCGCAAGCTCGCCCGTCAGCAGGGTGAACCGGTAGGCCTGCCGCACCCGGCCGTACTTTTTGGCCCCGTAGTTGTAGCCGCACACCGGCTGGAAGCCCTGCCCGATGCCCAGCATGACCGAGAAGATCAGCATAAAGATGCGCCCCACAATGGCCATGGCCGCCACCGCCGCGTCCCCGTAGACCGCCGCGCTCTTGTTGAGCAGCACCGAGGCGACGCTGCCCAGCCCCTGCCGCAAAAAGCTGGGGAAGCCGGTTTTGAGGATGGGCAAAAGGCAGCGCGCCGCCCCCCTTGCGTGCCGCGGGTGGAGGCTGGTTTGGGCCTTGCCGCGCAGAAAAAAACTGAGCAGGATGCAAAAGCTGACACACTGGGACAGCCCGGTGGCCAGCGCCGCCCCCGCGATGCCGAGGCCGAGCCCGAAGATGAAGAGCGGGTCGAGCAGCATGTTGAGCACCCCGCCCAGGGTCAGCCCCACCATCGAAAAGGCGGCCTTGCCCTCGGCCCGCAAAAGGTTATTCATCACAAAGCTGGCGGCCATCACCGGCGCGGCCAGCAGGATGTAGAAGGCGTAATCCCGCGCAAAGGGCAGGATGGTGGGGGTGGCCCCGAGCAGGTTCATGAGGGGATCCATCCACAGCCGCCCCAGCACCGTGAGGCCGAGGCCAAAGGCGATGGCGGTGTAAAAGGCGGTGGCGGCATAGCGGCTGGCGGCGTCGGTGTCCTGCGCGCCGAGGCTGCGGCTGACCAGGCTGCCCGCCCCCATGCCGAGGGTAAAGCCCACCGCCTGGATCACCGCCATGATGCTGAAGACGATGCCCACTGCCCCCGAGGCGCTGGTGCCCAGCTGGCTGACAAAATAGGTGTCGGCCATGTTGTAGATGGCGGTGACCAGCATGCTGACCACGGTGGGCGCGGCGAGGGTGAGCACCAGCCGCGGGATGGGGGTGGCGGTCATCTTTTGATATTGATCCTGCTTGCTGCGCAAGGTGTTTCACGGTCCTTTTTCTTTGGGTCGGTAATTTTCTTTACAATACTAAGTAATGTCTACTGAACAATCGAAAA
>DKVN01000172.1 GCA_002491225.1 Faecalibacterium sp. UBA7177
GCGGCGGGCCGGGTCTGGACCCTCTTTTGGGTGATGGGCGGCTGGGTGATCTTTCGCGCGCCTGGCCTGCGGGCTGCCGCACTCTGGCTGCGGGCGATGCTGCTGCCCGCTGCGGGCAGCGGGGCCTACCCGGCGGCGCGGTATCTCGACGGCCGGATGCTTTTGCTGCTGGCGGCGGGCCTTGTGCTCTGCGGGCCGGTGCAGGCGGCGCTGCCCCGGCTGAAAACCGCGCTCTACACCCGCGAGGCTCCCGGCCCGGCCCAGACGGCAGGGCTGCTGGCCGCGCTGTTCTGGTGCTGCGTGCTGTTAGTGTGCGGCACCTACAATCCGTTTATCTACTTCCGGTTCTGACCGCAAGGGGGGTGTGACTCGTGGCGACCGCCGTGAAAACTGAACCGCTGGCCGGGGAGAACCCCTCCCCGGCCGCCCGGCGCTGCCGCGCCGCCCTGCTAAGCGGGTTTGCGGCCTTGCTGCTGCTGCCCGGCCCGCTCTGGCTGGCGCTGCGGGGGGCGCTGGACACCCAAAATCACGAAAACCGCACCCTGACCCCCTTCCCGGCCGGGGAGGCGGCGGTGTCGCTGGAGGACTGGCCCGGCGCCTTCGACGCCTGGCTGGGGGACCACGCCCCCTTCCGCAACCAGCTGATGAGCCTCAATGCCCGGGCCAACTGGGCGCTGGGCTCGCTCGACTCCTCCGATGTGCTGCTGGGCAAGGACCACTGGCTCTTTTTGCGGGATGTCTCGGACTCGGCCAGCCTCTCGGACTATCAGGGTCTCACCGCCTACACGCCCGAGCAGCTTGCCGCCTGCCGGGACACCCTCGCCGCCCTCGATGCGGCCCTCGCGGCCCGGGGCAGCCAGCTGGCTGTGATATTCGCGCCCGCCAAGGAGGGGGTCTACAGCCAGTACCTGCCGGACAGCATCCCCGCGGTGCGCCGCCCCACCCGGGTGCAGGCGCTGGCGGAGAGTTTGCAGGAGGCGGGTCTGCCGGTGGTCTGGCCGCAGCAGGCCTTGATCGAGGCGGCGGGTGGCCAGCAGGTCTATTACAAGTACGACACCCACTGGAACGAGGCCGGGGCCTGCCTCGCGGCGGCCCGGCTGCTCGGGCAGCTGGGGCGGGACGCCGGGCCGTATGAAAACCCCATCATCTGGCCCGACCCGGACACCCCCGCGCCCACCGACCTTGCCAATGTCAGCGCGGCCTGGGCGCTCTGCACCGACGATGTCTATTACCGGGTGGACGCGCCGCAGGCGGAGTGCGTCTTTCGCAGCGAGGACGCCGGCATCACCCGCTGGCAGGGCGGGGGGACGGGCAGCGTGCTGCTGCTGCGGGACAGCTTTGGCGAATCGCTCGCACCGTATTTGATGGCCGGGTTTGGCGAGGGGCTGGCGCTGCACGGCAGCGCGCTTGCGCCGGAGACGATTCTGGCCGAGCTCGAGGCGATGCCCCGGCTGCCGGAGGTAGTGGTGATCGAGGTGGCCGAGCGATTTTCGGATAACCTCTTTGGCCAGGCCGAGCTGCTGCTGAGCTGGGCCGAGGGGCTGTGAGGCGGGCGCGGCGCGCTTGACAACCACGCTCAAACGCGCTATAGTTACTACCATGCAAATGCGCTGAGGAAGAGGGCGCGGCCAGAGCGATGGTGAGATGAGAAAACAAAGAGTCCGAAGGATCTGCGAAGCAGCGCAAATTCGCTGTGCGGCCGTAGCCGCAAGGAAGAAAAGCGCAGCACTCCTTGGTGGAATGCAAGCTTTGATGACGCAGCGGATACGGCCGTACAGGTAGAATTTGCGGCTTTGTTTTCTTATCGAACCATCGCAGTACGTTTTGCAATAGCGAGCCGGGGAGGGTGCAAGCCCGGCGCAAAGCGGGTGCGCGCTGTCGCTTCTGAGCAGGGGCGGTGAGGGGCTTTTGCCGGGGCTTTCCGGCAGGGGCCGGGCAGCCGCCTCCGGGATTGCCTCCGTTATCCGGGCAGGCGGGTATTGGCTGGCTTTTCAAAAGTCGCCGCGTCCCGCGTGGAGCGGCCAGCTTTTTGCGCTGAGGGCGCGGCAAGGCTGGCAAGATGGGTGGTACCGCGGTTTTGCGATGGCAAGGCCGTCCCATGACGATGTTTGTGTCATGGGGCGGCCTTTTTTGCTGCCCCGTGGCAGGCCGCTTTCGCCCGCCCTCGCACCGGGAGCCGGGCGGATCACACCGGGGCGCGCCCCCAAAGGAGGAAAACCAGGATGAAGGAACTGGCAAAACAGTACGACCCCGCACAGGTCGAGGACAAAATTTACGCCAACTGGCAGCAAAAGGGCTATTTCCACACCAAAATCGACCGCAGCAAAAAGCCCTACACCATCGTGATGCCGCCGCCCAATATCACCGGGCAGCTGCACATGGGCCACGCGCTGGACGAGACCATGCAGGACATCCTCATCCGGTACAAGCGGATGCAGGGCTACTGCGCGCTCTGGGTGCCGGGCACCGACCACGCCTCCATCGCCACCGAGGCCAAGATCGTCGCCGCCATGAAAGAAGAGGGCCTCACCAAGGAGGATCTCGGCCGGGAGGGCTTCCTCAAGCGCGCCTGGGCCTGGCGGGAGCAGTACGGCGGGCGGATCGTCAGCCAGCTGAAAAAGCTGGGCTGCAGCTGCGACTGGCAGCGCGAGCGCTTTACGATGGACGAGGGCTGCAGCGAAGCGGTGCGCGAGGTGTTTGTGCGGCTCTACGACAAGGGCCTCATCTACCGCGGCAGCCGGATGGTCAACTGGTGCCCGCACTGCAAAACCTCCATCTCGGACGCCGAGGTCGAGTACGAGACCCAGGACGGGCACTTCTGGCATCTGCTCTACCCGGTCAAGGAGACGGGCGAGACCCTCGAGCTGGCCACCACCCGCCC
>DKVN01000006.1:0-358 GCA_002491225.1 Faecalibacterium sp. UBA7177
AGAATACGCCGAGTTTTCCGAGCGGGTCACCCTCTGCCAAATGAGCCAGTCCGAATATATCCGGCAAGCACTGATTATCTCTGCATCCTTTTTATCATGGTGGACGGCGCGAGACGGATGGAAAAGGGCCACATCGCCCGCTATGGCGCCGACCCTGCCTACCGTGCCTACGCCGACAAGACCCCCATCCTGATCCCGCTCATCCCCTGGTATCATCTCAATAAGCAGTAAACGATGCAATAGAGCATTGCGGCCCGGTTTGCGGCCCGCCGGATGCTCTGGCCGGATACTTTGAAAACCTGGAAAGGAAGGGATCACGCGGTATGAAGGAGTTTTCTGTTTCGATGGCGCTGGTGGA
>DKVN01000006.1:614-3995 GCA_002491225.1 Faecalibacterium sp. UBA7177
CAGCTTGATGTTCCTTTGGATCATCCTTCCTGTAACAACATTGATCGTATCCGTTTTGATCGGGAAAAACAACTTTTGGGGAAAAGGGAAATGGGCGTTTTGCCTTTTTTTTGGCATGATGTACATGCTTGCCGAATACGGCACCTTCAAAATGGCAAACAACATTGCGTTTCACAAACTGAACGCCCCGGAATGGGGCATGATCGCGGCAGGAGCGATCCTCTCTGCAATCGGCATGTTGGCGGGCTCGCTGTGTCATCAGAAACGCCGCAATCAAAGCCACATGGCCCCATAGGCACCGCGGCCGCGGGCCTGACACGCCCACAGCAGGCAGGGCCCCGCACGCCCCATTGTCCAAACCTGCCGTGTCCTCATACGCCCCGGGCGGCCAGACCTCGGCNNCTGCTCCAGCGGGACCTCTACCACAGGATGAGCAAGGGGGCCTTTGCCCTCTTTGCCGCGGGCAGCATCAATGTGATCGCCGCCGGGGCGCTCAAGGCGCTGTACAAGCTGCTGTACGCCGCGGCTGTCTGCGATTTCGAGCGGCTTGACGCCATCTTCTTCCCTCTGCAGTCGCTTGGCTTTCTGCTGGCGGGGGCGGGGGTGGTGGCGATGCTCTGCCACCGGCAGGGCAACACTGTCTACGCCGCGGCCGCCCCGGCCGTCTTTGGCGGCACCATGCTCTTTGTGGTCTGCATGGTGGCCGGGATGGCCGGCATGATGATCGGCCTCGCGGTGGTCGCCGTGCGGATGAAAAAGCGGGGCGCGGCCGTGCTCTTCGCGGCGGCGCTGCTCTGCTCGGTCTGCATGGGGTACCTCTCCACCCGCAACTTTGCCCAGGCCGCCATGAACTGGCTGGCCGAGGGGGTCAATGTCGTCGGCCAGGGCGCGCTGCTGTGGGGCGCGGTCTCGCTGCACCGCGCCGGGCTCGGCAGGCGTCCAGGGGCCTGACCGGGCCAAAGGGAAGGGGAGAAGTCCCCTTTTTTTGAAGATCCTATGACAAAATGCGCCCCGGGCGGCCAGACCTCGGCCGCCCGGGGTGATTTTTTTGCCGCGATGGGGTTGACATTATTGCTCTACGATTGTAGAATAAAATAAACTCTACATTCGTAGAATAACATGCCATGAGAGAAAAGGGGGCCTTTCGATGCAAACCACACCCCGCCGCCTGCCGGATGCCGAGCTGGCGGTGATGCAGGCGGTCTGGGCCTGCGAGCCGCCGGCCTCGCGGGCGGACATTGATGTCATTTTGCAAAACACCCACCCGATGGCGCCGACCACCCTGCTCACCCTGCTCACCCGCCTTTCGGAAAAGGGCTTTGTGCAGATCCAAAAGGAGGGCCGCAGCGCGCGGTATCTGCCGCTGGTGTCCCGGCAGGACTATCTCGCCCAGCAGAGCCGCAGCTTTGTGCAGACGGTCTGCGGCGGCAGCCTGCCCGCCTTTGCCGCCGCCCTCTGCGACAGCGGCCTCAGCAAGGAGGAGCTGGCCGAGCTGCGCGAGCTGTTGGAGAGGGGCGCGCTATGACCGAACAGCTGCTCATCAAAACCCTTTTCGCGATGCTCTTTGGCGGGGTTTTCGCCTGGATGATCTTTGACCGCGACCCCGACGCCGCCGGGCCGGACAGCACACGCCAGCGGTATCTGCCCTATGTCTCGGGCACCCTGCTCCCGGCCTGTCTGCTGACCTTGCTGGTCATGGGGCTGGTCATGCTGGGGGCGCGGCAGACGGTGCGGGTCACCCTCTCGTTCTGCTTTGGGGTGTTTTTGCAGATCTGCGTGTACTACCTGCTCCTGCTGCCGCTGCTGCCCCTGCTGCGGCGGTGGATCAGCGCGCGGGCCTGCGCCGTGCTCTGGATGCTGCCCAACTACCTCTACCTCACCCAGATGAACTACATGCGGCTGCCCGCCCCCCGCTGGGTCGTCGTGGCCCCGTCCGGCCTGGTGCGGGCGCTGATGGTCGTCTGGCTAACCGGGTTTGCGGCGGTGCTGGGCGGCAGGGTGTGTTCTCACCTTGTTTTTCGCGCCCGCGTCCTGCGGCAGGCCGTCCCGGTCACCGACCCGGCGGTTCTGGCGGTCTGGCAGCGGGAGGTCGAGGCCGCCCGCTTTCGTAAACCGAAGTTCCGGCTGGTCAGATCCCCGGCCCTGCAAACGCCCCTCTCGGTGGGGCTATTCTCGCGGGCGGTGCGGGTGGTGCTGCCGCAAAGGGCCTATTCGGCCGAGGAGCTGGCCCTCATCTTCCGGCACGAGCTGGTGCACATCGGCCGCGAGGACGCCTGGAACAAGTTTTTCCTCACCTTCTGCGCGGCCATCTGCTGGTTTGACCCGCTGCTCTGGGTGGCCGCCCGCCGCAGCGCTGAGGATCTGGAGTTAAGCTGCGATGAAACAGTCCTGCTCGGCGCGGACGAGCCCACCAAACGCCGGTACGCCGAGCTGCTGCTGAACACCGCCGGGGAGGAGCGGGGCTTCACCACCTGCCTCTCGGCCTCGGCCCGCGCGCTGCGCTACCGGCTCAAAAGCGTCCTCGCCGCCCGCCGCAAGCCCTCCGGCGCGCTGCTGGTGGGTCTGGTCTTTTTCCTGCTCTTCATGGGCGGCGGGCAGGTCGCCCTCGCATACGGCGAGACCACCGGGGCCGAGGCCATCTACGCCGCCCAGCCGCCGGAGCAGTACGCCCTGCGCAGCGCCGAGACGGGAGAGCTTATCTGCACCGACGAGGTGGCGCTGCACCGGTACCTCTCGGGCCTGCGGCTGGTGGAGATCACGGGCAACTACTCGTTCGAGCCACAGGGCCGCTCGGTCTCGATGCTGCTGGAGACCCCGCAGGGCACCCTGGCCCTCATCCTGTCGGATCGGTACCTCAAGCGGGTGCCGCTCTACGGCGAGGAGATCCAGGCCACATATTTCTACCTGCCGGACGGCGCGGACTGGGCGGCGCTGGATGAGATCCTCGTCCCGCGGGCCGCGCCGCAGCCCGGCCACAGCACAAAATGACTTGAAACGCACCGCATGGCCCCAGAGGCTGTGCGGTGCGTTTTTGCTGATGTGAAGCGCTGCTGCCTGCGAACGGCCAGCCCCTGCCGCGCCGCCCCACTTTCGCCCCGCCTTGCCGCCGCCTTTGCCTTCGCTCTGCCCCTGCCTTCGTCTCGTTTCGCCTCCACTCCGTTTCTCCCCAAAATTCCCCCTTGACAAGCCCATTCTATCGGAGTAGAATATAATCGTTCTATTGCAATAGAATTACTGCCGCAACAGGGAGGGAGCCGCCATGGAACCCAAGATTTTCGACAGCGAGCTTAAAGTATTGGAGCTGCTCTGGCAGGGCGGGGAGCTTACCGCAAAGCAGCTTGCCGAACAGGCCAGCGCGCAGGTGGGCTGGAGCAAGACCAC
>DKVN01000006.1:4302-4438 GCA_002491225.1 Faecalibacterium sp. UBA7177
CACGGTGCTGAAAAAGTGCGTGGAAAAGGGCCTTGTGGCCCGCACCGACCCTGGCTTTTGCTGCCGCGCCCTGCTCACCCGGCAGGAGGCCCAGCGCCGCGAGACCCAGGACCTCATCGACCGGATGTACGGCGGC
>DKVN01000006.1:4738-4876 GCA_002491225.1 Faecalibacterium sp. UBA7177
CGACCGGATGTACGGCGGCGCGGCCGACCGGCTGGTCGCCTCGCTGCTGGAGGGCAGGGCACTCTCGGCCGAAGAGATCGCGCGGCTGCGCCGGCTGGTCGAGCAGCTGCCCCAGGAGGGCCGCGCATGACCGCGCGG
>DKVN01000006.1:5169-5511 GCA_002491225.1 Faecalibacterium sp. UBA7177
GGAGGGCCGCGCATGACCGCGCGGGCGCTGCTGAACGGGCTGCTGGCCTCCTCGCTCTCTGCGGGCCTGCTCACCCTGACGGCCCTGCTGTTGCGGGCGGCTTTCCAGCACCGCACCCCGCGGCGGCTCTTCTACCTGTTGTGGGATGCGGCGATGCTGCGGCTGCTGATCCTGCGCCCGCTGCCCTCGCCGCTCAGCGTCTGGCGGCGGCTTCCGGTTTCCGTTGCCGCGCCGGGGGCGGGCACCGGTGGTGCGCCGGGGCTGGCCGCCTTTGGCGGCGGCGCGGCGGGCGGCGCGGCCCTGCCGGGCGGCGCGGGCGAATGGGGCGGCGCGGGCAGCGCG
>DKVN01000157.1:0-1175 GCA_002491225.1 Faecalibacterium sp. UBA7177
AGGTGCCCAGGATCACCAGCAGCACCGCCACAAAAAAGAGCAGCATCGCGTTGATGGGGCTTTTGACCGTGAGCGAGATGCCGTACCCGCCCCCGAGCGCCGCCAGCCCGATGAGCACCAGCGGCCAGCGGGTTTTGGGCTCCCGCTCGGCCACCTGGCCGCCGCGCAAAAGCTCTACAGGGTTGGCAAAGTGCACCTGCCGCAGGTTGTTTGCCAGCACGGCCAGAAACACCACCCCGAACACCGCGGCGATCGAGCAGGCCATCATGGGCTGAAACTCGAAGGAAAACTGCGGCCCCGCCCCCACCAGCCGCAGCAGCACCAAGAACATCAGCTGGCTGAGCAGCGCGCCACCGAGCAGCCCGGTGCCGATGCAGATGGCGGCCGAGAAGAGGGTCTCGTAAAACTGGATGCGGGCGAGGTGGCGTTTTTCCATGCCGAGAATGATAAAGAGGCCGAACTCCCGCTTGCGCTGACGCAGCAAAAAGCCGTTGACATAAAACAGCAGCACCGCGCCAAAAATGCAGGCGATGATGGTGCCGAGCGCCAGCATCAGGGCCAGGATCGCCCCGCCCGGCATCTCGAGGATGTGACTGTTGAGGTCGAGCGAGCCGAGGATGAAGCAGAACATCACGGTGGCGCTGCCCGCCAGCAGGTAGGGCAGGTAGAGCCGCCCGTTCTTTTTGAGGTTGGACGCAGCCAGCCGCAGATAGAGGCATTTACCCATTGCGCTCACCGCCTGTCATCATGGTGGTCAGCGCGTCGGCGATGGCGCTGTAGAAGGCGCCGCCGCTCATGCCGCCGCGGTAGATCTGGTGGTAGACCTCGCCGTCCCGCAAAAAGAGCACCCGCCCGGCGTGGCTGGCCGCCTTGACGCTGTGGGTGACCATGAGGATGGTCTGCCCGCCGCGGTTGATCTCCTCAAACAGGGCGAGCAGCTCGTCGGTGGAGCGGGAGTCGAGCGCGCCGGTGGGCTCGTCCGCCAGCACCAGCTGCGGCTCGGTGATCAGCGCCCGGGCCACCGCCGCCCGCTGCTTTTGCCCGCCCGAGACCTCGTAGGGGTATTTTTCGAGCAGGTCGTTGATGCCCAGCCGCATGGCGATGGGCACGATGCGGCGGCGCATCTCGGCGTAGGGGTGGTTTGCCAGCACCAGCGGCAGAAAGATGTTGTCCTG
>DKVN01000157.1:1493-2507 GCA_002491225.1 Faecalibacterium sp. UBA7177
AGCAGCACCTGGCCGCTGGTGGGTTTGTCCAGCGCGGCGAGGATGTTGAGCAGGGTGGTCTTGCCGCTGCCGGACTCACCCATGATGGCGAGGTACTCCCCCGCCTCGACCGAAAAGGAGACGTTGGCCAGCGCCTGCACCTTGTTGGTGCCAAACCGCCCGGCATACACTTTTTTGATGTTTCGCGCCTGTAACAGCATGATGGTGCCCCTCTCTATGGGCGGCATTTTCGGCCTAAACCGCATCGCCGCCCGGTTTGGCCGGGTGACGCTGCGGCTCACATATGGGCGGCGGCGTTTGCCCGGCTTTGTATCCCCATGATACCAGACGCCGGGGGCCGCTGCCATCGGATGGGCTTACAGGCAGCTTACATTCCTGTCACCTCGCGCCTCAGTCCCGCACATCCAGGCTGCGGCCGAGGCCGATGGCGACGGTGGTGCCCACGCCGGGGGCGGACTCGATGCGCAAACTGTGCCCTAACTTTTGCAGCACCTGGCGGCAGAGGTAGAGCCCGATGCCGGTGGAGCGCTTGTCCACCCGGCCGTTGTAGCCGGTGTAGCCCTTTTCGCCGATGCGGGGCAGATCCTCGGGGGTGATGCCGATGCCGGTGTCCCGCACCAGCAGCTCGTCCCCCTCGACCAGCAGGCTGACGCTGCCCCTGGGGGTGTACTTGATAGCGTTGGAGAGCAGCTGCTCCACCACAAACAGCAGCCACTTTTCATCCGTGAGCACCCGGCGGCCCACCGGCTCGTAGCAGAGGGTCAGCTTTTTGCGGATGAAGAGCCGGGCGTACTTGCGCACCGCCTGCCGCAGGATGTCATCGAGGTCGAGATCGCGCAGCACAAGGTCGTTCGTCTCGCTGCCCAGCCGCAGGTAGGAGAGCACCATGCCCACATACTCCTCGATCTGAAAGAGCTGCCCCGCGATCTCGTCCCGGTCGGGCGGTTCGTCCGATTGCAGCAGCAGGCTCATGGCGGCGATGGGGGTCTTGATCTGGTGGGCCCAGAGGGTGAA
>DKVN01000157.1:2879-3747 GCA_002491225.1 Faecalibacterium sp. UBA7177
CTGGGTGTCGGCGGGGGGCAGGCGATCCAGCGTGATGCCGACGCTGTTTTTCGCCTCCTGCAGCTGGCGGTGCTTTTTGGCCGTGTGCAGCCCGCCGAGCAGCCCGGCCAGAGCCAGCAGCACCCCGCAAAGCAGCGCCGCGTACCCCGCCGCCGCCACCGGCAGCTCGTATAAATACAGCACCAGCGCAAAAGTCGCCGCGCAGCCGCCCAAAAGGCACCAGCGCAGGGCATGGTCTTTCCAGTAGCGAAGCATCCGCTCTCCCCTCTCTCATTATTTCTTTTGCGGTATCTTTTGCGGCCAGCCGCCTTTGTGCGAACCGTGGCGCGCGGGCGGCTCACTCCACCTGATACCCCATGCCCTTTTTGGTGCGGATGAGCCCCTCCAGCCCGATGGCGTCCAGCTTTTTGCGCAGCCGGGCCACATTGACCGTGAGGGTGTTGTCGTCGATGTAGCAGTCGGTCTCCCAGAGGCCGGCCATCAGCGCGTCCCGGCTGACCACCTTGCCCCGCGCCTCAAACAGCACCTTGAGGATGCGCAGCTCGTTGCGGGTGAGCTCGACCGTCTGCCTGCGCCAGCTAAGGTTGCCCGCGCCGAGGTCCAGCTGCACCTCGCCCCGCTGCAGCAGCTCGGCCGGGCCCGCGAAATCGTAGGCGCGGCGCAGCAGCGCCTGGATCTTGGCCACCAGCACCCCGAGGTCAAAGGGCTTTGCCAGAAAGTCATCCCCGCCCATATTCATCGCCATGACGATGTTCATGTTGTCCGCCGCGCTGGATAAAAACAGGATCGGCACCCGCGAGGCCGCCCGGATCTGGCTGCACCAGTGGTAGCCGCTGTAAAAGGGCAGCGAGATGTCCAGCAGCACCAG
>DKVN01000033.1:0-2452 GCA_002491225.1 Faecalibacterium sp. UBA7177
CCCTGTGTCGGCAGCGGATGGCGACCGCCGAGCCTGCCCGCCCCGCCAGCGGCTGGCGAGAGACCGCCTCACCAAACCGCAAAGGTCTGTCCCTTTGTCTCGGACAAAAGAACCGTCCCCCTGTCCTGGGGGTGAGAGGAGAAACGCTATGAAACACGCGAAGCTGCTGGACTGCACCCTGCGGGACGGGGCGTATCTGCTGGACAAAAAGTTTGGCGACCCGGTGATCCGGGGCATCGTCGAGGGGCTGGTGAAGGCCCGGGTCGATTTGATCGAGATCGGGTTTTTCCAGGACGAGGGGTTTGGCGAGGGCAAGACGGTCTACCGCAATTCCGCCGACGCCCGCCGCTTTGTGCCGGACGACAAGCAGGGGGCCCTCTTCACCGTGCTGGCCGACTACAGCCGCTACTCGGTGGAAAACCTCGACGAGTGCACCGGCGACTCGATCGACGCGGTGCGGGAGTGCTTTTTCAAGGCCGAGCGGGAGGGCGCGGTCGAGGCCTGCCGGGCCATCAAGGCCAAGGGCTACCGGCTGTTCGTGCAGCCGGTGGACATTTTGGGCTACAGCGATCTGGAGCTGATCGAGCTGATCCAGAAGATCAACGAGGTCGAGCCCTACTGCTTTTCGATCGTCGACACCTTCGGCTCGATGTATCTCGAGGATCTGCGGCGGGTGTTCGAGCTGATCCACCACAACCTCGCCCCGAGCTGCCGGATCGGCTTCCACTCGCACAACAACATGCAGCTGTCCAACGCGCTCTCGCAGGAGTTCATCCGCATGTCCTACGGCAAGCGGGAGGTGGTGGTGGACGGCACCATCGCGGGCATGGGCCGCGGCGCGGGCAACACCCTCACCGAGGCGGTGGCGCAGTATATGGTGTCGCAGTTAGGGTACAGCTACGACATCGACGCGCTGCTCGACATCATCGACGACTATATGGACAACATCCGCGCCCGGTGCAGCTGGGGCTTCACCACCCCCTACTTTGTGGCGGGCTGCTACGGCGCGCATGTCAACAATATCGCCTATCTGTGCCAGAAAAACAGCATCCGGTCGAAGGATATCCGCTATATCCTCAACAAGATCGGCGCGCAGCCCCGCAAGCGGTATGATTATGACCTGTTGGAAAAGACCTACCTGGAGTATCTGACCGGCGAGATCGACGACGCGGCGGCGCTGGGGCAGCTGCGGGAGGAGCTGGCCGGGAAACCGGTGCTGCTGCTGCTGCCGGGCCGCACGGCGGAAACGCAGAAGGAGCGGATCGACGCCTGGCGGAACGAGAAGGGCGCGGTGGTGATCAGCGTCAACTTTGTGCACGAGAGCATCCCGAGCGGGTATGTCTTTTTGAGCAACCTGCGCCGGTACAGCTACTGGCGCGGCAGCCCGGCGCTGGCCTCCTGCCGCCGGATCGTGACCTCGAACGTCAAGGCCGAGGCCGGCGAGGGGGAGCTGCTGCTCTGCTTTAACAAGCTGGTCAAGTGCGGGTGGGAGCATCTGGACAACTCCGGCCTGATGGCGCTGCGGCTGCTGGACGAGCTGGGGGTGGCCGAGATCGGCATCGCGGGGATGGACGGCTACCGCCACGCCGCCCCGAACGAGCGCAACTTTGCCACCGAGGCGCTGGAGCTGGCGAATGTCAAGCAGGACCCGGACGCGCTGAACCGGGAGATCGCGGGGATGCTGCGGGATTATATGGCGACCCGCAAGAGCGATGTGCCGGTGCGGTTTGTGACCGACTCGCGGTTTGCGGAGTGTTTGACGGGGCAGGAGGGGTGAAGCACGTTGGCGGAATCGAACAAGGCGTGCGGGGAACTGGACGCGGTGCGGCGCGGGGTGCGTTTGCTTGTGATGGACGTGGATGGGACTTTGACCGACGGCAAGATTTATATGGGCCCGGCGGGCGAGGCGATGAAGGCGTTTGACATCAAGGACGGGTACGCCATTGCGAACATGCTGCCCGCCGCGGGGATTGTTCCGGCGGTGATCACCGGGCGGGAGAGCGCGATTGTGGCGAACCGCTGCGCCGAGCTGGGCATCCGGCACCTTTACCAGGGGCGGCAGGACAAGCCCGCGGCCTTTCTGGAATTGCTCGGGCAGGTCAGCCGGGAGCTCGGCGTGGAAATGACCGGGGCGCAGGCGGCGTATCTGGGGGATGACCTCATTGATTTGCCTTGTATGCAGCTCTGCGCGGTGCGCGGGTGCCCGGCCGACGCGGCGAAAGAGGTCAAGGCGGTGTGCCAGTTTGTCTCGCGGCGGGATGGGGGCAATGGCGCGGCGCGGGAGTTTATTGAGTGGCTGGTGGGGTGAAAGGCGGAAGGAACGCCGGGTGATTGCGGAAAAGTGGGTTTTTCGCCATGTCCGGCTGCCAGCCGGATCCGGCGAAACTCCGCCTCTCCGAAATAAGAAAACGTCCCTGCCGCCTCCCCTCCCC
Organism: Faecalibacterium sp. UBA7177; assembly: GCA_002491225.1. Taxonomy (GTDB): domain Bacteria; phylum Bacillota; class Clostridia; order Oscillospirales; family Ruminococcaceae; genus UBA7177. Next base: position 2,433 of record DKVN01000033.1, read on the forward strand.
CCGATTTTCCGGGCGGGGGG
>DKVN01000033.1:2809-5018 GCA_002491225.1 Faecalibacterium sp. UBA7177
TGCTGGCCGGGGTCTGGCTGGTGGAGGTGCGCCCCTGCGAGAGCAAGACCCTCTCGGCCCGGCTGAACGACAGCTACGAGGCCGCCACCCCGCCGCTGGAAACCGCCCTTTCCCAGGAGTTTACCACCGACCAGCCCCTCACCGGCCTGGCGTTTGTGTTTTACTGCCGCGGCGGGCAGCCCGCCGGGGCGCTGGAGCTTGCCCTGTACGACGCCGACACCGGCGCGCTGCTGGCGAGCAGCACCGGCCGGATGGAGCACCTGATCGACGGCCAGTACGCGGGCCTTGGGCTGGATACACCGCTGCCCGCCGGGGCGGCCGCGCGTTACCGGCTGGAGCTTGTGCCCCACTACGAATCCGACGCCCGCATCGCGCTGGGCCGCAGCGAAGCGCCCGCCTGGGGCGGCTGCGCCCTTACCGCCGACGGCGAGCCCCTGCCCGGCAGCCTCGCGATCCTCGCCTCCACCCGTGCCATCGGGCGGTTCGTCAGCGTCTTTTACTGGGCCATTGGCCTGCTGCTGGCCGCGCTGGTGGGGGCGGCGTACTGGCTGGCGAGCGCCCGCAGCGGACGGTTCGCCGCCTGGCCGCTGCACCGGCGGTACGCGCTGCTGGCGGCCGGGCTGGGGCTGGTGTTCTGCCTGGTGCTGCCGCCCTACGCCGCGCCGGACGAGCAGTTCCACATCAACCAGGCCTTTTCGGGCGCGACCCGGCTGGCCACCTGGCTCGATTTTGACGGCTGGCACCTGAGCGCCGTGCCGCTTGCCACCACCTTCCGCCGCCCGAGCGACCAAAACGCGCGCATCGAGGAGCAAAACACCACCGTTTTCACCTGGCAGGCGGTGAGCGAGGAGTGTTTCACCCTCTCGCCCGATGCCTTCGGCAGCTACGCCCAGTACGACGAGCCGCAGGCAGATGTGGGGGATGAGCTCTACTTTTTCAGCACGCTCGGGGTTTTTCTCGGGTTTGTCTTGCATCTCGGGTTTGTGCCCACCCTCTTTTTGGGGCGGCTGGCAAACCTGGCCGCCTACACCCTGCTCACCGCCTGGGCCGTCAAGCACAGCCCGGTGGCAAAGCCGGTGTTCGCGGCGGCGGGGCTGCTGCCCATGAGCCTGCACCTCGCGGCGTCCTTCAGCCGGGACAGCCTGCTGCTCGGGCTCGCGTTTTTGTACACCGCCCTCTGCCTGGAGGGCGCGTTCGGGGCGGGGGCGGCGGAGCACGCGCCGCTGCCCCGCCGCCAGCTGCTGCTGACCGCGGCGGTGGGGCTGCTGCTGGCCCCGGCCAAGTCCGTCTATCTGCCGCTCTGCGGGCTCTGCCTGCTGATCCCGGCCGCGCGGCTGGGGCGGCGGGGGCGGGCCAAATTGGCGGGCTTTTTGGCGGCGTGTCTGCTCATGTTTGCCCTCTCGGGGGCGCGGTACGCCATCGCGGGCTTTTTGCAGCAGGCGATCCCGGCCGCGCAGCAGCCGGAGGCCGAGCTTGTTGCCGAGCTGCCGGGCGAGGGCGGCGCGGATACTGGATCCGGCGAGCTTTCCGCCGGGGCGGTGGATCCGGATTCGATCTGCTTTTCGGCGGCCTACATCCTGGCCCATCCGGGGCTGACGGTGCAGCTGCTGCTCCGCTCGCTGACCCAGAACGCCGACCACTACATCAAGACCTTAGTGGGCGGCAAGCTCAGCTACTACAGCCTCGATCTCGGCTGGGGCTGGGTGGTGGCCTGCTACCTGCTGCTGGCGGCAGCCTGCCGGGCGGCGGAGGGGGGCGGGCGGCCGGGCGGGGCGGACGCGGCTGCCGCGCTGCCCGCGCCAAACGTGCCAAACGAGGCCCGCCGCATCGCCCGCGCGCGGGCGCTGGCCGGGCTGCTGGCGCTGGCCTCGGCCGGGCTGGTGGTGCTGGGCTGCGTCAGCTGGACGCCGACCTATTACGAGACGATCTACGGCCTGCAGGGGCGGTACTTTTTGCCGGTGCTGCCCGCGGCGCTGCTGGCGCTTTGCCCGGCGGGGGTCTGGCGGGCGGCGGGCGGAGCCGGGGCCGCGGAGGCTTCCGGGGCCGCTGAGGCCGCCGGGGCTGAAGCCGCCGGGGCAACAAAGGCTTCCGGGGCCGCCAACCCCGCTGACACCGAACCTGCCGCCCGGCTGCTGCTGGGGTTTGCGGCGGTCAACGCCGGAGTGCTCGTCAACGCCATGCTGGCCGTGATGGCGCGGTAAAGGCCGCG
>DKVN01000033.1:5361-6418 GCA_002491225.1 Faecalibacterium sp. UBA7177
ATGCAACAGTATCAGGAACTCCCGCTCATCATCCCCTCGCTCGAGCCGGACGAAAAGCTCCCGGCCCTGCTCGCCGCCCTGCAAAAGGCGGGCATCCGCAACATCGTGCTGGTGGACGACGGCAGCGGCCCGGCCTACCGGCCCATCTTTGACGCCGCCGAGGCCGCGGGCTGCACCGTGCTGCGCCACGCGGTCAACCTGGGCAAGGGGCGGGCGCTGAAGACCGCCTTCAACCACTGCCTGCTCACCTGGCCTGACGCGCCCGGCTGCGTCACCGCCGACTCGGACGGCCAGCACACCCCGGCCTGCATCCTGCGCTGCATGCAGGCGCTGTGGGAGCACCCCGACCACCTCGTGCTCGGCTGCCGCGACTTTGACGCCGCCGGGGTGCCCGCCCGCTCGGTGTTCGGCAACAAGTGCACCCGCACCATCTTCCGGCTGCTGATCGGCCTTGCGGTCACCGACACCCAGACCGGCCTGCGGGCCATCCCGGCGGAGTTTATGCGGCGGCTGCTCGAGACAAAGGGCGAGCGGTTCGAGTTTGAGTCCAACATGCTCATCGAGACCAAGGACGCCGGGCTGCCGCTGCTGGAGGTGCCGATCGAGACGGTCTACCTTGAGGAGAACAAGTCCAGCCACTTCCACCCCATCCGGGATTCGCTGCGGGTCTACTCGATCTTCGGCAAGTTTTTGTTCTCCTCGCTCTCCTCCAGCGTGGTCGACCTCGCCCTCTTCAGCCTCTTTTGCGGGCTGCTGCGGGGGGTGCCGGGGCTCGGCGGGTATATCATCCTCGCCACCGTGTTGGCGCGGATTCTCTCGGCGGTGTACAACTACCTCATCAACTACAAGGTGGTCTTCAAGAGCCGCGCCGGGCACGGCCGGGCCGGGCTGCGGTACGCGCTGCTGGCGGTGGCCCAGATGGCCTGCAGCGCCCTGCTGGTCAACTGGCTGTTCGGGCTTTTGGGCGGCAGCGAGCTGCTGGTCAAGATCCCGGTGGACGTGCTGCTCTTTTTTGTCAGCTTCCAGATCCAGCGGGAGTTTGTGTACAAAAAGGATT
>DKVN01000033.1:6803-7220 GCA_002491225.1 Faecalibacterium sp. UBA7177
GTGGTGACCAGCGCCCTGCCCGGCCTGCCGGAACACGAGGTTTGCCCGGACGGGGTGGCCGTTTACCGGCTGCCGAGCTGGCTTTTGATGGGCGGGCGGTTCCCGGTGCTGCGGCCGCTTGCCCGGCGCACCCGGCGGCTGGCGGCGGCGCTCTGGGCCGAGCGGCCGGACTTCTGCCTCGTGCAGACCCGGCTGTATCCGCTCTGCCTCTGGGCGGCGCGGGCGGCGCGGCGGCGGGGGGTGCCGGCGATCCTGGTCGACCACTCCACCGGGCACATGCCGATGGGCGGCGGGCCGATCGGGGCGCTGGCGGCCCTGTATGAGCATATGGCCTGCTGGTTTTTGAAGCGGCAGGGGCTCGATTTTTACGGTGTGAGCGAGGCGGTGTGCGGCTGGCTGCGGCATTTTGGCGTTGAG
>DKVN01000118.1:0-1301 GCA_002491225.1 Faecalibacterium sp. UBA7177
GTGCAAGCAGCGCAACTACAACACGATGAAGAACAAGAAGAACAGTCCCGACCGTCTTGAGATGAAGAAGTATTGCCGCTTCTGCAAAAAGCATACGGTTCATCGGGAGACCAAGTGAGAAAGCGAGGAATACGGCATGGCTGATACGCAGAGCAAAAAGCCCGGGTTCCTGGCCAGGGTCAAGGGCTTCTTTGGCAGGATTGCAAAGTATTTCCGCGATACCAGAAGCGAGATGAAAAAGGTCGTCTGGCCCAGCAAAAAGCAGACCATCAACAACACCATCGTGGTGCTGGTGGTCGTGGCGATCGCGGCCGTTGTCATCCTGCTGCTGGACACCATCTTCGGCGGGGTCTTCCGGCTGATGGTCGGGCTGGGCTGAGGGCCCGGCGATCCCCACAGTTTAACAACGCTGAAAACGCGAAAGGCGGGTAGGTATGGCTGAAACAGAACAGGCAATGTGGTATGTGGTGCACACCTATTCCGGCTACGAAAAAAAGGTCTCGCAGGACCTTGAGACGATGGTCGAGAACCGCCGCCTGCAGCACCTCATCCACGAGGTGAAGGTGCCGGTTGAGATGGCACCCGAGATCAAGGACGGCAAGGAGAAGATGGTCGAGCACAAGCTCTTCCCCGGCTATGTCCTGGTCAAGATGGTGATGACCGACGAGAGCTGGTACATCGTGCGCAACACCCGCGGGGTCACCGGCTTTGTCGGCGCGTCCTCCAAGCCCATCCCCCTCTCTCAGGAGGAGGTGGACAAGCTCGGGGTCGAGACGGCCGAGCTCACCATTGATTATAAGGTGGGCGACAATGTCGAGATCGCCGCCGGCCCGCTCGAGGGCTTTGTCGGCCTGGTCGAGTCGATCGATATGGCGGCCGGCAAGGTCAAGGTCAAGGTGTCGATGTTCGGCCGCGAGACCCCTGCCGAGCTGGAGCTCGGCCAGGTAAAGCCCCTGTAAAAAGGGCAAATCACGAAAAAAGGCAGAAAACCGGCCCCGGCGCACAGCGCGCGCGATTTTGCGCGGCGCGGCGGCGGGCGGTTTCGGGCGGCGGCGCTTTCGCCAAAAAGCGCACGGCCGCCTTTGGCAAGGGCGCACCCGCGCCCGTGGGAGGGCCTTTTCCCATAAGGGCCCGCTACGCTACCACACATTTTGGAGGTGCATTGAAATGGCGCAGAAAGTTATTGGCTACATCAAACTGCAGATTCCCGCCGGCAAGGCGACTCCGGCCCCGCCGGTCGGCCCCGCGCTGGGCCAGCACGGCGTCAACATCATGGCGTTCACCAAGGAGTTCAACGAGCG
>DKVN01000118.1:1602-3776 GCA_002491225.1 Faecalibacterium sp. UBA7177
ACCAAGGAGTTCAACGAGCGCACCCAAAAGGATATGGGCTATATCATCCCGGTGGTCATCACCGTGTATGCCGACCATTCCTTCAGCTTCATCACCAAGACCCCTCCGGCGCCGGTCCTCATCAAGAAGGCCTGCGGCATCGACAGCGGCTCTGGCGTGCCCAACAAGACCAAGGTGGCCAGCATCACCCGGGCCCAGCTTGAGGAGATCGCCAAGCTCAAGATGCCCGACCTGAACGCCGCCAATCTGGACACGGCTGTCAGCATGATCGCTGGCACCTGCCGCAGCATGGGCGTCACCGTTGCCGACTGAGCACCGCGCTGCTCTGACATCCGTGGGAGGACAGGTTCCGATACCACCACACAGGAGGAAATGAAAGATGAAACACGGGAAACATTACGTTGACAGCGCCAAGCTGGTCGACCGTTCCAAGCTGTATGAGACCGAGGAGGGCATCGCCCTCTGCTGCCAGACCGCCAAGGCCAAGTTCGACGAGACGGTCGAGCTGCACATCCGTCTGGGCGTGGACAGCCGCCATGCCGACCAGCAGGTCCGCGGCGCGGTGGTGCTGCCCCACGGCACCGGCAAAAACGTGCGTGTCATCGCCATCTGCAAGGGCGATGCCGCCAAGGCCGCCGAGGAGGCGGGCGCGATGATGGTGGGCGATGCCGACCTGATCGCCAAGATCCAGAGCGAGGGCTTTGTCGATTTCGACGTACTTGTCACCACCCCGGACATGATGGGCCAGGTTGGCCGCTTGGGTAAGATCCTCGGCCCCCGCGGCCTGATGCCGAACCCCAAGGCCGGCACCGTTACCCCGGACATCGGGCGTGCGGTCACCGAGGCCAAGGCCGGTAAGATCGAGTACCGCCTCGACAAGCAGAACATCATCCACGTGCCGGTGGGCAAGGCCAGCTTCGGCACCGAAAAGCTGATGGACAACGTCAAGACGGTCATGGACGCGGTGGTCAAGGCCAAGCCCGCGGCGGCCAAGGGCCAGTATATCCGCAGCGTCACGGTGGCCACCACCATGGGCCCCGGCATCAAGCTGAACGGCGTGCGCTTCGGCGGCTGAGCCTGAGCGCCCGCGGCGGGCAGGCGCCCGCAAAAAACGACCTTTTCCGCCCGCGGCGGCCTTGACAAGCCCCGCGGCGGGATGGTATAATACAAACGCTGTTTTTAAGACAGCAGGTGCGCTGTGCGTAAGGGCTTTGCAAAAGCCCGCCTGCCGAGAAACAGGTGTTGCTGCGTTGCCTTTGGCAGCCCGCTTGGGGCCGCCGGGGCGCGAAAAAGCTGCTTCGCCTCTTCCTCGCCGGGTGCGGGGGAGAGGCTTTTTTCATCCGCGCAGTTTCGTACAACACGCGCCGATCCCAAAGGTTGAAACGAGGTGAAACAAAATGCCCAGTGAAAAGATCCTGAGCGAGAAGCAGGCCTATGTGGCCGCCCTGAAGGACAAGATCTCGAACTCCGTCTCGGGCGTCATCGTGGACTACAAGGGCATCACGGTGGCCGACGACACCAAGCTGCGCCGCGACCTGCGTGAGGCCGGTGTGGAGTACGCTGTCGTCAAGAACACCATGCTCAAGCTGGCCATCGACGGTACCGGCCTGGAGGAGATGGAAAAGGTGCTGGAAGGCACCACCGCCATCGCCATCGGCAGCGGCGAGGACGCCATGGCCCCCGCCCGCATCCTCTGCAAGTTTGCCGAGGCCTCCAAGGACAAGTTCCAGGTCAAGGTCGGCTACATGGAAGGCAAGGTCATGGACAAGGCCGAGGTCGAGGCCATCGCCAAGCTGCCCGGCCGCGAAGGTATGCTGTCCATGTTTGCCGGTGCGCTCACCAGCACCCTCAGCGGGCTGGCGGTCGCCATGCAGGCCTATGCGGACAAAACCGGCGGCAGCGAGGAACCGGCCGCTTAATTAGCGCCGCGCCCTTTTCGCTTGCCGCAAATCCCCGGGCGGCTTCGCCTGCCCCGCGGCGGCCGGTTTGTAAAACACCCGGCCGCACCCTAACACAAAAATTAACACAGGAGGGACATTTATCATGGCTTCTGAGAAAATCACCAAGATCATTGACGCCGTCAAGGAGCTGACCGTTCTCGAGCTGAAAGAGCTCATCGACACCTACTGCGAGGAGTTCGGCGTTTCCGCCGTTGCCGCCGCTGCCGCTCCGGC
>DKVN01000118.1:4115-4567 GCA_002491225.1 Faecalibacterium sp. UBA7177
GCCAACAAGATGCAGGTCATCAAGGCTGTCAAGGAGGCCACCGGCCTGGGCCTGAAGGAGGCCAAGGAGCTGGTCGACAACGCCCCGAAGACCCTCAAGGAGGGTGCTTCCAAGGCCGACGCCGAGGATCTGAAGAAGAAGCTGGAAGAGGTCGGCGCGAAGATCGAGCTGAAATAAGCTTTTTTCGCTGGATCGCGTTCCATCACAAAACAGCCCAGCGCCCTGCCTGCCCCCTCGGGGGCGGCGGGGCGCTGGTTTTTTTGTTTGCGGCTGGGGGCTTTGCCTTCTGCCGCGGCCCTTTCGCCGCGCAAAAAGTTTTGCGGGCGCATTGGTTGAAAACCACCACGCCGGGCGGTATAATGAGAGTGAGCTTCCTCTGCCGCCGCGTGCCTTTGGGCCCGGCGGGCGGCAGAGAGCATTTCAACACGGCAAGGGAGGAACCAACAGGAGGC
>DKVN01000113.1:0-184 GCA_002491225.1 Faecalibacterium sp. UBA7177
CAACGGCAAACCAACCGGGGGCCCCTTTTTTGCCCGCCGGGCGGCGGGGTCAAAATCTATCGGGTTGAAATATAAAAAAGTATCGGGTTGAAAAGTTAAAAAGTATCGGATTAAAAATCTAAAATCTATCGGATTGGGATTGCAAAATCTATAGGGTTCCCTTATAATAGAACCAGAGGTGAGG
>DKVN01000113.1:397-7169 GCA_002491225.1 Faecalibacterium sp. UBA7177
AAAATCTATCGGATTAGGATTGCAAAATCTATCGGATTAGGATTGCAAAATCTATCGGGTTCACTTATAATAGAACCAGAGGTGAGGCAGCATGAACCAACAAAACTACCTGCCCCGCATGATTGATGCCAAGCTCGGCGAATATCTGAAAACCTTTGGGGCTGTCTGCGTGGAGGGCCCGAAGTGGTGCGGAAAAACCTGGACCTCGGCCTTTCACAGCGCCAGCGAGATCGACCTGGGCGACCCGGCGGGCAACTTTCAGAACCGGCAGCTGGCGCAGATGTCCCCGGCGTTGGTGCTGGAGGGCAGCGCCCCCCGCCTGATCGACGAGTGGCAGGAGGTCCCGCCGGTCTGGGACGCCGTGCGGTATCGGGTGGATCAGACGGGCCAAAAGGGGCAGTTCATCCTGACCGGCTCGGCGACCCCCAACCACAAGGGGATCCTGCACAGCGGGGCCGGGCGGATCGCCCGGCTGCGGATGCGCCCGATGTCCCTGTTTGAATCCGGCGATTCCTCCGGCAAGGTGTCCTTAAAGGAACTGTGCCAGGGCCAGCTGACCCCCGCGCTGACCGACGAGGTAGAGCTGCAACGGCTGATCGGGCTGATCGTGCGGGGCGGCTGGCCCGGCAGCCTCTCGCTGCCCGCCGAGCGGGCGGCGCTGGTGCCGGGCGAGTACCTGAACGCGGTGATCGGGGACGACGTCTACCGCATGGACGGCATCAAGCGCAACACGGCGAAGATGCAGCTGCTGCTGCGCTCGCTGGCGCGCAACGAGAGCACGACCGCCAGCAACCGTACCCTCAAAAATGACATCCGGGAGATCGACGACGAGGATATCGACGTCGAGACGGTCAAGGAGTACCTCGATATTTTCGAGCGGCTCTTCCTCACCGACAACCAGCCTCCCTTTGCGGTGGGGGTGCGCTCCTCGGTGCGGGTCAAGCAGGCGGTCAAGCGGCACTTCTGCGACCCGTCGCTGGCCTGCGCCCTCCTCAAGGCGACCCCCGCCGGGCTGCTGAACGATTTGAACACGCTGGGCTTCCTGTTCGAGGCCCTCTGCGAGCGGGACCTGAAGATCTATGCCGAATCGTTCGGCGGCACCCTGTACCATTATCAGGACTATCAGGGCCGGGAGATCGACGCGGTCGTCGAGCTGCCGGACGGCCGGTGGTGCGCGTTTGAGATCAAGCTGGGGGCAAACCAGATCGATGCCGCCGCCCGCGGCCTGCTGGAGCTCAAGGCGGAATTCGAGAAGGACCCCAAAGGCCGCCCGCCCGCCGCCCTGTGCGTCGTGTGCGGCCTGGCCAACGCCGCCTACCTCCGCCCCGATGGCGTGGCGGTCGTGCCCATCACCGCGCTGAAAAACTGAGGGCGCAGAGTTTCTTGAGACGAGACGTAGCCGACCATTGAGGAGAAAGGAAAAAACAATGGAACTTCAAACATTCTGGAAAGCGGTGCTGGCCCAGGACGCGGATGCCATCCGAAAATACTTTGCCGAGGATGCGGTCATCAACTGGCACTGCACCAACGAGCGGTTTACGGTGGAGGAGTATCTGCGCGCCAACTGCGAGTACCCCGGCGAGTGGGACGGCGAGGTCGAGCGGATCGAGCAGGCAGGCGGGCTCTGGATCACGGTGACGCGGGTGTGGCCCACCGACAAAAGCTGTTCGTTTCATGTGACCTCTTTTCTCCAGACCGCGGGGGACAGGATCACCGCATTGGATGAGTATTGGGCGGACGACGGCATCCCGCCCCAGTGGCGGCTGGAGAAAAGGATCGGCAGGGCAATCCGGTGAAAGATAGAACCGGCGCAGCGTTCCTTTTGACAGTATCAAATAAAAAGCAGCGTCTTACCAGCTTGGCGAGACGCTGCTTTTGTATAATCAATTGAGAATATACGGTTTGGAATCGCTCTGAGGCAGGATGAACGAAAAAATGGAGCCGCGGCCTCATCACCGCCCCGCCTCACCAGCGGCCCTCCTCCGCCAGCCGCCGCACCGCCTCGGCGCTGGCGAGGGCGGGGGAGAAGGCGGTGGCGCTGCCCGCGGCCACCCCGAGCCGCAGCGCCTCGGTCGGGCTGGCGCTGCGGCCCAGCTCGGCCAGGAAACCGGCCAGCAGCGAATCGCCCGCACCGGCGGTGTTCACCGGCCGCCCGGCGGGGGCGGGCTGATAGCGCAGCTCCCCCCGCTCAGCCAGCAGGGCCGCGCCCTGCCCGCCCAGGCTGACCAGCACATTCCGTGCGCCGAGGCTCTGGGCGGTGCACATCGCCTCCAAGAGGGCCGGGCCGGGGGCCTCGCCAGGTTTCGGGGCCAGCGCCGCCTGCTCCTCGGCCGAGAGGCCCAGCAGCCCGGCCAGCTCGGCGAGGTTGGGCTTGATCAGCCAGGGCCGGGCGGCCAGCCCGGCGCGCAGCGCTTCGCCGTTTGTGTCCAGCACGCAGCGCACCCCCCGCGCGGCGCAGGGGGTCAGCAGCCGGTCGTAGCTGTCGGCGGGCAGGCCGGGCGGCAGGCTGCCCGCGGCCACAAGGGTATCCTCGGGCGGGATGGCGGCCAGCTGCCGCTCGAGCGCCGCCAGCGCCGCCGGGCCCGGCGCGGGGCCGGGGCCGTTCAGCTCGGTCTCCTCGGCCGCGGCCTCCAATTTGAGGTTGATGCGGGTGAAGCCCTCAGGCAGGGGGAGCAGCGCCTCCTCCAGCCCCTCGGCGGCCAGCAGCTCCCGCAGCAGCCGCCCGGTGGCCCCGGCCCGGAAGCCGAGCGCCCGCACCGGCTGGCCCAGCCGGGCGAGCATCAGGGCCACATTGATCCCCTTGCCGCCCTCGAAGAGCTGCGCCTCCCGCGCCCGGTTGAGCCCGCCGGGGACAAATTCGTCCAGCGAGAGCAGATAGTCAAGGGATGGGTTGAGGGTGAGGGTATGGATCATCGGCGGCCTCCCTGGGCGATGTCGCCCTTGTTTTTTGTGTCGTCTGCGGTGCGCAGTGCGCGATGCGCGGGGAGCAGGGCACGGGCCGCGCGGGCCCAAAAACACCGGCAAATCCCGCGCTCCGGGCGGCGGGATGCGCCGCCCGCCGATCGCTTACCCCTCCTGCGCGCGCAGGGTCTGGCCCAGCAGCACCCCCATCACGCTGGCCATCATGAGGCCGCGGGTCCAGCCGCTCGAATCGCCCAGGCAGTAGAGCCCCTCGATGTTGGTGGTGAGGTTCTCGTCCATCTTCACCCGGTTGGAGTAAAATTTCAGCTCCGGGCTGTACAGCAGGGTCTCGCCGCTGGCAAAGCCGGGCACCACCTCGTCCAGCATGCGGATGAACTCGATGATGTTGGTCATCGCCCGGTAGGGCATCGCGGCGGTGATGTCCCCCGCCACCGCGTCGGCCAGGGTGGGGCGCAGGTTGCTCTGGGAAAGCTCCTTCTGCCAGGTGCGCTTGCCGTCCAGGATGTCCCCGTACCGCTGCACCATGATATGCCCCGCGCCGAGCATGTTGGTCAGCTCGCCCACCTTCTGGGCGTAAGCGATCGGCTGGTTGAACGGCTCGGTGAAGTTGTGGCTGACCAGGATGGCCAGGTTGGTGTTCTCGCTCTTGGTCTCCTTGTAGCTGTGGCCGTTGACCACCGCGAGGTCGTTGTCGTAGTTCTCCTGGCTGACAAAGCCGCCCGGGTTCTGGCAGAAGGTGCGCACCTTGTTCTTGAAAGGCCGCGGGTAGCCGATCAGCTTGGACTCGTACAGCACCCGGTTGACTGTCTCCATGATCTCGCCCCGCACCTCGACCCGCACCCCGATGTCCACCGTGCCGGGGCGGTGGGCGATGCCGTGCTCGGCGCAGAGGCTCTCGAGCCAGTCGGCCCCGCGGCGGCCGGTGGCGATCACCACCCGGCGGCCCGCGACCTCGTGCTCGACGCCGCCCTCGCGCAGCAGCACCCCGCGGCAGCGTTTGCCCTCGAGCAGGATGTTGACGCACTCGGCCCCAAAACGCATCTCGACCCCCTTGGCCTCCAGCTCGTCCTGGATGGCGCGGTAGAGGGCCTGGGCCTTTTCGGTGCCGAGGTGGCGGATGGGGCAATCGACCAGCTTGAGCCCCGCCCGGATCGCCCGCTTGCGGATCTCCTTGATCTCGTCGGTCTGGCCGACCCCCTCGACGTGGGGGTCGGCCCCGAACTCGAGGTAGATCCTGTCGGTGTAGTCGATCAGCTGCTGGGCTCGGTCCTCCCCGATCAGGCTGGGCAGGTCGCCGCCCACCTCGTAGGAGAGGGAGAGCTTGCCGTCCGAAAAGGCCCCCGCGCCCGAAAAGCCGGTGGTGATGTGGCAGTAGGGGCGGCAGTTCATGCAGCGGCCGGTCTCGGCCTTGGGGCAGTGGCGCTGCTGCACCGGGCGGCCCTTTTCCACCAGCAGGATGCGGGCGCGGCTGCCCCGGCGCAGCAGTTCAAGCGCGGTGAAGATGCCGGCCGGGCCGGCGCCGACGATGATCAGGTCGTAGGTCATGGCGGGGTTGCCTCCTTCTGGGCTGGCGCGGCGGGTGCGCCGCGGGTTGGGGTTCGGCTTGCCGTACACAGCTCGGCTGCGCAGAAAAACGCGGCCGGGCTGCTGACTTTGCGGGTGAGCTGGCCGCCCCGCAGGGCGGTCAAAGGCGGAACAGATGCAAAAAAAGAAATGCGCTTTGCTTTACGCGCCGGTCGTTCCCTGCGCGCTTTCCGGGTGGTGGGCCTCCCCGAGCATCGGCTGGATGATCTGCCGGTAAACCCGCAGAAAGAAGATCATGCTCAGCGCCAGGCTGACCAGCTCGGCACAGGGGAAGGAGAACCAGACGAGATCCAGCTGCCCCGAGAGGCTGAAGAGCCAGGCCAGCGGGATGAGGGCCAGCAGCTGCCGCCCCACCGAGACCCAGAGGCTCAGCATCCCCCTGCCCAGCGCCTGGAAGACCGAGCCCACGATGATGCAGGCCCAGGCCAGCAAAAAGCTGTAGCTGATGCGGCGCAGCGCGTGCTCGCCGATGGCGAGCATCTCGGGCGAGGCGTCAAAGAGGCCGAGCAGCTGATCCGGGAAGAGCTGGAAGATGGCAAAGCCCGCCACCATGATGCACCCGGCGTAGGCCATGCTCAGCCGGATGGTCTTGAGCATCCGGTCCGGCTTGCGGGCGCCGTAGTTGTAGCTGATGATCGGCACCATCGCGTTGTTGAGCCCGAACACCGGCATAAACACAAAGCTCTGCAGCTTGAAATAGACCCCGAACACCGCCGTGGCCGTGCTGGTAAAGGACATCAGGATGGTGTTCATGCAGAAGGTCATCACACTACCGATCGACTGCATCGCGATGCTGGGCAGCCCCACCGAGTAGATGAGCTTGATGGTGGTCCAGTGCGGGCGCAGCCCGGCCAGCGAGAGGTGGATCTCGTCGTTCTTGCGGATGTTGAGCCAGAAGCCCAGCAGCATGGCGGCCCACTGGCCGATGACGGTGGCCGCCGCCGCGCCCGCCACCCCCATCCGGGGCAGCCCGAACATGCCAAAGATGAGCACCGGGTCGAGCAGGATGTTGATCACCGCGCCGGACAGCTGCAGCAGCATGCTGTAAAAGGTCTTGCCGGTGGAGGTGAGCAGCTTTTCGAGCATGCACTGCAAAAAGATGCCCTGACTGAAGATGGTGACGATGCGCATATAGGCGATGCCGCCCTCCAAAATTTCGGGGTCGGTGGTCTGGCTGTGGAAGAAGGCGCGGCTGCCAAACAGCCCCAGCAGCACAAACACCACCATGCTGCACAGCGCGAGGAAGAGGCCGTTGTTAGCGGCCCGGTCGGCCTGATCGAACCGCTTTTCGCCCAGGCTGCGGCTGAGCAGCGCGTTGACGCCCACCCCGGTGCCCACCGCCACCGCGATCATCAGGTTCTGCACCGGGAAGGCAAGGCTCACCGCCGTGAGCGCCGCCTCGCTGAGCCGGCTGACATAGATGCTGTCCACCACATTGTACAGCGCCTGCACCAGCATGCTCACCATCATGGGCAGCGCCATGCTGATCAGCAGCGGCGCGATGGGCTGGATGCCCATCTTGTTCTCGGGCATGGAAGAATTTGACGATTGCTCGATATTTTTCATTCCACTCAAAAAACCAACAGCCCCCTTTTTACACAGCGGCAGCCGCCGCCGGAACAGCCGCCCCCCGAAAGACGCGGCGAAAAAAGACACGCAACTTATCTATTATACAATAAGGGTAAGTCAGCTTGCAAGCTTTTTTGCAACAGGACACCGCACAGGATACCGCACAAAAGAAGCCGGGACACCCCGAAGGGCGCCCCGGCCGGCTGCCGTGGAAAGAGGCTTAGAACTCGAGGTTCTTGCCGTCCTTGTCAAACACATGGCAGACATTGCCCGAGAAGGTGAACTTGATCTGTGCACCGCGGGCGAAGGTCTCCTTGTGGTTGCCGGACAGATCCATCGTGGGCACGATGATGACAACGTCGCGGCCCAACGCATTGGTATGCAGATGAACCTCGCTGCCCATCATCTCGCTCACATCCACGGTGGCGGCGATGGTCTTGGGGCCATCGCCCAGGGTGATGTGGCTGGGACGCACGCCCAGGGTGATGTCCTGCGCAGGGACATTCTTCGCGGCCAGAGCTTTCTGCTTCTCTTCCGACAGCTCGATCTCGGCACCGCCCACCGACACGGCGTACTTGCCGCCGTTCGCGATCAGCTTCGCGTCGAAGAAGTTCATCTGCGGGGTGCCGATGAACCCGGCCACGAAGAGGTTGGCGGGATGGTCGAAGACCTGCTGCGGGGTGCCGATCTGCTGGAT
>DKVN01000108.1:0-3008 GCA_002491225.1 Faecalibacterium sp. UBA7177
CTGCCCCAGGACAAGGAGCGGAAGATCGCCTCCCTCCAGGAGAAAGGAAAAAAGGTGGCGATGGTGGGGGACGGCATCAACGACGCCCCGGCCCTGACCAGCGCGGCGGTGGGCATCGCCATCGGCGCGGGGGCGGACGTGGCCATCGACGCCGCCGACCTCGTGCTGATGAAGAGCGACCTGCTCGATGTCCCGGCGGCCATCCGGCTCTCGCGGGCGGTGGTCACCAACATCCACGAAAACCTCTTCTGGGCCTTCCTCTACAACAGCCTTGGCATCCCGCTGGCGATGGGCCTGTTCGCCCACTGGGGGCTGGTGCTCAACCCCATGTTCGGGGCGGCGGCCATGAGCCTGTCCAGCTTCTGCGTGGTGACCAACGCGCTGCGGCTCAACCTCTTTAATTTGCACGACCCCAAGCGCGACCATAAGCGCCGCGCCGCACAACACCAACCCAACAAAAAAGGAGAGACAACCATGACAAAGACACTGAAGATCGAGGGCATGATGTGTGCCCACTGCTCCGGCCGGGTGGAAAAGGCCCTCAATGAGCTGGAGGGGGTCACCGCGACCGTTGACCTCGAGGCCGGTTCGGCCGCTGTCACCTGCCCCGATGGCTTCGACACCGGGGCGCTGAAAAAGGCGGTCGAGGACGCGGGCTACACCGTGACGGCGGTGGAGTGATGCAGGCGGATCAGCAAAAGGTCGCCCGGCTCATCAAGACGGCCCGCGGCCAGCTGGACGGGGTGCTGCGGATGATCGAGGAGGATCGCTACTGTCTGGACATCGCGGGCCAGCTGGTGGCCTCCCAGGCCATCCTCAAAAAGGCCACCCGCGAGGTGCTCTCGGCCCATCTCGAACACTGCGTGGCCGATGCGGTCGAGAGCCAGGAGGCGCGGGAGAAGATCGCCGAGCTGGTGGATATCTTTGACAAGATGACCCGGTGAGGGCAGGCCCGCCCGGCAGGCTCACGCGGGCGGGTGCGGCCCGGCAGCGCTGCCGCCGGGGCCCCGCAGCCCAAAACAGCACAGCCCAAAACGCAGCACAAAAAAGCGCCGCGGCACAGGGGCGGTGCAGAGGGGGAAAACCCTCTGCGCCCGCCCGATGCCGCGGCGCTTTTGCGTTATTTCGTTTGTTTTTGGGGAGAAGGCTGTAAAGTAAAACGGCTTTATCAAGTAAAATGCTTTACAGCAGCTTCGCCCGAAGCCCCGTTCACTGCGCGGCCTTTTCGGCCTGCCCGGCCTGCTCAGCCTGCGCGGGCGTATCCTCCCAGCGGTTATAGAGGTTGGCCAAAATTGCGCCCGAGATGTTGTGCCAGACCGAGAAGATCGCCCCCGGCACGGTCGCCATCGCGAGATCCGGGAAGGCGGTGCCCGCCAGCGAGGTGGCGAGGCCGGAGTTCTGCATCCCGATCTCGATCGAGAGGGCCTTGCACTTGGGCACCTTGAGGTGCAGCAGCTTGCCCAGCCCCAGCCCGCAGGCGTAGCCCAGCAGGTTATGCAGGATCACCACCACAAAGACGATGGCCCCGGTGGTGAGGATCTTTTCGGCGTTGTGCGAGACCACCGCCGCCACGATCAGGCAGATGGCCACCACCGACACCGAGGGCAGCACCTTGACCAGCTTTTGGGTAAAGCTGCCGAACAGCCGGTTGATGACAAAGCCCAGCACGATCGGGATGATGACCACCTGCACGATCGATTTGAACATGCTCAGCAGGTCCACCGTCACGGTGGTGCGCAGCAGCAGGTAGGTGATGGCCGGGGTCAGGAAGGGGGCCAGCAGGGTGTTGACGCTGGTCATGCCCACCGAGAGGGCCACGTCCCCCTTCGAGAGGTAGGTGATCACATTGCTCGAGGTGCCGCCGGGGCAGGTGCCCACCAGCACCACACCGGCCAGCAGCGCCGCGTCCAGCCGGAAGGTCACCCCCAGCAGCCAGGCCAGCAGCGGCATGATGGTGAACTGCGCCACGCAGCCGAGGATGATGTCCTTGGGCTGGGTGAACACCAGCTTAAAATCGTCCAGCTTGAGGGTCAGCCCCATGCCGAACATGACCACCATGAGCAGATAGTTCACCCACCCGGTCTGCACCCACAGGCAGCTGGCCGGGACAAACAGCGCCAGCGCCGCCACCACCAGCACGATCAGGGCCATGTACCGGCCGAAGAAGTCGCTGATCTTTTCCAATACTTTCATTGTTTCATTCCTCCCTCTTGCGTTCGATCTGACACCCCGCCGCAAGGAGCCGCGCAAAGATCCCGCCCCGCCGCACTGCCGCTGCAGCCGCCCGCAAAACAAAAGCGCCCCTGTCTCTTACCCAAAAGAGACAAAGGCGCAAAACCTCTGCGGTACCACTCTTTTTGCCGGGAAAACTCCCGGCCGCTCAGCCCATGTCCAACAACATGGAACAGGATAACGGCTGTTGCCCGTTTGGGCTTACTTGGCCCGCCGCCGATCAGGCTATAAAAGGCGGCAGGGCGGTTTGGCCCAAAAGCTCGGAGGGGATCTTCACGGGTCTGCTCCGGCTGCCTTGCACCGCCCGGCAGCTCTCTGGTGTCACACGTTCCCGCTACTTTTCCTCGTCAACGCTGTGTCATATCGACAAATACTGTACCATCCCGCTGCCGGGTTGTCAAGTCCACAAGACGAATTTTTTGGCGCATTTTCGCAAGGGCGCGCCGCCGCCTCTTTCATCGTCATGGCGCGGCGCGGCATCCTCACGCCCCGCCGCCTTTGCGGCGCAGCACCGCGTAGTACCCAAACCCCACAAGGTCCGCCAGCGCCCAGCCGATCGGCACCGCGGCCCAGATGGCATTTACCCCAAAGGCGGGCAGGGGGGCCAGCGCGTAGGCCAGGGCCACCCGGGTGCCCAGCGAGACGATGGTCAGCACCAGCGAGATGCCGGGGCGCTCGATGGCGCGGTAGTAGCCGTAGAGCAAAAACAGCAGCCCGATGCCCCAGTAAAAGGCCCCCTCGATCCGCAGGTATCCGGTGCCGATGGCGAGAATTTC
>DKVN01000108.1:3378-4183 GCA_002491225.1 Faecalibacterium sp. UBA7177
CCGCCGCGCTGCGCACCCCTTTGCGGATGCGCCCGGCCTCGCCCGCGCCGTGGTTCTGGGCGATAAAGGTGGAAAAGGCGTTGCCGAAATCCTGCATGGGGGTGTAGGCGAAGGCGTCGATCTTGACCGCCGCCGCAAAGGCCGCCATCACGGCCGGGCCAAAGCTGTTCACCAGCCCCTGCACCATCAGGATGCCAAAGTTCATCACCGACTGCTGCAAACTGGTCAGCACCGAGGCCGCGGCCAGCGCCGCGGCGGTGGGGCGGTGCCAGCGCCAGTGCCGGGCCGCGGGGCGCAGCTCTGGCCGCCGCAGCAGGGTGTAGGCCGCGATGCCCGCCGCCGAGGCCCACTGGGCGGCCACGGTGGCCCAGGCCGCCCCGGCCACCCCCCAGCCGAGCCCGAGCACGAACCAGAGGTCAAGCGCCACGTTGCCCAGCGCCGAGAGGGCCAAAAACCAGAGCGGCGCGGCCGAATCTCCCACCGCCCGTAAGAGGCAGGCGAAAAAGTTGTACAAAAAGGTGGCGAGGATGCCCAGAAAGATCACCCGCAGGTAGGCCGCAATCAGCGGCAGCACCCGCGCCGGCACCTGCAACAGCCGCAGGATCGGCTGCAGCAGCAGCGCGGCCGCGGCGTTGAGGGCGAGCGCCGCCAGCGCGATCATCCAAAAGGCGTGGGCGACGGCCCGGCGCAGGCCCTCGGCATCCCGCGCGCCGAACCGCATCGAAAACACCGCCCCGCTGCCCATGCAGAGCCCGAGCAGGATCGAGGTGAGAAAGGTCATCAAGGTAAAGGCCGAGCCCACCGC
>DKVN01000108.1:4529-4903 GCA_002491225.1 Faecalibacterium sp. UBA7177
AGGCTGCCCGCCATCATGGGCAGCGCAAAGCGCAGCATCGAGCCGGTGATGCTGCCTTTTGTCAGATCCAGCCCCTTTGCCATGGCAAAACGCCCCCTCGAAGAAGCAAATGAAAAACCGTTCTTTCTTTTGACACATTTATACCGTATAATAGCATACAAGAGACATCCGGCGCAAATGAAAATGCCATAAGCGTCCGGGATGAGAAATGGGGAGAAAACCAGGATGGCAAACGAGAAGATCCTGATCGTGGACGACGACAAAAACATCTGCGAGCTGCTGCGGCTCTACCTCGCCAAGGAGGGTTACGAGACCGCGATGGCCTACGACGGCGAGGCGGCGGTGGCGGCCTTTGAGGCCGAAAAGCCCGCCCT
>DKVN01000108.1:5248-56759 GCA_002491225.1 Faecalibacterium sp. UBA7177
GCAGCGAGGTGCCGGTGATCATGCTGACCGCCAAGGGCGAGACCTTCGACAAGGTGCTGGGGCTCGAGCTCGGGGCGGACGACTATGTGGTCAAGCCGTTTGACACCAAGGAGGTGGTGGCCCGCATCAAGGCGGT
Source organism: Faecalibacterium sp. UBA7177 (assembly GCA_002491225.1). Taxonomy (GTDB): domain Bacteria; phylum Bacillota; class Clostridia; order Oscillospirales; family Ruminococcaceae; genus UBA7177. The sequence goes on from DKVN01000108.1 coordinate 5,385, forward strand.
GCTGCGCCGCTGCGCCGCCGCCCAGAAGAGCCCGGACGGGGTGCTCAACTACGACAACCTCAGCCTCGACATGAGCCGGTACGAGCTGAAGGTCAAGGGCAAGGTGGTGGAAGCGCCCCCCAAGGAGCTCGAGCTGCTCAGCTATCTGGCCGGGCACCCCAACCGGGTGTTTACCCGGGACCAGCTGCTGGACGAGGTGTGGGGCTTTGAGTATTACGGCGACTCCCGCACCATCGACGTGCACATCAAGCGGCTGCGCGAAAAACTGGAGGGCGCGTCCGACCAGTGGGGCCTCAAGACGGTCTGGGGCGTGGGCTACAAGTTTGAAGTGAAAGAGTGAGGGAGCCTTGCGCAAAAGCATCAGCACCATGTACTTTACCACCACCGCGGTGCTGCTGATCGCCAGCATCCTGGTGATGGGGCTGATCCAGATGTATCTGGTGATGGAATACTTTGCCGGCGAGCGGGAGGAGGCGCTGGGCGGGGTGGCGGACCTTGCCGCCAGCCAGCCGCAGGGCCTCGCACCCGAGGAGGCGCTGGCCCAGGGCTCGGCCCTGCGCCAGGCGCTGGCCGACCGGCCCGAGCTGGCCGAAAAGCTGCGCCAGAGCATCGCGCTGATCAGCCGCACCAGCAGCACGGTGGTCATGTTCGTCTCGGCGGACGGGCGGCTGCTGCTCTGCAGCGAGGGGCCGGGCTGCGTGCACGAAGAGATCACCATCCCCGAGAGCGTGCTGGCCGAGGTGCGCGCGGATCCCAACTGGTTCGAGCTGGGGACCTTGGGCGGCGCGCTGGAAAAAAGCTGCTACACCGCCGCCCGGACCCTCGGCGAAGGGGACGGGATCGGCTATGTCTTTGCCAGCGACACCTCCGAGGCGCTGGGGGTCTTTTTTGGGGATATGTTCTCGAGCTTCGTGCTCAGCGCCGGGATGATGCTGCTCATCTCGAGCATCCTCAGCATCCTCTTCACCAACCGGCTCACCGGCCCGCTGCGCCGGATCGCCGAGGCCGCAAGGCGGTTCGGCAACGGGGATTTCAGCGTCCGGGTGCCGGTGGCGGGGGACGATGAGGTGGCGCAGCTGGCGGTCACCTTCAACGCGATGGCCCGCAACCTGGAGGCGATCGACTCGAGCCGGTCCAGCTTTATGGGCAACATCGCGCACGAGCTGCGCACCCCCATGACCACCATCAAGGGCTTTATCGACGGGATGCTGGACGGCACCATCCCCCCCGAGCTGCAGCAGCACTACCTCAGCCTGGTCAGCCAGGAGGTGGGGCGGCTGGCCCGGCTGACCCAGAACATGCTGGACATTACCAAGCTGGAGGCGGGAGAGTACCAGGTCAACGCCCGCAGCTACGACGTCTGGGAGACCCTGACCAGCGTCGTCTTTGCGGCCGAGCAGCGGATCGAGGAGGCGGGGGTCGAGATCCAGGGCCTCGCCCCCACCCGCACCCCGGTCTACGCCGACCCGGATCTTGTCTATCAGGTGGTGTATAACCTTTTGGACAACGCCCTCAAGTTCACCCCCAAAGGCGGCGAGATCCGGCTGGGGGTGCAAAAGAACGGCGGCGAGGTGACCGTGAGCATCCACAACACCGGCGCGGGCATCGCCGCCGACTCGCTGCCCTTCGTCTTTGACCGCTTTTATAAAGAGGACAAGAGCCGCGGCCTCAACACCAGGGGCAGCGGGCTGGGGCTGCACATCTGCAAGGTGCTGGTGGGGCTGTCCGGCGGCAAGATCTGGGCCGAGAGCACCGAGGGCGAGTTCTGCCGCTTCAGCTTCACCCTGCCCTGCAACGGCCCGGACGAGGGAAAGAACAAAAAGCACCGAAAGAACGATTCGCAGGTATCCTGAGAAAACAAGGCAGCAAGGCAAAGAAACAGCGGCCCCCTTGCCCCAAAGGGCAGGAGGGCCGCTGTGCGTTTGGGTTTGCGGATGGCCGGGAGCGGGGGAGGAGCCGCGGGCTTGGCTGGCCGTTTGGGGCAGCGGATGGCAGGCACGCACGGTCGAAGCGGCCCGGGCCCGCCGCGCTCGCCTCAAAACGCCCCGCGGTAGGCGTGGAGGTAGGCGTTCCAGCGGCTTTGGGCCAAAAAGTCCCTGGTGGCGGCAAAAAAGTCCGGGTCGTCCAATAGATCCACCACCTCGGGCGCGTAGCGGGTGCCCTTGCCGGAGCGCAGCTCGCCCACCAGTGCCTCAAAGGTCTTGGCGGCGGCGTAGCTGCGGCCGACATTGTCGGTGCCCGCGTCCAGCGCGTCCACCACCGTGATGATGTCCACCATCAGCCGGGCGCGGACCGGGCAGCTGGGCCGCCCGCCGGGGTAGCCGCCCCGCAGGTCATAGGTGCAGTGGTGGCAGTGGGCGACATTGGCGTGGTCCTCAAGGCCGAGGTTTTCCAGCAGGATGCGGCCAAACTGCGGGTGCAGCTTGATGCAGGAGAACTCCTCGTCCAGCAGCCGGCGGCTGTACTGGCCCACATAGCTCAGCAGCATCCCCTTGCCCGCGTCGTGGTAGAGCCCGGCGCGGTAGGCCTGCTCGAGCAACTCGGCGTAGCCGCCCGGCTGGCTGGCCAGGTCGTGCATCCCAAACAGCCCCTCCAGCCGCTCGGGCTCGACCTCGGCGAACCGGGCGCAGAACCAGCGGGCCATGCAGCCCACCACCTCCGAGTGGACGTAGGTGGGCGGGTGGCAGGCCAGAATGTAGCGGAGCACCCGGTCGGCAAAGAGGTCATCGGTGCGGGAGGAGTGCGCGATCACGGTGCGCAGCAGGTGGGACACCTGCCCGGCGTTCTCGCTCACCGGCAGGTGGAAGAGGTAATCGAGCCGCCGGGCGGCGGCCTTGTCCAGATAGGCGCGGATGACGGCCTGCTCGTCGGGCGGCAGGAGCAGCGCGTAGTAGCTGAGGTACTCCAGCCCGGCCAGGTTGGCCCAGATGCCGTCGCCCGAGTGATCCCGCGGGTCGCACTCGGCGCAGATGCCCCACAGCACCTTGACGACCTCCTGCAGCGGCAGAACCCCCGCGTGGTAGCGGGCGGCCGCGTAGACATACTGGGTGCGCACCCCCACCGCCTTTTCGCCCGCCGCGGCGATCTGCTCCTGATGGCGGTAGACATACTCGGCCGATTCCAGCACCGCCGCGGCGATCTCGGGATCCTGCTGGCTGCGCAAAACGCTCAAAAACTGGGTGCGGTCGTAATGCATGGTGTAGCAGAAAGAATCCCACGGGATCTCGGGGTTCATCTCGCGGTAGTGGGGATCCTGCACCACCGACATGGTCTGCGCAAAAACCTCCTGGTACGCCTGCCAGAGCGAGCGGACATCCTCGGTGCTGCCGTCCAGCCTTTCGAGCGGCAGGCCGTACTTGGCGTTGCCCATGCAGCGGATGATGTAGGCGCGGGTTTCGGGGCTTTTCAGCTGCTCATACTGGGCAAACCAGGCCGCCCCGGCCCGGAAACAGGCGCCGATCTGGTCGCCAAACAGGTTGATCTGGCCGTTCGACTCCCGCACGTTGAGGTAGAAAAGGGTGATGCCCTGAAAATAGAGCTCCCGCACCATGCCGTCGGGGTCCTCCAGCCGCTCGGCGTAGGCGTAGAGCAGCTGGTGGATGCGGTAGGCGATGCCCACGTCGGGGCTGCGGTTGTAGTTGAAGAGCGCGTCGGCCAGCTCGCGCAGGGCGGCGGCCTCCTCTTCGGTCAGGGTGTCGGCCGAGCGGGAATAGAGGATCTCGCCGAGGATCGCGTCGTTCTCCCGGTGCAGGCGGGCGAGCTCCTCCGCGTTGCTGCGGATGACGGCGATCATCGCCTCCTCCGGCATGTTGGCCGAAAACTGCGGCTTGACCAGGGCGCGGGCGGCAGCGAGATTCTCCAGGTAGGTCCGATGGGGGGCTTGCATGGAAACATCCTTTCCGGCATACGCCTCATTGTAAGGTGCGTAAGATGCAGCAGGAAACTTATTGCAAAGACAGGGGAAGGGCGCGGAAAAACCGCCGCCCAGCGAGAAAAACAGGCGCGCAGCGAATATATGCGGCGGCTATTTTTCTGCGCAGACAGCGCTAAACTCCTACGATATATCATAGCACAGCCGCCGCGGGGATACAAGTGCGCGAAACGCGGAAAAATCGCCCCGGAACGGGCCTCATTTTTGGGCTGCGCGACAAGAGCGAGACAATTTGCTTTTTGCGCCCGCTTGCGGTATAATAATGTGCGTATATTGCTTTCGGCAGCGGCGGCCCGGCGTCCGGCCGGGGGTGTGAGGCCCAAAACCCGCGCCATACGGCCCCTTTGCCCTGCCAAATAATCGCCCAAAATCCCAAAAGGAGGCAAGCCCCTGATGGCCCAGATCAGCCCCTCGCTGCTCGCGGCGAACTTTGCCGCCCTTGGGCAGGACTGCCGCACCGTGCTCGACGCCGGTGCGAAGATGCTGCACTTTGACGTGATGGACGGGCAGTTTGTGCCCAATATCAGCATGGGCGTTCCGGTGCTGGCCGGGCTGCACAGGGCCCTGCCCGAGGCGTATTTTGACGTACACCTGATGATCTGCCGCCCGCTCGATTACATCGGGGCCTTTGCCAAAGCCGGGGCGGGGATCATCACGATCCACCTCGAGGCCGAGAGCCCGGTCGGCCCCACCCTCGCGGCCATCCGCGCCGCGGGCTGCGCGGCGGGGCTCTCGATCCGGCCCGGCACCCCGGCCGAGGCGCTCGCGCCCTATCTTGACCAGCTGGACCTCGTGCTGGTGATGAGCGTTGAGCCGGGCTTTGGGGGCCAGAGCTTCCAGCCCGCCGCGCTCGAAAAGCTGCGGGCGGTCAAACAGATGGCTGACGCGGCGGGCCGCAGCGACCTCTGGATCGAGGTGGACGGCGGGGTGGATCTGCGCACCGCCCCCGGCTGCGTGGCGGCGGGGGCCAACCTGCTGGTGGCGGGCAGCGCGGTGTTCGGCTCGGCCGACCCGGCCGCCGCCGTGCGCGCGCTCGGCGCGCTGTGAGGCGCTGCCCTGCGGAGCCAGACCGCCGCAAAGAGGGGCCGCCCGACGAGGGCCCCAAACGGCATACCGGCCGCGCGCCGCGCGGCTTTGGAGGATGATCGATGGAACAACAAGGAGAAGTTTTGCGCCCCGGCCCGCCGCGCCAGAACGCGGCGATGCACCGGGACATCTGCCTGATGATGCTGCCGCTGCTGGCGATGGCCGTCTACCTGTACGGCCTGCGCCCGGCGGTGCTCTGCCTGGCGGCGGTGGTGGCCGCCAACCTCTGCGACCGCTTTGTGGCGGTGATCCGCCGCCGCCCGTATGAAAAGGACGAGGTGAGCAGCGAGGCCTTTGCGCTGCTGGTGGCCATGCTGCTGCCCGCCTCGGTGGGCTATGAGGTGCTGATCACCGCGGTGCTGGTGGCGGTGCTGGTGGGCAAGGAGGCCTTTGGCGGCTACGGGTCCTATCCCTTCCACCCGGCGGCGGTGGGCTACGCGGTGGCCGCGGTCAGCTGGCCGGAGCAGGTCTTCCGCTATCCGCAGCCCTTTGCCGCCCTGCCGCTGGGCAGCGTGGCGGAGGTGCCGCTGGCCGACTCGATCGACCACATCCTGCGGGCGGGGGGTGTGCCCTCCACCTCGGACCTCAACCTCGTGCTGGGCAACTACGCCGGCCCGATGGGCACCAGCGCGGCGCTGATCATCTGCGCCTGCTCGCTCTATCTGCTGGCCCAAAAGCGGATCACCCCCACCGCGCCCCTCTGCTTTTTGGGGGCCGCGGCGCTGGTGGCCTACTGCTTCCCGCGGCTGGGCAGCATCCCGCTCTCCTTCCCGTGGGAGTATGCGGCCGACCGGCTCGGGGTGCTCAAGTACGAGATGCTCTCGGGCGGCATGCTCTACACCGCCGTCTTTTTGATCAACGAGCCGGTCACCCTGCCCAAAAACGAGCTGGCCCGGGCGGCCTACGGGCTGCTGCTGGGGCTGTTCGCCATGATGTTCCGCTACCACGGCAGCTATGAGACCGGGGTCTGCTTCGCGCTGCTGGCGATCAACTCGCTGTCCGGCTGGCTGGACGGCATCCTGCGGTGGCAACTCCCCCGCAAACAGAAAGGGGGCGCTGCGGCATGAATCTGGAACAGGCGCGCCGCCGCGCCGATGAGTTGGAGGTCACCGCCCGGCGGGACCGCATCTTTTTGAATAACCCGGTCGTCATGCAGGGGCTGGGCCTCGCGCCGCTGGTGGTGGCCGCCACCAGCGGGATCAACGCGCTGCGCCTCTGCGTCGCGGTGACCCTGCTGCTGACCCCCACCCGCATGCTGGGCGGCCAGATCAGCCGGGCGGCCAGGCTCGGCCTCGCCGCAAGAGGGTTTGTCTACTGCCTCATCGCCTCGCTGCTCTATGTCGGGGTCTACCCGGTCATGACCATGCTGTTCGGGGTCGATGTCATCCAGCTGGGGCTCTACCTGCCGCTGCTGGTGGTCGAGCCGCTGATCATCAAGCGGTACGAGCGGCCGGATCAAAAGGAGCGGCTGCGCACCGCCCTGCGCAAGGGGCTGCGCACCACCATCGGCTACGCGATCATCCTGCTGCTGCTGGGCTGCGGGCGGGAGCTGCTGGCCAGCGGCACCGTCTTTGGCAAGGTGGTCATGGAGCGGGCGCTGCTGCCGATGGCCTCGCTGCCCGCGGGCGGGTTTATCCTGCTGGGCATCCTCTGCGCGCTCTGGCGGGGCGCGGTGTCGGCCTACAAGCATCATGTCAGGATGGAGGCGAGGCGCGGCGTATGAGTACGGTATTGCAGGGCCTTGGGGCCTTTTTCCTCAGCGCGGTGCTGGCCATCTTTGCCCAAAACGCGGTGCTCAGCCGGGCGCTGGGGGTCTCGCGGCTGGTCAAGCTGGTGCGGGACGGCAGCTCCTTTTTGCAGTTTGCCGGGCTGCTCACGGTCATCCAGCTGCTGTGCGTGCCGGTGGTGTATTACGCCAATGGGCTGTTGGCGGATTTTGCGCTGCGCAGCGCTGTGCGCCCGCTCGTGATGGTGCTGGCCAGCGGCGCGGCGCTGGGGCTGATCTGGCTGGTGCTCAACCGGCTGCTCGTCCGGGTGATCAGTGCCGAGCGGGTGCGGCTGCTCAGTGAGGCGCTGCCGCTGGCCGCCTTCAACTGCGCGGTGCTGGGCACCCTGCTGGTCACGGTTACCCAAAGCTACACCCTGGTGCAGAGCCTCGGCTTTGCACTGGGCAGCGGGGTGGGCTACGCCGGGGCCCTGGCGGTGGTGGGCCAGGCGCAGGACCGGCTCAATGACCGGGACGTCCCCTCCAGCTTCCGGGGGCTGCCCATCACCCTGGTGTATCTGGGCATCCTGGCCCTCGCGATCTACGGGTTTACCGGGCATATGGTCGTTATCTAAAAGACAGCATTTTCTAAAAAATTCTAAAAAATTGGCATTTTCCATTTTCGTGTCAAAAAGGGGCGCGGCCCTCTTTCCCGGCTCTGAGCTCCTGCCCTGCGGGGCGGTAAGGCGGTGTGGTATGGCAAAAAAGAATCTTGGCAAGGTCAAGCATTACCGGCGCGGCAGCGTGGTCAACCGCAATCAGCTGCGGCAGCTGCTGCTGGGGCTGGTGGCCGTGGCGGCCCTCTTTGCGCTGGGCTGGTTCATCGGGCCCACCATCCTCGACTTCGGCACCCGCACCTGGTATTCGCTCAAGAACGGCCCGGCCGCGAGCGGCCCCGAGGCGAACCTGCCCGAGGCCACCCCGACCCCCGCCCCTACGCCGGAGCCGACCCCGGAGCCCACCCCCGAGCCCACCATCGAGGAGGGCGACTGGGCCTACCTCTCCTTCTCGGCGGTGGCGAGCCCCGAAAAGGCGGCCGAGACGGCCCAGGAGCTGGCGGCCCAGGGGGTGCGCTACGCGGTGGTGCCGCTCAAGGACGCGCAGGGGTATCTGTATTATGACTCCCGCGTCGAGGCGGCGGCCCAGAGCATCGCCGCCACCACCCTCGACGCCGCCGGGGCCGCCGAGGCCCTGCGCGCCGCCGGCATCGAGCCGGTGGGCGGCATCTGCGCCTTCCAGGACCCCACCGCCCCGTATGCCGACCGCAGCATGGGGGTCTACTATGAGGACACCGACTACTTCTGGCTCGACGCCGCGCGGGACGCGGGCGGCAAGCCCTGGCTCAACCCCTGCTCGGAGACGGCGGTCGCCTTCCTCACCGCTTTGATGGAGGAGGCGCGGGGGCTTGGGTACCGGCAGCTGCTGCTCACCGCGGTCAACTACCCGCCCAGCACCACCGCCCGCGCCAACTACGGGGCGGCGGCCGAGGAGCTGCCCGCCCGGCTCACCGCCCTGATCGGCCAGTGGCAGCAGGAGGCCGAGGCCGCGGGCGGCGCGATTTGGTTTGAGTACCCGCTCAGCGCCGTCCGGCCGCCGCAGAACCGGTTCGGCGGCGGCAGCCTGGCCGGGCTGGGGGTCAAAAATCTGGTGCTGCAGCTGCCTGACGAGGCCGACCCCGAGGAGCTCGAGGCCCTGCTGGCCGACGGCCGCGGCGCGGCCCGGGAGGGCGGCGCGGAGCATCTGGTGCTGCGCGAGGGCGGCACCGCCCGGTTTGACGGGGCGTACTCCTGAGGCCAGGCGGCAAAGCGCCCCAAACAAAGGGGCCGCGCCGGGCCGGCACACCCGATGAGGCCCCCTGTAAGGGCAGCACCGCATAATTCCAAACGCAGGCGGAAATGGCGCTCAGGGCACCGGCCGCAGGCTGGCGGTGCGGCCCGGAATGCGAGAAAGGATGCTGACCATGCAGCACTGCTTTGGCCCGGCGAAAATTCTGCTGCCGGACCCCGCCATCCCCCTGCAGCAATGGGCCTGCCTCGCCTGCGACCAGTTTACCAGCCAGCCCGAGTACTGGCAGGCGGCCGAGGCCGAGGTGGGCAGCAGCCCCAGCGCCCTGCGGCTGGTGCTGCCCGAGGTGTATCTCGGCGCGCCGGACGAGGCGGAGCGGATCGTGGCCATCCACGCGGCGATGCGGCAGTACCGCGATACTGTGCTCACCCGCAGCGTGGAGGGCTACCTCTACCTCGAGCGCCGCACCACAAGCGGCACCCGGCAGGGGCTGGTGGGGGTGGTGGACCTCGAGGCCTACCGCTACGAGCCGGGGGCCGAGAGCCCGGTGCGCCCCACCGAGCAGACGGTGCCCGAGCGGATCCCGCCCCGGCTGGCGGTGCGCCGGGGCGCGGCACTCGAATGTCCCCATGTGATGCTGCTGCTCGACGACGCGGCCGCCCCGGTGCTCGCCCCGCTGGCGGACGAGACGGCGGCGATGCGCCGGGTCTACGGCGGGCCGCTGATGCTGGGCGGCGGCGAAATCGAGGGCTGGGCCATCGAGGATCCCGCGCGGGTGCGCGCCCTCACCGAGGCCATCGCGGCTTTAGGCAGCCAGGCCGCCTTTGACACGCGATGGCCTGCCGCGGCCGGCCGCCCGCCGCTGGCCATCGCGGTGGGGGATGGCAACCACAGCCTCGCCACCGCCAAGGCGTACTGGGAGGAGCTCAAGGCGGGCCTGCCCGCGGCGCAGCAGGCGGATCACCCCGCCCGCTACTGCCTGGTGGAGCTGTGCAGCCTGCACAGCCCGGCCATCCAGATCGAGCCGATCCACCGGGTGCTGTTTGGGACAAGCGGCCCCGCGGTGCGGCAGGCGCTGGCCGCCTATGCCGAAAAGACCGGCGCGGGCCTTTGCACCGGGGCGGCGGCCGAAACCTGCCCCCAGCGGCTGCGGCTGCTCTGGGGCGAGGAGGAGCTTACGCTCGGCTTTGCCAGCCCCCGCCAGGCGTTGACAGTGGGCATGGTCGAGGCCTTTGTGCAGCAGTACCTCGCGGAGCACGCCGGGGCGCGGGTGGATTACATCCACGGTGAGGCGGCCTGCCGCCAGCTGGCAAGCAACGGCGGGGTCGGGTTTTTGCTGCCGCCGCTTGCCAAGAGCGACCTTTTCAAGGGCGTGGTGCTGGGGGGCGTTTTGCCCCGCAAGACCTTCAGCATGGGGCACGCCGAGGAAAAGCGATACTATCTCGAGTGCCGCAGCCTCGAGCCCTGAGCCTGACGGTCTGAACCATCCGGCCGCCCGCGCCATCCGGGCCCGCGCCGAAAGGAAGCGCGGGCCTGCACCGAAAGCCGCGCGGCCCCGCGCCGAAAGGAAGCGCGGCCTCCAAAAACAAGCAAAGAAAACGGAATGCCGCGCCCACTCCGGGCCGCGCAGCGCCGGGCCCGGCCCGGCAGCGCCCCGGCGGGCGGACGGCACAAGGAGAAACAGAAAAGAATGGGAAGCAAATGACATTTCATGACCTGGATTTGATCCCGCAGCTGCTCAAGGCAGTGGAAAAGGCGGGCTACGAGACCCCCTCGCCCATCCAGCAAAAGGCCATCCGGCCGGTGCTGGCCGGGCGGGATCTGCTGGGCTGCGCCCAGACCGGCACCGGCAAGACCGCCGCCTTCGCCCTGCCCATCCTGCAGCGGCTGGCGGCGGCCCGCCCGGCCAGGCGCCAGGTGCGGGCGCTGATCCTCACCCCCACCCGGGAGCTCGCGCTGCAGATCGACGAGAGCTTTGCCGAGTACGGGCGGTACCTGCCGCTGCGCCACGCGGTCATCTTTGGCGGGGTGGGGCAGGGACCGCAGGTAGCGGCATTGCAGCACGGGGTGGATATCCTCGTGGCCTGCCCCGGCCGCCTCAACGACCTCATCGGACAGGGCTTTGTCGAGCTGGGCGGGGTCGAGATCTTTGTGCTGGACGAGGCCGACCGGATGCTGGACATGGGCTTTGTGCAGGATGTCAAAAAGGTCATCCGGCACCTGCCCCAAAAGCGGCAGACCCTGCTTTTCAGTGCCACCATGCCCGCCGAGATCGAGCAGCTGGCCGAGAGCATCCTGCGTGACCCCGTCGAGGTCAAGGTCGACCCGGTCTCGAGCACGGTGGACAAGATCGAGCAGAGCCTCTACTATGTGAGCAAGGCGGACAAACCCGCCCTGCTGGCAAAATTAGTGGGCCAGCCGCAGGTGAAAAACGCCCTCATCTTCAGCCGCACCAAGCACGGGGCGGACAAGATCGCCCGCATCCTCAACAAGGAGGGCATCCCGGCGGCGGCCATCCACGGCAACAAGAGCCAGAACGCCCGGGTCGCCGCCCTCGAGAGCTTCAAGGCCGGCAAGGTCAAGGCGCTGGTCGCCACCGACATCGCCGCCCGCGGCATCGACATCAGCGACCTCTCGCACGTCTTCAACTACGACCTGCCCGAGGTGGCCGAGACCTATGTCCACCGCATCGGGCGCACCGCCCGCGCCGGGCAGAGCGGCTACGCCGTCAGCTTCTGCACCCCCGAGGAGCAGGAGTATCTGGCCGGCATCGAAAAGCTCAACCGCAAAAAGATCCCGGTGGCGGGCGGGCAGCCGGTCTCGGCCGCTGAGGCAAAGCAGGCCGCCGCCGAGCTGGCCCGGGCCAAGGCCGAGGCGATCCAGGCGCGGGTTGCCGCGAAGCGCGGCGGGATGCCCGCGCGGCCTGCGGCGCAGGCCGCCGCAAAGCCCGCGGCGAAATCCGCCGTAAAACCTGCCCCAAAAACCGCTGCCCCCGCCGAGGCGGCCGAGCCCTACCATGGGCCGAAGCCCTTCTGGATGCCGGCCGAACAAGAACAAGGAAAAGAGGGATCCCCTGTGGAAAAGGACCGTTCCGCCAACGGCGAGGGCCTGTCGGCCAGCGCCAAGCGCCGCCGTCGCCGCCGCCGCGCCGCGGCAGACTCCGGCGCGCAGGCCGCCGCGCCGCAGACCCGCACCCCCGCCGCGGACAAATCCGCCAAGGCCGCCCCTGCCCGCCCCGCCGCGAATCGGGAGCGGGAGGATCGCCGCCGCGCCCCGCAGCCCGCACAGCCCCGGCAGGGCGCGAAGCAGAGCGCCCCGCAGAGCAGCGGCCCGCAGCAGGGCAAACAGCGCCAGCAGGAGCGGGCGGCCAGGCCCGCCAAAGCGCCCCAGGCCCGCCGCCCCGCGCAGGAGGAGGATCCCGGCCTGCTGCTGATCGCCCGCAAGCCCCCGCAGCAAAAGTTCACCAGCTTTGAGGAGTATATGAAAAGCCACGGCGGTGCCACCGAGCCGATCCCCGATCCCGAGGACTCGAAGGATTGAATCTGCGCCGCGCTGCGCACAGTACGCATATGATTTTATAAAGCCCGCACAAAGCCGTCCGGCGGTTTTTGTGCAGGCTGCCGCATAAAAAAGCAAGGCCGCGAAGCCCCGTTTTGAGGGTCTCGCGGCCTTGTTGGCGTTTTGCCGCCCGGTTTTGGCGGCAGGGAGGGGTTATGGCGGCTTTGAGCCGCGGGCAGCAGAGTGCGTCCTCGCGCTCACAGGTCGTCGGCGTCCTGTACCGGCTGCTCTCCGGCGTCCGGGGCGGGCAAGCCGGTCCAGCTGCCCTGCGGGTCGGTCTTGCTGGGGTGCATCCCGGCGATCATACCGGGCAGCGGGGCGGGCAGGTCGATCCAGAACTCCTCGTTTTCCTGCCGGGCGGCGGTCTCTTTCGGATCCTCTTTCGGCGGCATGGCGTCTCCTCCTTTGGTGATGGCTTCGTTCTGTATACAGCATCGCCGGGTTGCCCAAGCTGTATGCAGTTCCGGTGCGAATTTTTTCACTCCCGCACCGGCCCAAAGGAGACGAATGCCATGCGAACGACCGGCCCACGGGCCTTTTGGCTTGCCTTTTTCATCACCCTCGGGGTGGTGGTGCCGCTGCTGGGCAGCTTTGCGCTCACCGCCGTCTGGCAAAAGCAGGACGCCGCCCCCGCCCAGCAGCCCCAGAGCGGGGTGCCCATCCGCACCCCCGGGCCCCGGCACAGCGGCACCGCGCTGGTGGCCGTGGCCGGGCAGCGCCCGGCCTTTGTGCTGCTGCGGCTGGACGCGCGGGAGAACGCCGTCACCCTGCAAGCGGTGCCGGGCGAGAGCGTGCTGCAGGGGCAGAGCGGCCCGGTGCTGCTGGCCGAGAGCTATGCCGCCGCCGGGCCCGCCCGCGCCTGCGCCCTGCTGAGCGAGACGCTCGGCATCCCGATCGACCGGTACCTCGCCCTCACCCCGGACACCCTCGCCGCGGCGCTCGAGGGGGCGGGCAGCGTCCGGCTCAACCTCACCGGGCTGCTCAGCGAGGCCGAGCAGGCCGCCCTCGGCCTCGCCGGGCCGGTGCAGGAGTACGACCCCGCCGCGGCCGCCGCCTTTCTGGCCGGGCAGGATGGCGCCCTCCCGCCCGACCGGGCGGGCAGCCTGCGGGCCGGATTGTGGGAGGCGTACCTGCGCCAGAATCTCGAACGGCTGCCCGCCGCCCTGCCGGACGGCCTGCGCGGGGTGAGCGGCCGCCTGCTCACCGACCTCTCGGCCGAGGACCTCTACACCCTGGCCCAGACCCTCGACTTTCTGGCCGGGGCCGGGCAGGCCCAGCGCACCGACACCGGCGACGCCCTGCCCGGGGACGGTGACCCCGCGCAGGACGGCCTGCGGATCACCGCCGGGGTGCTGCCCGGCCATTGGGACGAGCGGGCCGGGCGGTACGAGTTCACCGAGGAGACCGTCGCCCTCGCGGCCCAGCTGTTCGGCGCGGCGGGGGAGGCGGAGCCGGAAGAGACGCCGGAACCGACCCAGACGCCACAACCGGTGCCTGGCCAACCATCCGGGCAAACGCCCGCCGCGTGAGGCCCGTTCACCCCCACGCCCCGGCCAGCGTCCCGGCAAGCAGCGGGATGTCCCCCGGCGGGAGCCCGGCGTAGCCCACCACCACCGTGCGGGGCGGGCAGCGCTCGGGGCGGGCCATGTAGTAGCTGCTCAGCCCGGCCAGCCGCACCCCCGCCGCCGCGGCCCGCGCCACCATCTGCCGCTCATCCGGCCCATCGGTCAGGCTCAGCAGCAGGTGCAGCCCGCTGTGCCGCCCCTGCAGCCGCAGCCGCCCCGGGCCAAAGGCCGCTTCGAGCGCCGCGGCCAGCGTCTCCATCCGCAGCCGGTAGGCCTTGCGCAGCCGGGCCAGATGCCGGGTGAAGAGCCCGTCCTCCAAAAAGCGGGTGAGGGTCTGCTGCTCAAACCGGCTCACCGTGCTGGCGTAGGCCCCGTACATCGCCCGGTAGCGGGGCAGCAGCGGCCGCGGCAGCACCATGCAGGCGATGCGGATGCTCGGGGCCAGGCTCTTGGAAAAGGTGGTCAGGTAGATCACCGGCCCGTCCGGCCCGGCCATGCCCTGCAGGCTCGGCAGCGGGCGGATGTCGTACCGGAATTCGGAATCGTAGTCGTCCTCCAAAATCAGCCGGTCCGGCCCGCCGCGGGCCCAGGCGAGCAGCTCGGCCCGCCGCCCGGCCGGCATGGTCACCCCGGTGGGAAACTGGTGGCTCGGGGTCACATAGGCGATCCGCGCCCCGCACCCGGTCAGCGCCGGCACCGGCAGCCCGCCCCGGTCGATGTCCAGCGGGATACAGGGGATGCCGTTGTTCTCCAGCACGGTGCGGCTGCGGGCGTAGCCGGGGTTTTCCACAGCCGCGCTGCCGCCCACCAGCAGCCTTGCCAGCAGCCCCAGCAGGTACTCCAGCCCCGCGCCCACCACCACCTGTTCGGGCCCGCACTGCACCCCGCGGTAGGCCCGCAGATAGGCCGCGATCGCCCCGCGCAGGTTTTCATCCCCCTGCCGGTGCCCGTGGCCCAGCAGCTCGGGGGCCGAGTAGAGCAGCTCCTTCTGGATCCGCCCCCAGCTGCGAAAGGGGAAGAGCGCGGTGTCCACCCCGCTGGTCGAGAGGTCGAACCGCACCGGCGCGCCGCCGGGGGCCGTCGCCGCGGTTTGGTCCGCCGCCGCCCCTTCCGCTGCGCTGCCCTCCGCCGCGCCGGGCAGCCCGCCCGCGGGCGGCGGGGCTGTGCCGCCTTCCGCCGCGCGCAGCGGCTGCATCTGCTGCACCACAAAGCCGCTGCGGGGGCGGCTCTCGAGATACCCCTCGGCGGCCAGCATCTGGTAGGCGGTGTCCACCGTGTTCACGCTCACCCCCAGCGCCTCGGCCAGGCTGCGCTTGCCCGGCAGGCGACTGCCCGCCGCAAGGCCTCCGGTGCGGATCAGCCGGGCCAGATGCCCGTACAGCTGCTCGTACAGCGGCAGCGTGCCCCCCGGCTCGAGCGTAAAGGGAAGTTCTAGCATCGTTGCCCCCTCCTTTGTTCTCACAAAAGCCCATCTGCGCCAGACTGAACCCATAAAAAAGTTGTATACTGGATATTTTCATAGGGTCAGAATCGGCTATAATGGAAGCATAGAACAGCGGAGCGCGCTTGTCAAGGGCTTTATCGGCCCGCCGCGCACCCCGCGGGGGGAGGAACCGTCCATGCAAACCAAACAGCCCTACTTTACCGCCCGGCGGCTGGCCGCCTTTGGGGTGATGAGCGCGCTGGTCTTTGTCTCCAGCTGGATGCAGATCCCGATCGGGGAGGTCACCCGCATCCATCTGGGCAACGGCTTCTGCGCCCTCACCGGCCTGCTCTTCGGCCCGGCCATCGGGGGGCTCGCCAGCGGGGTGGGCAGCATGCTCTTTGATTTTACCAACCCGCTCTACATCGCGGAGAGCTGGATCACCTTTATCCTCAAGTTCTTCATCGGCTTTCTGGCCGGGGCCATCAGCCACTACCGGGCGGCCGAGGAGGGCTTTTCCAAGGCCAAGGATATCCTCGGCGCGGCGGTGGGCGCTGTAGCCTATGTCCTGCTCTATCTCGGCAAAACCCTCGTCATCAAGCTGTATCTTGAGCATCAGGCCCTCGGCGCGGTGCAGGCGCAGCTGGTCACCAAGGCCATCGCCTCCGGCATCAACGCGGCGGCGGCGGTGGTGGTGTCGGTGCTGCTGGCCGCGGCTTTGCGCCCCGCCCTCTCCCGCGCGGGTCTCTTCGGCAGCCTCACCGGCCCAAGGCCAGGCGAGGCGTGAGCGGGGCGGGGAACAGGAAAACGGTATGACAACAAAAAGCCGCGGCGCACAGACGAGCGCCGCGGCTTTTTGTGTGGTTTGCTGGGAGAAGATTCAGCCCCCGGACGCACTGTGCGTCGGGTGATTCGCCGTGTCCCCAGCCGACGCGGTCAGCATGTTCCGGCAGACCTGCGCGGCAAGGATCGCCCCCAACTGAAGCCCGACCTCCATCGAGACGGCCTCCAGCTCACTGCCGTAGTCCCACACAAAGCGGGTGACCTCCTCGTATTCCTCCGCTCGTGGGAACGCCCTGTGCAGCCGGGCTGTCATGGGCTGCTCCACCCGCGCCATCCGCTCATTGTAACCGCACGGACGGTCGGCGTATTCCTCCGTCCCATACAGCAAAAAGGATCGGATCTGCCCCAAATCGGCCCTTGCAAAAACCTCGCCCCAGTTGTTCATAAAAAATTTACATCTCCTTTGTTCGCTTATTGATTGAAAGAATTCGCTAAAAACCGTATACTGCCAAGCATAGGGGGTGATCGGTTGACCGCCGCAAAAAAGATTCGGCTGCTTTTGGTGGAGCGCGATATGACATTGACCGAGTTATCCAAGCTGCTGAACAAAAGCCTCTCGACCATGAGCGGGAAGATGAAGCGCGATAACTTTTCTGAAAAAGACCTGAGGCAGATCGCAGACCTGCTCAACTGTGACTATGAGCCTGTTTTTACCGACAGGGATACCGGCAAAAAGGTTTGACCATAGTGCACAGGAAAATAGTGTTTTAGTTCCATATCAAATTATTTTATTTGATAATACACTATTTAGTGTGATTTGTAAAGTGAATTATCATTTTTTTGTAAGATTAACTACTTTGGATTGATGAAAATGCTGCTTTCGTGTATAATAACACAATACTATACTGAATGAAAAAGAGGAACGGATCATGGGAATGGCGCTGAAAATACGAACCATTCTGCTGGAGCGGCATATGACCATCAAAGAACTGGCCGAAAAAATCGGTACAACGGGGAATAACCTGAGCAACAAATTTGCCCGCGATAACCTGTCCGAGAAAGAACTGCGGGTCATCGCTGACGCGCTGGACTGCGACTACGACGGCATCTTCACCTTTCGGGATACTGGCAAAAAGGTTTGACCATAACGCTGCGCGGAAGCTGTGCCTGCCGCGGCGGATCACAACAAAAGCACCCTGTAAGTTTTTACCGCTTACAGGGTGCTTTGCTGTTGATACCGGAACGGGGCGGCCGTCACATGATCTGCGCCCCGGAGAGATAGCCGAAGAGAAAAACTCCCAAAAAGACCGCCTCGCCCGCGGCGACATAGGCCCGGCCCAGCGGGCGGTTTTTCAAAAGCGCGGCCAGCAAAATAAAGAATACGAACCCGCAGGAGAGATAGCGCCCGCCGCTCAGCAGCCAGGCGAGGGAGTAGTTGGCGATCAGATAGCAAAAGGCATACACCAACAGGCTGACAGGGTGTTTGCGGAAGCGCAGCGAAACCGCGAGGATGCCGAAAAAGGCAGCAAACAGCAGCAGCTCCGGCAGAAAAACCGCCCAGCCGAGCGAGGTGGCGCGATTTGCGTGAAAGTAAGCAAGCAGGTACCGCAGCACCTCCGAGACCCACATCCCGCCCTGGCTCCAATGCTGGTGATGGGTCAGGTAGGCAAAGGGGTCGCCGTCGATGCAGGCGTTCAGCAGCCAGTACCCCAGCGTCCCCAGACAGGGGGCGGCGAGCAGCGGCAGCGCGGCGGCAAACTTTTTGACGGCGTTGAGCAAAGAGGTTTTGACCGGCGGCGCAAAGGGTTTGGCCTCCTCCAAAAACTCGATCACCGCCACAAGGATCACCAAAACCCCGGTCATCCGGGTGAGGGCGGCCAGCACCCCCCAAATGGCAAACGGCAGCCACCGGCGGTTGAGCGCGTAATAGCAGGCGGCAGAGGTGGTCAGCAGAAAGAGCCCCTCGGTCATCACCGCGCCGAAGAAGAAGGAAAAGGGAAACACCGACAAAAACAGCACCGCGTCGTCAGCCACCTGAGGGTCATAGCGCTCGCAGGCGATCCGGTGGACCCAGCAGCACCCCCACGAGAAGCAGACGGCCGAGAGCAGCATCCCCGCCAGCGCAGTGTGCGGGATCAGCAGCGCTACGGCCCGGACAAGCCAGACATAGCCGGGGAAAAAGACCAGAAAGAGGTGCGCGCCGTCCTCCTGATAGGCGGCGTACCCCTGCTCGATCAGGTTGATGTAATGCCTCGCGTCCCAGAGGGTGAGCTTGTCCAGACAGTCCGCGAGCGAGACCGTGCCCTGGGCCCGCAGCATGATGCAGAAAACGGCGGCGAGGAGCACGAGGGCCCGGATGCCGAGCGCGAACCGGAAGGTTCTCCACTCGCGCGGGGCGGGCGCTTTGGAGGCGGGCGGCGCTTCCGGCAGGAGCCATCGCCCCGCGGCGTTGGGCTGCAGGCCAAACGCGAGCAGGCATTTGTACAGCAGCAGGCAAAACATCAGGATGACCGGGAGGGACAAAACCACGGATAAAGCCAATTTCTCCCCATCCCCTTTCTACGGCGCGGCCGGTTTGCGCTTTGCGGCGGCGCGCCCTGCGCGCGCAGGGGGCCGCCCGCGCGCGGCATCCCCGCGCAAAGCGGCGACGGGCGGCCTTCCGGGCGGCGCGGCCTTCCGGGCGGCGGCGCCTTACCCCTCGAACTGGTCGGCCAGGCGCATCGCCTTGTCGAGGATGCGCATCGCCGTCTCCTCCTTGCTCAGCAGGGGCAGCGGCTCGGTGTCTTTGGCGGTGATGAGGGTGACGACGTTGGTGTCTCCGCCAAAGCCGGCCCCCTCTACCCGGAGGCTGTTGGCGCAGACGAGGTCGAGATGCTTTTTCTCCAGCTTGGCCCGGCTGTTCTCCACAAGGTCCCGGGTCTCCATCGAAAAGCCGCAGAGCAGCTGCCCCGGCCGCCGGTGCTCGCCCAGCCAGCCTAAGATGTCGGTGGTGCGGCGCAAGGAGAGGCTTAGTTCGCCGTCCTGCTTTTTGATCTTGTCGCCGCTCACCTCGGCGGGGGTGTAGTCGGCCACCGCGGCCGCCTTGAAGATCAAATCGGCCTGCTCGGCCCCGGCGCGCACCGCCCGGAACATCTCCTCGGCGCTGGTTACCTGTACCGTGCGCACAAAGTCCGGCGGGGTCAGGGCGGTGGGGCCGGAGATGAGGGTCACCTCGGCCCCGCGCAGCATCGCCATCCTGGCCAGCGCGTAGCCCATCTTGCCGGTCGAGTGGTTGGTCAGATAGCGCACCGGGTCCAGCGCCTCCCGGGTGGGCCCGGCGGTCACCAGCACCCGCTTGCCGGCCATATCGTGGGGCAGGGCGATCTCGCGCAGGATGTATTGCACCAGCGTCTCGGGCTCGGGCATCTTGCCCTTGCCCACCGCGCCGCAGGCCAGCCGCCCGCTGGCCGGTTCGATCACCCGCCAGCCGTACCCCCGCAGGATGCCGAGGTTGTTCTGGGTGACCGGGTTTTCGTACATCTTGGTGTTCATGGCCGGGGCCACCAGCTTGGGGCAGCGGCAGGCCAGCACGGTGGTGGTGAGCATATCGTCGGCCAGCCCGTGGGCCAGCTTGGCGCAGACGTTGGCGGTGGCCGGGGCGATCAGCACGAGATCGGTGCGGTCAGCCAGGGCGATATGCTCGACCTGATGGGCGAAGTTGCGGTCGAAGGTGTCGACCATCGTGCGGTTGCCGGTCAGCTCTTCAAAGGTCAGCGGGGTGATGAACTGGGTGGCGTTGGCGGTCATCACCACCTCGACCGAGGCGTGCAGCTTGACCAGCGCCGAGGCCAGCGCCGCCGCCTTGTAGGCGGCAATGCCGCCGGTGACGCCGAGCAGAATGGTTTTTCCTTTCAGCATAATGTGCTTCCTCCCTCGCCGGGCCGCCCGCGGCCCGATTGTCCCCCTCATTATAGCCAATTTGCGGCGGGGTGTAAAGCGGCAGCCCGCGCGGACGGATGGGATTTGCGCTCTGGGAACTTCCGAACAAATATCTTGCAATCCAGCGCATGATACACTATAATGAAGCGCGGAGGGCGGGCGCGGCGGATCCCTGCGCGCAAAAACCCCGCCCCGTCCTCACTTTATTGCGCTGCATCCCCATGAGAGGGAGCGGCAGCAGGAGGGAATTGCATATGAAAACCCGCAAACACGACACCCACTGGATGGTGGGGGTGGCGCTGATGGCCGCCATCGTGGTGGTCCTGGCCAACACCCCGCTGGGGCTGATCCCGTTGCCGATGATCAAGGCGACCACCACCCACATCCCGGTGATTCTGGGCGCTGTCCTCTTTGGGCCGCTGGCCGGGGGCATTCTGGGGGCGGTGTTCGGCATCTGTTCGATGATCAGCAACACGGTCACCCCGGCGCTGCTCTCGTTCGCCTTTTCGCCCTTTTTGGCCGCCAGCGCCGCGGGGGCGGTCAAGGCGGTCTGGGTCTCGGTGGGCTGCCGGGCCATGATCGGCATCGTGGCCGGCTGGCTCTGGCTCGGGCTCAAAAAGCTGGGCACCAAAGACCTCATCGCCCTGCCCATCGTCGGCTTTGTCGGCTCGATGACCAACACGGTGTTTGTGATGGGCAGCATCTACTTTTTGCTGCGGCCCGAGTACGCCGAGGCCATGGGGGTGGCGGTGGACGCGGTGTTCGGGCTGGTGATGGGGGTCATCACCGGCTCGAGCGTGCTGGAGGCGCTGGTAGCGCTGGTGCTGGTCACCGCCATCGGCAAGGCGCTTTTGCAGCTGCACTTCGCCGCGGCCCGCCCGCGCCGGGCCTGAAAACCTAAACATCCGGGGCCGTCTCCGCATCCAAAGCCGGGGGCGGCCCTGCCTGCTTTTGAAAAAAGAGGGGGAACACACCATGCTTTTGGCCATTGACATCGGCAATACCAACATCGTGATGGGCGGCATCGAACAGGATAAAATCGTCTTTCAGGTGCGGCTGGCCACCGACGCGATCAAGACCTCGGACCAGTACGCCGTGGACATCAAAAACCTGCTCTGGCTCTCGGACATCCCGACCAGCGCCATCGACGGCTGCATCATCTCGTCGGTGGTGCCGCCGGTCTTCAACTCGATCCACACCGGGGTGCGCAAGGTGATCGGGCAGGAGCCGCTGGTGGTGGGCCCCGGCATCAAAACCGGCCTCAACATCCGCATGGACAACCCCGCCGCGGTGGGCAGCGACCTCATCGTGGCGGCGGTGGGCGCGCTGCAGAGCTACACCCCGCCGCTGATCCTCATCGACATGGGCACCGCCACCACCATGACCGTGGTACTCGAAAACAACACCTATGTGGGCGGGGTCATCATCCCGGGAATCCGCATCTCGGCCGAGGCCCTCTCCACACGGGCGGCTCAGCTGCCCGGCATCCAGCTGGACACCCCCCGCCGGGTGATCGGCAAGAACACGGTCGAGTCGATGCGCAGCGGCATCATGTACGGCGCGGCCTGCATGCTGGACGGCATGATCGAGCGGATCGAGGCCGAGCTGGGCCGCCCCGCCACCGTGGTGGCCACCGGCGGCATGGCGCAGTTCATCATCCCGCTCTGCCGCCGCCCGATGAATCTCGAGCACGACCTGCTGCTCGAGGGGCTCAACGCCATTTACAAGAAGAACCAGCGGTAAAACGCGGCGGACGGGGCCGCACCGAAAAGCCCGCCCCGCCGCAGCGCAGCGCAAAATAACAGAAGCCACCGCCCCCGCGGGATGCCGGAACAGCCGGACAGCCCGCGGGGGCGGTGTGCTTATTTGATGCCTGCTTTGCTTTGAGGCAAGCGCGGGAAGACGCGCCAAAACAACGGCCTGCCGCGCCCTGATCGAACCGCCGCGTTACTCCTTATACCCGAAATCCGGGATGCAGTGCCAGCGGCGGCGGAAGTAGTGGGCGGCCAGCTTGGGGCGGCGGTCGCGGGTCAACAGGCCCTTCTTGTTGCCGTCCACCCGCATGGGGCCCTGGATGGTGGCGAAATCGGCAAAGTTCCACACCTGCTCCCCGATGAAGAAGGGGCGCTTGTCCAGCTCGGCGTTCAGCCGGGCGTAGTAGTCCATCTGGTACTCCTCGCTGAACATCTCGCCGTTCGTGTTGTGGATGCCGGGGTAGGTGTCGGCCCCGTACTCGGTCAGCATCAGGGGCTTGCCGAGCGCGGCCCAGAAATCCAGCTCGGTGTTGAGCGCGTCGCAGGCGGCGTCGAGGTCGCCGCTCAGGTTGTACCAGCCGTAGTAGCGGTTGACACAGCAGACATCCATCGTGCGGGTGATGAGGTCGCGGGTGTAGTCGTTCTGGCAGGCCACCAGGGTCACCGGGCGGCTTTGCGGGTCGCAGGCGTGGGCCAGCTCGTACAGCGGGCGGAAATAGTCGTAGGCGGACTGCGGAAAATGCTCGGTGTCCGGCTCGTTGGCGATCGACCACATGACGACGCTGGGGTGGTTTTTGTCCCGCGCGATCATCTCCCGGAGTACCTGCTCGTGGTGCTCCCTGATCCGCATGGTCTTGTAGGGGTCGGTGTCCGGCCCCGCGCCGATGCCCACCGCCGGGACCTCGTCGATGATCACGATGCCCTCGCGGTCGCACAGATCGTACATCTCCTCGGCGTAGGGGTAGTGGCTGGTGCGGAAGGAGTTGGCCCCGAGCCACCGGATCATCGAGAGATCCTTGACATTGAGGCACTCGTCCATGCCGCGGCCGCGGAAAAAGCTGTCCTCATGCTTGCCAAAGCCCTTGAAGTAGAAGGGCCGCCCGTTGATGAGAAAGCGGGTGCCCTCCACCTGCACCGTGCGCACCCCGAACGGCTGCTCGTAAACATCCTCGCCCATCGTCACCCGCAGCCGGTAGAGGTAGGCGCTGCCGGGCTGCCAGAGGGTCACGTCCGGGATGGCGATCCGCCCGCTGGCCCCCTCGGCCTCGGTCACCGTCTTGCCCGCGGCGTCCAGCACCGCCGTATGGACGGGCGCGCTGCCCACCGCGGTCACCGTGTAATCGGCGTAGCCGGTACTGCCCTCATAGGAGGGGACGATCGCGATGTCCTCGATGTACGCGGCGGGGGTGGTGTAGATGCGCACCGGGCGGATGATGCCGGCGTAGTTGAAAAAGTCAAAGTTGGGGCGGTTTTGGGGCTTGGCCCGGCTCTTGGCCAGCTCGATCGAGGGGATGCCGGGGTTGTCCGAGCCGAAAAAGGCGATGCTGTTCTCATTGCCCACCGGCAGGGTGGAATAGTTGACCCGGTTGTCTACCGCCACGGTCAGCCGGTTTTCGCCGGGCTGCACAGCCTCGGAAATCTCAAACTCAAAGGGCAGAAAGCCGCCCTTGTGCTGGCCCAGGCGCTGGCCGTTCAAAAACACCTCGGCCGCGTGGGTCACCGCCGCAAACCGCAGCACCATCCGCTGCCCGGCCATCGCGCGGGGCAGGGTGAACACCCGCTGGTAGACCGCCCAGCCGTAGTGGCTGCGCAGGTCGATGTCGTCCTTCTGGTCGTTGTAGGCGGCGGGCACCGCCATCGAGAGGGGCGCGGGCAGCGGCGCGCTGGCCCAGCCCTCGGGCCAGCTGTCCGGCCCGGCGGGCTGAAAATCCCACACCCCGCCAAGCTCCAGCAGCATGCGGGCCTCGTTCATCTTAGGGTACAGCATAGTGTCTTCCTCACTTTCTGTTCCCGGTTCGGGAGCGGGTCATATCGTCAGGGGGCGGGCTCGATCGTCAGGGCCGCGGGCTGGCCGGGCACGGGCTTTTCCACCCGCAGCCGCCGGCCGCGGAAGGGCACGGTCAGGGCAAAGCCGCCCAAGGCGTCGGGCAGGCGGGGGGCAAAGACGAAGCCCTCCGGGGCGGCGGGGTCGGGCCGCAGCCCGGCCAGCGCCTCGACCAGCACCGGCAGCGCCCCGGCCGCCCAGGGGTGGCAGAGGCTGGTGTTCCATTTCTGCTCCTTGCCAAAGGCCTCAAAGCAGCTGGTTGCCCCCTCGCGCAGCATGTTGCGCCAGCCGTGGGGGTCGGTGCGGGTCAGGTAGCGGTAGACGGCGTCGAACCGGCCCAGCCGGGCCAGCCCCCACAGGGCAAAGGTTGCGGCGTAGGGCCCGCAGTACCGGCCCGGCGCAAAGAGCAGCGCCTCGTAGGCGTCGGCCATCCCGGCATCCTCCGGGCGCATCAGCCCAAAGCAGGCCGCAAAGGCGTTGGCGTGGATCGAGCAGTGGCGGCTCGTTTCACTGTCCGCAAACAGCCGCTGCTCCGGCCGGTAAAAGGCCCGGCGGAAGGCCGCGGCGGCCGCCTCGCTGCGGGGCAGGGGGGCTGCGGGGGTTCCGGTTCCGGCTCCATCGGCCGTTTCTGCCGCCCCCGCGCCCGCCGGGTCAAGGCCGAGCAGCCGGGCCATCTGCTCCCGCATGGCGAGCATGCCCACCCAGAGGGCGTTGATGACATTGTGGCAGCCGGGGGCCACCGCCGGGCGGGTGAGGGCAAAGTCGTAGCCGTCCCGCGAAGGTTCGGGCCAGTCGACCATGTTCCAGGCGTGGGTCACCGTTTCGAGCAGGCCGTCCGGCCGCTGGTAGGCGGCAAACCGCTCAGCCACCCCGCAGACCACCGGCCAGCAGCTTCGCAAAAAGGCGAGGTCGCCGGTAAAGGCGTAATCGGTCAGGGGCAGGGCGGCAAAGAGCAGCGAATAATCCGCCACCTCCTGCCGCAGCGCGCCCGGCGCCACCGCCAGCAGGCCGGGGGCGAGCTCTGCCGTGGCGGCAAAGTCCCCGATGCACTTGCGTAAGAGGTCGGTCTTGCCGGTCAGCCAGACCTGCGCGCGGGCGGTGATCACCGCGTCCCCGAGGTACTGGCTCTTTTCGCGGGTGGGGCAGTCGAGATAGCCCTCCTGGCTGCCGCAGCGCACCGCGTTTTTGCAGAGGGTGAAGATCTGTTCCAGCTCGTCCGTCTCGCAGCGCAGGGTGCAGGCGTCCTCGGGCAGGGGGTAGTGCCGCTCCCACACCCAGCACTCGGTGAGTGTTGGGGCGGCTTCTTCGGCCAGTGTCGGGGCGGCCGCTTCGGCCAGGGGCAGGGCCGCCGTTTCGGTCGGCGTGAGAGCGGGCTCGGCCAGCAGCTCGACATACCGGAAGCCCTTGTAGTCAAAGGCGTGCAGCCGGTTTTTCCCCTCGGCAAGGGTCCAGCCGTCCTCATAATCGCAGCCGCAGCGCAGCGGGCAGAGCACCCGGCCCGCCTCGTCCAGCTCCTCGCCGTAGCGCAGGGTCAGCCGCTGGCCCGCATGGCCGCGCACCACCGCGTGCAGGGTGCCGGTGCGTTCGCGGCCAAGGTCCAGCTGCACCCCGCCCGGCACGGCGCGGCGGGACACCGGGTCGGCCCGGCCCCGCCAGAGCGGCGCGGTGGGCTGGCGGCGCATCGCCCGGCCCCAGCCCGCCGGGCAGAGGGTGGGCCAACCGGCATCGTCATACCCCGGCTGCTCCCAGCCCTCGGGCCAGAGGCGGCTGTCGAACTGCTCGGTAAACTGGGTGTCGTAGCCGGTGGGCTGGCCGGTGTAGGCGCGGCAGCGCTGATACCGCCAGCCCTCGGTCAGATCGCGGGCCTCCCCGCCCGATGGGCCCGGCGCGTCGGGGCTGTCCGGCGTAGCTGCCCCAGCCGCCCCAGCCGTCCGGCTCGGGCAGAGCTGCGCCCAGACCCCGCAGCGGCCGTCCCCGCTCTGCCACACCCGGTTGAGCAGCCCCTGATAGTAGAGGTGCACCGCCAGCAGCCGCCGCCCGGCGGGCAGCGGGTATTCCTGATACCAGGCCATCCCCGGCCGCCCCGGGGCCGGGCCCTGGCCCAGCCACCGGCCGTCGAGCCAGGCGTGGGCGTAGTCGTCAGCGCTGAGCCGCAGTACCCCGCCGCCCTCGGGAACCTCGATCCAGAGCCGGGCCAGCAGATGCAGGTTCTGTGGGATCCCGTCAAGCGGCGCGGGGCAGGGCTCTCCCTCGGTGCGGAAGAGAGTAACGGGCGTCCGCCCCGCCAGCGCGGGCAGGGTCATCCAGACCCCGTCATCCGCCTTGGGCGCGGCGGGGCCGCCGCAAACGGCCCTCATCCCTGCCACCCCGCGGCGTTTGCGGGAGCTGAGCCCACCTCGCCCGCCGGGCCCGCCGCCGGGCGCAGATAGTCAAACCGCGTCTGCACCCGCTGGCGCCCCTTGTGGATGGCGTACACCGCCATCGGGATCGCCGTCTTGGGGCAGATGAGGTTGGTGTTGGGGTCGGGGATCAGCACCTCGCCCCGGCCGCCCCCCTCAAGGGAGACGGCGGTGCAAAAGTCCCTCTCGCAGCGCACGGTAGCGGCGGGGCCCTCGGCGGCGCGGGCGGTCTCTTGCCGGTCGTCCGCCGGGAGGGCAAAGCCGCAGTCGTAGGCCTCGCAGGCAAACTCGCTCTCGATGGTGTGCTCCCGGAGATGCCCCTCCGGGGTGGGCAGGATCCGGGTGGTCACCCGGATGCCCTCGAGGGGGGACCAGCGGACCGTGATCCCCTCCTCCCCGATGATGTAGTCCGGCTCGGCCACATCCTTGACATAGAAAAGCCGCCCCACCTTGAAGCAGAGCATGCTGTCCGGCGCGGTCTGGGCCAGGGTGTAGGGCGCGCGGCTCACCGAGAAGCCGAACCGGCTGGAATAGGCGAACTTGCAGTACTTTTCCACCGTGTGGCTGTGCTCGTCCAGTTCGGTGCGGCCGGGCACCAGGGCCACCACATTGCCCGCGTCCCGCTGCAAAATCATGTTGGCGTGGGGCAGGTAGCGGCAGGGGGACAGCGCGGGCAGCGGCGCGCACGCGGCCGCCCAGAAGGGGTGATCGTCCGGCAAAGCCAGAAAGGCGAAGCTGAAAAAGGCCCAGTAGGGGCTGCCCGGCGCGTTGTAGCTCTCGGCCATCTGCAGGTTGGGGTAGCCGTAGCCGATGCTCAGCACCCCGGCGTTGTCAAAAATGGGCCGATTGAGCCACCAGACGAGATGCCGCACCAAAAGCCCTTTCAGCACCGGCAGCGGCAGCACCTCCTCACCCGCCAAAAGGCTCACCGCAAAAAAAGACGCCTGCGCAAACCGGTAGGTCATCGAGCGCCCGTAGGCGATGGCCGCGCCGTCGTTTGCGAACCAGTGCAGGAAGTCCTGCGCAAATTCGTGCGCCCGCTGGCGAAACTGCGCGCAGCGCTCAGGATCCTCCCGCTGCATAAAGATGGCGTAGAGCAGCCCGAAGGACACCATTACAAAGGGGTTGTAATAGTCCTTTTCGCCGCCCGCGCCGTCCCGGTACCAGCCGCCCGCGTCGTAGTAGTCCTCCATCATGGCAAGGCCGCTCTCGATCCGCTCCCGGCTGTAGGGGCGGCCCACCACCTTTAATGCCAGGTTGGTCAGCACCGCGAACCACTGCCAGTTGCAGGCGCAGCACTCATGCCGGTCGATCTCCCACAGCCACTCGGTCAAATCGTCCTTCGCCCTGGCCGAGAGCGGGTCCCACACCCGCTTTTGCGCAAACAGCAGCCCGTAGGCGATGGCCGGCATCTCGCAGAACTTCTGGTCAAAGTCCCGGCAGGTGTGCCAGTAGTCGGGGTGGGCGGGGTCGGGGCCGTGGGTCAGCCCGGCGGCGATCAGCGCTTCAAACCCGGCGTCCCGCCCGCCGCCCGCCCAAAAGGGGACCAGCCCCCAGAGCGGCCGGGCAAAGGCCTCCATCGGCATCGCGTCGTTCTCGTAGTGGGCGCTGGTGGCCCCCAGCTCCACCCGCGCGCCGCCGGGGCTGTAAAAGGGCTTCAGGGGGTCCAGCAGCCGCAACAGGCTTGTTTGGGCCGCGGATTTTGAGGCGAAGTCCGCCTCGGTATAATGGTAGCGTTCCATCGTGATGGCATCCCCCTTTTGTGGTGGTCGTTTGATTTGAATCATATGGCCTTTGGTGCCGCTTGTCAAGGACAAAAACAGCAAGATGGCGTGAGCGGCGCTCTTGTGCAATCGGGGCCGGTATGCTACAATGAGCAGGTACATCCACGGTGAAAACCGCAACGATAAACCGAACCACCGACCAGATCGAGGAGACGTGAGAAAACCATGAAATTAGGTATCGGCGTATCCGAGCCGGTTTCATAAGGATCTCCGCCTCTGTGATGAAAGCCGCTGACGCTTGAAAACATTGACTTTTATAGAAGACCGGGCAGAATAAAACCCACCGGTTTTCACTGCGGATCCATACGCCAATGGCGTAAAAATGGAGTAGAAAATTTAACGGATTTACAGGGCAAAAAGGCCACCACTACACAAGCGAAAATGAACGACAACAGGCATGACTGGCTTTGGTCATGCCTGTTGCTTTGTTGCCTTTCGGGGAGAATATAGATGAAACCACCTTCGCGCCGTTTGTTTTTGCTTGTGCGTATTTATGACAAGACTAATAGCTTAAATCCCGTTGGGATAGTTTAGAGCCTCTGGGGTTCTTAATTTAACCATCGAAGTCTTTTAACTTATACGGATTTTGTCATGGAGTTTATCAAAAAGACCAGTATCAGCCAAATGAAAAAAACATTGACAGCAAATAGAGCGCACGACAATGCGGATAAGACTTTTGGTATAATCGCAAGCCAAAATGTACCGTACTGCCATTGAACGAGCATTTCCTGTATTGCTTGAAAGTCCATATCTAGAAGATAGACAGCACTGATTGCTATGGTTGCTAAACCGCAAAAACCTGCTATGCGTAAATAGGATGCCAAGACACCCAAACCAGTTTTCGTCTTAATTTCAATATCCCGTTGCCGCTTTAATTTGTCCGCGAAGTCACTTCCGAGGATGACAGATGCGGCACCGATATACACTGCCAGAGCAATGGAAACTACAGAAATTGCAGCCTCGGATATTTTTGAATAATCTGCATCCAATAAAAACGCTACAACCAAGATTGTCACAAATATGGAGGCTCCAGCATTTCGATGTCGTTTATACATGCTTACTTCCTCAATTCTGCCAACAACAGTTGCTGGATCTCCGGTGGATCATAGTGCTCGTTTTCGTCTTTGCGTGGAAAAATCTCGACACGCTTGATCACGGAAGAGAAGTCGAAAGTTTGCTCAACGCCAGCATCGTCACACCCGATGATAATGACATCCTCAAATTGGTTCTTGTCCCGATGAAAACGATCAATTAGGGCGCGCCCGGTATGTACAGGAATATCGCCATAGGTAATTTTCAGCTGAATTTTTTCAGGAGTGTCCAGTCCCCAGAGGTCTGATACTTGGTTGAAAATATCGCCATTTTGAGAAAACAGATTGCGAACTTGCGTATATCGGAACCCACGGATAAATTTTACATGATTGCAAAATTCATCAACTGATGCGTAGACATTGTTGATTTCAAATTCTTTCTGTAGTGCATATGAGAGGTAGTCCTTCAGCGTTTTCCGCCGCGTGAGGTCATTGATATACAGGAAATGTGTATGAGTGTCATAGCACGCAAAAAATTGTTGCCGAGGCTCCACTTGGCTCTTGTTTCGTGGATTTGGCTCCAATTCGCCGGTATCCTGATTTACCACATAATCGCGAAAACTGACTGCATCATCATAATCACATGCCAACCAGAAAAAACGTTCATCAATGACACATGTATCAATGACATACAGATTTTTCTGACCGTCCGGCTGAAACGTTTTGGGTCCTATATCACATACTCGCTTTAGGTCATCCAACTCGGCCTCTCTTGTGCCGTCAATACGAAGTAAAAATGTGCCAAATCGCATGCTATACACCTCGCTCTTTGCTTGGCCGTTTATGAAATATCAAATCCGCCTTCAAGAATAAACCTTCTCAGCATTTGGTCAATCTTCATGTTGATCTGGAATTTCTTGATAGGTTTGCCCTCCATCATTTCAAGGAAAGCTTTCGCCTTTTCCTGATCCACGGTTGCCTTCAATGTGTCAAATTTACCAAACTCATTGATATTGGCTTCTGTGATCTTCGACTGCATAAAACTACGCAGTATCGTTTCATCAACTCCGATGGCAGTAGAAAAACGATGGATTTGGTCATTTTTAGCACTGGTCATATACTCTGTAATATAATCACGGAGCGTTCTTCCTTCGTCAACTACCACATCACCGTTCTGGACATCGTGGAGGAAGATGTTTGCATATTTCTGCTCCTCTTGCGTGAGCGTTGCAAACGACTTGTGAAGCTCATACAGCACAGCGGCAGTTTCCGCGCCATCCTGCAAAGCCTTGATGTACTTTTTGAACCGAGAGTTCATATAGTTTGCATCAATTACACCGGTATTGATTTCCGTCAGGTAGGAGTCGATTTCATACGGCACATCCTCAACACCAGCTCCTCCGCTACCACCGGAGAACAATTCCTTATAACGCAAAGCAAGAATCAAGTAGGTGGTTTCATCGAAGTGCAGATCAACGGTCACTTTGCTGCCAGCGTTCTTAAATTCATAGGACAGCTTATCCCAAGTGAAGCCCTGTATCTTAGCAGCCTCGAGATAGTTGTTAAGCTGTTTAAACAGTTTGGCGAATTGTCCCCGTTCCGCATGATCAACAGGCAGTTTTTCGAAGTTTTCAATTCCGGCGGCTCGGAAAATTGCCTCTATATCATCAAACAAGTCGTTCATCTTTCCGAGGTTATATTCCAATTTATCTGCAAACAAGCCAAGAGGCTTATCACCGGAATACAGCTTGAACGCTTCTTCGATGTTTCTCTGCATTGTATACGGCTTACGATAATAACGAATCGTGCCAAAGGGCTTCTCCGGACCGTAGAGGCGGTTAGTGCGGGAAAATGCCTGAATCAGCTTTTCGTAAACCAAAATCTTATCCAAGTATAGCGTGTTGATCCACTTGGAGTCAAAACCTGTCAGCATCTGATCGACAACGATCAGCAAATCGATTTGCTGGTCGGGAGTGTGTTCAATTCCCTTGTACTGTTCTTTGTGTGCCAGACGATAGGAAATGTCCTTTTTGAAGGTTGCATAAGTCGCCATCTGGAACTTCATACCGTATCTGGTATTGTAATCTTCGATGATTTCAACAATGCCCTCTTCTTTGAAAAGCCCATTGCCATTGTTATCGATACTGGGGTCAAACAAAGCGGTAACCTTCAGATTGCCCTTCGCTTTAAACAGCTTATAATACTGGATTGCCTCCGGAATGCTGCTGGTAGCAAAAATCGCATGGAACTTGCTGCCATGGCTTAGGGTTGTCCAATTATCCAGAATATCATCCACTACGGCGCACTGATGCTCTTCGCGTTCGTACTGAGAAATAGGCAGATAATCTTCAATACCTTTCAAATAGTTGCCATCCGCCTGGACATATCCAGCCATCGGCACTTTTGTGTGATCCATATAATGCAGATAGACTTTTTTCTTTTTAGGATCTGCCAACGCTTCTGCCTCAGTCATTGCCTTAGCTCTTTCAAGTGCAACGGCTTTCCGAAGATCACGCTCTTTGTATGTTGGCACCATGTATGGATCAAAGCCCAGGACATTCTTGTCCCGGATGCCGTCTGCAATACTGTACCTGTGCAGCTCATTGCCGAACACATCCGAAGTAGTGCTCATTTTCTTCTGATTTTCATCATGGATTGGTGTGCCGGTAAAGCCAAAAAACATGGCGTTCGGGAAAGTTGCTTTGATAGTACGCAGCATTTCGCCAAATACATCGCGATGAGCTTCATCAATGATGAATACGACCCGTTTGTTCTGGATCAATTCGATGTCGTGCGCATTGAAGCCGTTTTCTTCTTCCACACGGCTCATTTTCTGAATGGAGGTGACAATCAACGTGTTTGCGGGGTCATCGCTCCGCAGTTTTGCCACGAGAATATCCGTGTTTTCTGTGGCCTGTACAGAGTCCGTATCGTCAGCAAACCCGCGATAATCCAACAGGGACTGCGTGCCCAGTTCGACTCTGTCCATCAGGAATACAACCTTGTCGGCATCCTTGGAAGCCGCAATCAACTGTGCGGATTTGAAGCTGGTCAATGTTTTTCCGGAACCGGTGGTGTGCCAGATGTAGCCGCCCATCTGATCTTTATCAGCCCAACGGCGCATAGCAACGCGGCTGGTAATACGAGAAGTCGCATAATACTGATAGCTGCGCATAACCTTCAAAATGCCGTCGGTATCATCGGCAACGGTATAGAAGCCGATCAGCTGGTGCGCCATAGGGATGGAAAGCAGATACTGTGCAATGTCCTTCCAGTTATTCAATGGCTCATTGTTGGCGTCCGCCCAGTGGAAGTAAAAGTCTTTGTTGAACTTTCCGTCTGGGCCGGGGTTGGCAAAATAGACCGTTTCATCCGGCTGCATGGCAATAAAAATCTGCACAAGGGAAAACAATCCGGAGAAAACACCCTCGTGTGCATATTTTTCGATCTGGTTGTAGGCTTGGCTGACATCCACACCGCTGCGTTTCAGTTCACAGTGAATCAACGGCATACCGTTGATCAACAGCATAAAGTCGCCACGGCGGTTGGGCAAAACAGAGTTTCTTGCCTTGAACACCGGCTGTTCGGCAATCTGATAACGGCTTTGACCGGCGGCGATTTCCTGACGGTCATAGATTTTCAGACTGACTTCCTTACCAAAATGCAGTTCGTCCGCAGGATTGTCGCGCTTGACAGCAACGGTTTTACCATTGATAAAACCGTTGAGTTTCAGCGGCGTGCGCAGCCGGGTAATCTGGTCAAGAATCTGCTGCATTTCTCCGTCGGTCAGCGGAACATCGTTCAGCCGATCCACATCCCGGTTGTTTTCAAAGAGGATCTGTTTCCAGTTCTGGATCAGCTCCTCTTCCGTTTTGTAGCGCAGAATTTCCAGCTCCCAGCCATATTTTTCTGTCAGTAAGTTGATAAGCGCCGTTTCAAAAACAGCTTCCTGTTCAAAAACCATAGCTTGCCTCCTGTATCAGACAAACATTTTCTCAAGCAGAGCTTTTTTGACAGATTGTAATTTATCAAGCTCTTGCTGACAAAGAACAATCAAATTCTCGATGTTCTCAAAATACTCTGCAATTCTATCCTGCTCATCCCGCTCGGGCAACTGAATAGTTACGGTTGTATATTCTTCGTATGAAATATTAAGCAAACCATCCATTCGTGCTCCCGAGGTAACGAGCTTACGTAACTGCTTTTCTGTTTCTTTATTGTTCAAAACCCTGGATACAAAATAGGGGTTGTGCTCGCTTATAGTAAAACAA
The DNA here is from genome assembly GCA_002491225.1 of Faecalibacterium sp. UBA7177. Classification (GTDB taxonomy): domain Bacteria; phylum Bacillota; class Clostridia; order Oscillospirales; family Ruminococcaceae; genus UBA7177. The sequence continues at coordinate 38,482 of DKVN01000108.1, forward strand.
TGATACACATATGGTATTCTTGCTTCATCCACTTCTAAAGCAAAACACGAACCATACGGACGAAGCTTTGATGCGCCATGATTATAAGCCAGCTCACCTTTCTTCAAAACGATATACTTAGCAAGGCTTTGTCCAGCATTATTGAACGAGTATCTATCTGATTGATCAATAAAACCATTTGCCGCTGTTATCATCATAATTGGAGCTTTAGAAGTCTTATCCGTACGGATTATCTCGGAAGCGATATCTTTAAGGAATATAGTTCTCCATGGTTTATCGAATCCCTTAAAACGCACTTCCGGTACATCTGCACCACCTTTCGGGAACATCTTTTCCAGCATAGAGGCTTTTAGAGCATGGAGTTTTTCGAGTTTAGATTTACTTTGAACGATTAGTTTTTCCAGATTTGAAAAAATGTTTGTAACAGCTTGTTGTTCGTCGTATTCTGGAAAACATACTGTACCGAGTAAGACAGCATCATCACCAACGTTAATAGTGTTTTTTGCTCCTTTGCTAACAACAGGGAGCAAATAACCATTTAATCTTTTATCCAGGTTAAAATAGGTTTGGACAAACGGTGCATATACGGTGTCTTTCGGATGGTATACTGCATACAAGGCGGAAACAATTCCCGGTTTTCCTATGTTCGTTTTTATAATTCCGTAAGGTTGATATCTAAGAGGAGATTTTGTGTAAACTACATCATCGGTTGATACGACTCCATAATTAGTAAGAGAAGCTCCGGCAAAGCTCTTCCCTTGGTATTCCATCTGGTTAACAACACCAGCATCTCCGGAGACAGAAAGCACATCCTCTTTTTTGAAAGACTCATCAAAATTTTTGGTCTTTGATGTTTCCAGATAATAGCTCAATAATGCATTATTCCATTCTTTAGTAAACCGCGATATTCGTATCTGTGGTGCGTTATTTTTCTCTACCATATCATTCACCCGTTAAAAGAGACTTGAATTGCTCCAACCCCTTCATGTCATACTCGTTTCCTGTCAGTTCATCAATCATGGAAGAAAGCGCTTCCTCGGATTTCTGAATCTGCTCGTCCAATTCCAAATAAGTGACGACATACTTGTCCGCCAACGCCTGTACCGCCTTTTCCAGTGTGTCAATGATTGCCTCCGGCATGGCACGGAGAGACGCGCACAGCGGAACAATCCATTTCAGGCGCAGGAGGTCAAGAACCTGCTCATCACTCAGCCCTTCAATGGTTTCTTTGGTTTTCATGTGGAGCGTATAGGATCTTTCCTTGACATCCTTTTTGACGGCTTTTTCTTCTGCCATCAGCTTATCGGCACAGACCATCTTCGCCTCAAAGGACTCTTCCGGGAAGGAATATGCCTCGCGCAGCGTTTTCATATATGCCGCGACTTTGCCCTTGGCATACGGGGCATTTCCATCTACGGACTCCCAGTTCACTTCCTTATGCTCAAAGATATATTGCAGTTTGGCCGCCTTTCCGGCTTTAGCATCTATCAATGCAACATATCCCTGCAGGGCAGTAAGTTCCGGAGAAGAAATATCTGCATAGATTTCCGCAAGTTTTGCTGCAAACTCTTTAGGTACAAATGCAGTATTGTCATCATTCAGGAACTCGCCGCGATCACCCTCATCAATGGAATCTATGATTTCTGTCAGCTCGGCGGCTATTTCGTCCAATCTGGATTCTTTTGCCTTGAGTGCTTCATAATCTTCCCGCAGAAGCGTAGTCTGCACCAGATCAAAGGGAATGACATGGCCTACCCAGCCGTTCTGTACTTCTTCTTCCTTATCGTCTTTCTTTTTGATGACCATATTGGGGTCTACCTGCTTTGTGGCGGCAAAACCTTCCGTCTGGATAATTTCAAGATCGGTGGAAATCATGTTCCACTTGTCATCCAACAGTTGATAAGCCTGATACTTGTCTATCAGAGGAAGCGGTGCAACACGGACAAAGATATTTTGTGTAATGGTATCCTCGGCCTTGGAGACATTCAGGTCCATCATTTTTTCGATCAGTTCGCCATCCAGATATGTATCAAAATCCGCGAACGCCGACTGATGTGCTGCAATGAACGCTTGCACATCGGCACTGCCTTCGATGGCTTCTTTTATATTTTTAACTGTCAAAGCTGAATATGGGGTTACATCGGTGGCAAACAGAACACTCCTCAGCTGTGGGAACGCAGTCCAATACTGTTCCAGAAGATCAATTTCATGGTTGGGAATGCCGCCGAACATGGTGGCGTAAATATCCCAAGTTTCTGTCGCTTCGGATGAATCGATATAACGGGGAATGTTCAGATTATATCCATTGCGGCGAATCTCTTCCTTGGAGACCAGCCGGGCAAATTTTTCAATACTTTCAGGACGGGCAGCAACAGCGTCCACAATCCTCTTGATATCGGATGCCATCAGTTTGTTGGTCTTACCAACTTTGGTGAATCCCTTGGAAGCGTCGATAAAAAGCACATCAGAAGCTTCGCGTTTTTGCCGTAAAACCATAATGATGGTGGGAATGCCCGTGCCATAGAAAATATTTGCGGGCAGTCCGATAATTGCTTCGATGTTGTTATTTTCGATCAGATTTCGGCGCATACGCCCCTCGCCTTCGCCCAGTCCATCAGCACCTCCAACAGCATCACCACGGAACAGGACACCATGAGGGAGGACGATGGTCATAATACCATCTGGTTTTACATGGTACAGGTCATGAAGCAGGAAGGCATAGTCCGCTTTTCCTTTTGGTGCCATACCATAGCGATAACGGGGATCGGTTTCCTTGTGAGACGGGTCCCAGTGCTGTGAATAAGGCGGGTTGGAAACCACAGCATCCAGATACAACGGGTTATATGTCTGCGTGACATCATCGTACATAGGCCAGTCCTGCTCCAGCGTATCGCCACAGCGAGTGAAGATATTGGCCGGATTGATGCCGCGCATAACAAGATTCATACGGGTCAGATTGTATGTGTTTTCTTTTAGCTCCTGCGCATAGTACATGATGCTGTCTTTGTTCTTCAGGTACTTGGCAGTACTCTTGCCGATGGTGATCAAAAGAGAGCCGGAACCGCTCGTAGGATCATATATTTCGATTTTCTCGCGATCCTTCAAGTGATTTGCGACAATCTCGGACATAAGCTGAGACACTTCATGAGGTGTATAGAACTCACCGGCCTTCTTTCCGGCATTTGCAGCAAAGTTGCTGATTAGATATTCGTAGATGAAGCCCAAAATATCATAGTCCTGTCTGCCGTCGGTGGGAATATCCTTGATCAGCTGAATCAAATCGCGGATAGCTTTTGTCTGATTGCTGGTGCTGTCACCGAGTTTGCTCAGACCAGTTTCCAGTGTATTAAAGATTTTGCTGAACACCTTTTTCTGCGTATCGCTGATTAAACGATTGAATGCAGAGAGAGCGGTTCTCACATTGTCAACGGTAAAGCTATTTCCCTTATCCAGCCATGTCGAGAAAAGATTATCATAGGCGATGAAATATCCCAGATGCTGCTGACAATAATCAACAAGTTCCTCGTTGTTTTCATGTACATGTTCCTGGAGGTCAGCTTCTTCATATCCGTCCTTTTTTAGAAAATTCACTTCTTTGTCAGAGAGAAACTTATAGAAGATAAAACCGAGAATGTAGTCTTTATATTCGTTAGCCTCAATTTTGGAACGCATTTTATTTGCGGATTCCCAGATTTTATTGGCAAGCTGTTGTTTGTTCATGATCACTGCTCCTTTGTAGAATGCTGTCGTAGTCTGTCGAAAAGACGATTTAGGAAGCGTTGTAAACCAAGGGGTTAGTACGCCCATTCGCACCCCTGAGGTGGAACCTGCTCCACAATTTCGAGTTGGGGTCGCTGATAATAATTACCCGACCAAGGTCCTCACAGCATCCATAATCTGCTCGTAGGTAATATCCTGCGCGTAAGCGAACTGCTTGCGGTATTTATCCCACATGGCGCGGAGTTCCGGGCTTTCTTCGATGTTGTGCAGTATTCCGGGGACATCTGCGATCTGCTCTGCAGTGCCGCGATGCTTGGCCGTTGCACTCAGCGCCTCAGCAAACACAGCTTTATCAAATTTCTGTGTTGTGGTCAGTATGTAGGCATCATAAAAATCTCTGGGGCGGGTATTGAACACACCGCGCCGCAGGATGGTTTCCACTTTTTCCGCCATGACGGTTTCAATGTTATACGCCCACAGTTCGTAGGACTTCTCATCATCAAAAATCTCGGAGAAGTTGTACTGCACCGCGTGAGGCGTGATGGCATCGCCGGTGGACACATCAATACTCATCGGAGTCAGCATAGTGTCGAACCGGGCCTTCAGCATGACGCGGTAGCCGCCGTAAATGTCATCCTCTCGGATGGGCGATATGGTCCCGATTTCAAATACCACGCCGTCGTCAAGAGGAATTGCACAAATCTGCTCCAACGCACTGCGGATCGCATCCGGTGTGAGGGGCAGGTTTTTCAATGTGGTGTCCAAGTCCATCGTTGCCCGGTTGTCCAGACCGACGATGGCCGCCACCAGCATACCGCCCTTCAAAACAAACTTCTCTTTGTATTCAGAGGCGGACAAGCGCACCAGCAAACGCTCGAACATATAGTTCTGCAGAATGACCTGTGCCGGAATATTCTTCTGTTTTGCGATGTTGCGGATCTTCGCTTTCAGACTCATTGCTTTGCTCACAGAAGCACCTCCAAATACTGCCGCAGGACATTTGCCACGCGCATTTTCTTCGCATAAGAGTGAAGTTTATTCAAATCCTTTTTAGGGCTGGCGGCGTAGAGCTTCAAAGCGGCAAGAAATGTTTCCGTACCGACTTTGTTGCGGCTGCGGATCATGTCGCAGATTGTGCGCTCAAGGTCATACACCGGCACTTCGTTTCCGGCAGGTGTGTTCAGTGTAGTCCGGCCAAGATCAAACAACTCTGGTTTGATGTAATAGACCTTGCACTCGTTCTTGATTGCTGCCGATACCGTGTAATCGGACGGCACCGTGATCGTATGCTCAAAGGGTGTCCGATCCGAAATGCCATGAAGGAACAGGGCGGTTTCGTGGGAAAGAATGATCTGATTGGAACGCTTGCTGATGGACAACAGCTCATCCTGCATATCGTCAGGAAGAATGTACTGTCCCTGAACGATTCTATGAATTTTATCTTCTCTGCACAGTTTATAAAGCATAGCTTTAGAGATGCCGTGCGCTATGGCAGTTTTCGTTTCAATGATGCCGCCATGTTCCTGAGCAATGGCGGCAAGCTCGGCCATGTAATCCATTTCGATCACCTCACGATACCAACTCAAAGATATTATAGACAATTTCGTTGTCAAAGTCAACAGAGCAAGAAAACTTTTGCTATGAAACTAATTACGATTTCGTTATCAAAGTAAACATTATAAGGGCTTGGGATATTCCCAAAATCTCCGAGTGTACGGACACCGGATTTGCTTGCTATTCTCTAAAAAACTGAATCATCTTCGTTATCACGCGCTCTCGATTTCAAAACCGAGGGTGCTTTTTATTTTCAAAATGGGGGAATTGAATGATGAAAAATCGTACCAGACCAGTCCGCATTGAGTTCCGTGTCACCGAGCAGGAACGTCAACTAATCCAGAAAAAGATGGAGCAGCTTGGCACCAAAAACATGGGAGCCTATCTTCGCAAGATGGCGATTGACGGCTACATCATCAAGGTGGATTACACCGAGCAGAAAAAGCTGGCCGCTGCCGTCAGCAACGCGGCTGCTAACATCAATCACATCTGCCGCCGTATCAATCAGACCGGGCGATTCTATGCAGACGATGTTGCCGAGCTGAAAGCCAGACAAGCCGAGATCTGGCAGCTGCTGAAACAGAGCCAGAAAGATGAAATTCCGCCATAACGGGATTTTCCGTGTGTGGATTTTCCGTCACCGGATTTTCAGACGATGGATAATCTGACACTCCGGAGCGTTCCGTGATTGGATTTCTGGACATCGGTTTTTGGAACGGCCACCGGGGATGAAATTCAGTCCCTAATAAATAAGAAATAAATAAACTCTCAAGAGAATCATCCATCAATCCAATCAATACCGGATTAGATAGGATGGATGGGATGGAGGCGTTATGAAAAGTTTTTACAAGTTTACTGTGAAAAGCCCGGCGGCTTCTTACATACCGCTGCCACGATTTCTGCTGCAGGATGAACAGCTGCGGGGCATCAGCAACGATGCCAAGGTGTTATATGCGCTCCTGCTGGACAGAGCAAGCGTATCCCGGCAAAACGGATATGTTGAGCCGGATGGGACGATTCGTCTGTACTTTACGCTGGAACAGGCGCAGAAGAAGCTGCACCGCAGCCGACAGTGTGCTACCCGGATTTTCCGCGAGCTGGAATACAGCGGCCTGATCAATCGAAAGAAGCAAGGGCTTGGCAAACCGGCGGTTATCACGCTGAACTACCCGGCAGACGCCAAGCTCATCACGAAGGAGGAAACCGATGAAAAGTGAAGTTACAAATACGAAATACCCGGCGAATACGCTGCCGCGGCTCACCCCCGGACAAGCCCGAAGTGTCCGAAGACTCACCAGCCAATGCTGCAACAACGACAATGGAAACTGCCTTTTGCTGGACGATGGCGATCCCTGCGTCTGTCCGCAGACAATATCCTACAGTCTGATCTGCAAGCACTTCCGGCGCGGAGTTCTCCCGCTGGAGCCGGAATTGGAGGACGCGATCCTCCGTCCCAAAGGGAACCGCCGCTGCAAGGTCTGCGGTGCATACTTTATGGCCGGTTCCGGACGAGCTAAATACTGTGCGGAATGTGCCGCCGAAGTACACCGAAAGCAAAAGGCAGCACACGCCCGAAAAAAGAGGTCGGGCGTAGACAATTAACCCCTCGCAAACCCTTTGTATACAAGGCTTTCCAAAAGCCACTTTTCAAGAGTGCGTGTGTTTTTACTTACCCCCTGAAAAAACCGATTCAAACCGTCTACGTTTTTTGATTGATGAAAGGAGTCAAAACCATGGAAAACAATAAGATCGAAAGAGTTCCCATTCACCTCAAGCTGGCCCTCACCTCCAAGGAGGCCGCCGAGTACAGCAACATCGGTATCAACAAGATCGACAGTATGCTCCGCGCTCCCAAGTGCCCCTTCGTCCTGTTCGTTGGTACGAAGAAGCTGGTCAAGCGCAAGGAGTTTGAGCAGTACATCAGCTCCAAACTGGTGATCTGAGCGAAAAACGGCGATACGCTACAAGAAGTTTTCAAATTCACCTTGAGAGAAAGAGCACATTGTGATATACTTAAAGTGTAGTGGTGTGCTCTTTTCTCTCTGGGGAAAGGAGTTCATACATGGGAAAGAATCTCAAAGGCAGAGAATGCGGTAAGGGTATCTACCAGAGGAAGGACGGATTGTACAGCGCCCGGTTCGTAGACAGAGCCGGTAAGCGGCACGAGAAATACTTCCAGACGGTTCCCGAAGCAAGAAACTGGATCGCGGATGCAAAGTATGCGGATGCACACGCGGAGGTTTTTGTCGGCACCGATATTACGGTGGATGAGTGGTTTGATTTCTGGATCGAGAATATTGTCGGAGATTTGGCTCCCAATACGCTCCGCAACTACCGTGACAGATACAAACACAACATCCAGCCGGTGATCGGCAGGATAAAACTTACGGATGTGAAACCCATGCACTGCAAAAAGGTATTCATCGAAATGGATGCCGATTATTCCGGCTCCACCATCCGTCAGGCGTACATCACCATGGGGACGATGCTGAAAGCGGCGAAGATGAACGATCTCATCTCCAAGCATCCCATGGACGGTGTTCGATTTACCAAGCCTGTCCGTGCGGCAAACGACATCAAGTTCCTCACCCGCGAAGAACAGCGTATCTTTCTGGAAACGGCCAGACGCTCTCATAATTATAACCAATATGCGCTGATCCTCGAAACGGGACTGCGCACCGGCGAGCTGATCGGCCTGACATGGGATGCCGTTGACTTCGAGAAACGGACGCTGACGGTGAACAAAACGCTGGAGTTCCGGCACGGTACAAAATCGTGGCGGGCGGGGCCTCCCAAAACGCCCAACAGCTATCGTACCATTCCGCTGACAGACACGGCCTATGGTATTCTCCGTGAAGTGTGGGACAGCCGGGAAGAACGAAAATCTTCTCCTGTGCTGGAACAGACTTTGGAGTACATGGATCGTCGAAGCGGCAGCATGGCAAAGCTGGTGATGCGTGATCTGGTCTTTATCAACTGGCGCACCGGAGAACCGGCAAAGAACAGCTCCTATGACACCCACCTCTACAAGCTCTGCGACGAAGCAGGGATACCCCGCTTTTGTATGCATGCGCTGCGCCACACCTATGCTACGCGGGCGATTGAGAGCGGTATGCAGCCCAAGGTGCTGCAAAAGCTGCTGGGACACGGCAGCATCAAAACCACCATGGATCGGTACGTCCATGTGACCACCGAATCTCTGGACCAAGCGGTACGGCAATTTGAAATGAATGGGGTTATCTGAATGAGAGCCGCGGTTCTGCACCAAAATGGCGTAAAAATGGAGTAGACACCGAAGACCCCAAACCCGGAAACCCTTGAAAATACAGAGAAAACAAAGGAGAATGAAGATATATGAAATTAGGCATCGTCGGGCTGCCCAACGTGGGCAAGAGCACCCTGTTCAACGCCATCACCAGCACCAAAAACGCGGCGGCGGCCAACTATCCCTTCTGCACCATCGACCCCAACACCGGCATCGTCCCGGTGCCGGACGCGCGGCTGGACAAGCTGGCCGACATCTGGCAGACCAACAAAAAAACGCCCGCCATCGTCGAGTTTGTCGATATCGCGGGCCTTGTCAAGGGGGCCTCCAAGGGCGAGGGGCTGGGCAACAAGTTCCTGGGAAACATCCGGGAGTGCGATGCCATCGTGCATGTGGTGCGCTGCTTTGAGGGCACCGACGTGGTGCACGTCGAGGGCGCGGTGGACCCGCTGCGGGACATCGAGACGATCGACACCGAGCTGATTTTGAGCGACCTCGAGGTGGTGTCGAACCGCGCCGCCAAGTTTGCCAAGGCGGCCAAGACCGGGGACAAAAAGGCCGCCCCCGCCGCCGCGATGCTCGCCGCGCTCGAGGAGCACCTCGGCCGCGGCGAGAACGCCCGCACCTTTACGCCGGAGGACGACTCGGACGAGAACCTCGCCCTGCTGCGGGAGATGGGCCTTTTGAGCGGCAAGCCGATCATCTACGCCGCCAACCTCAGCGAGGACGACCTGATGGACGGCATGGAGCAGAACCCCCACTACCAGGCGGTGCGGGCCCTGGCCGAAAAGGAGGGGGCCGAGTGCATCCCCATCTGCGCCAAGACCGAGGAGGACATCGCCGACTACCCCCCCGAGGAAAAGCGGGCCTTTCTGGCCGAGATGGGCATCGAGGCCACCGGCCTCGACAACCTCATCCAGGCCAGCTACCACCTGTTGGGCCTGATCAGCTTTTTGACCGACGGCAAAAAGGAGTGCCGCGCCTGGACCATCCGCCGCGGCACCAGGGCCCCGCAGGCCGCCGGCAAGATCCACTCGGATTTTGAGCGCGGCTTCATCCGGGCCAGCGTGGTGGCCTACGAGGACTTTGCCGCCTGCGATTACAGCATGGCCGCCGTCAAGGCCAAGGGCCTGCAGCGCACCGAGGGCAAGGAGTATGTGGTGCAGGACGGGGATATCATCGAGTTCTTGTTCAATGTGTAATCTAAGATGTAACGCGAATCTTCTATAAGGCCCCGCGGCCCGCGCCGGGCGGTGGGACAACAACGAAAAACAAGCGTTTCAAGGAGGAAACACCAATGGTATATGGCATCATGGGCGCAATGCCCGAGGAAGTGACCCAGCTCTGTGCAAAGCTGACCGACCGCACCGAGGAGGAGTACGCCGGGGTGCGCTACCACAAGGGGCGCTTGGGCGACAAGCAGCTGGTGGTCTGCTGCGCCGGGATGGGCAAGGCCAACGCGGCCTCCACCACCCAGGTGCTGATCACCCGGTACGAGGCCGAGCGGATCATCTTTTCCGGCATCGCGGGCAACATGAGCAGCGAGATCGGCATCGGGGATGTGGTCATCGGCGGCACGGTGGTTTACCACGACGCCGAGGTCGAGATGATCTGCCAGAGCGCCCCCTTCCTCAAGGAATACACCGGCGACCCGGAGATGGTGAAAGCGGCGATGGAGGCCTGCGAGGCGGCGGATACGGTGTATCTGGTGGGCAAGATCGCCACCGGCGACCGCTTTGTGGGGGACGCCGCCACCAAAAACGCCATCGCCGCGGCGGTGGAGCCGGACTGCGTTGAGATGGAGGGCGCGGCGGTCAGCCAGGTCGCGGCCCGCAATGGGGTGCCCTGCGTGATTCTGCGCGCCATGAGCGACGAGGCGGACGAGGAGGGCCGCGAGCGGATCGTGGAAAAGGACTTCAGCATCGACGAGTATATCAAGACGGCCACCGCGATCGTGGCCGGGATGCTCGAACGGCTGTAACCGGGGTAAAAGCGCCCTACGATACGCCCAAAAACGCACAAAAGGAGGCGGCGACATTGGCCGAACAGCCGCAGTTTGTCAAGCTGACCGGGTTTTCTTTTATGAAGGCGAACAGGCACTACAGCGGCTCGCGCGGGGGGCTGCAGTACTGCGTGGATGTGGTAGACGGCGAGGACGGGGCCGCCTTTGAGGCGTCGGTCTGGCCGGGGCCCTACTGTAAGGAGCAGACCGACCCCGCCCAGTGCCAGACCGCCCGCTTCGCCTTTGACGAGGCGGGGATGCACGCCGCCGAGCGCTGGGTGGAGGAGCGGTACTACACCGAACCGGAGCGCTGGGATGCGGCGGCGAAGTGCTCGATCCTTGATGCCGAGCCGTGGCAGCAGGAGCAGCCGGAATAGAACAAGGCGCTTTTGGGCGCTTTTGCACAAAGACAGCCCGCTAAATTTGTGCGGGATGCCAGCATAAAAGCGACCCGCCGGGCCCTCCCTGATGGCAGGGGAGGCCCGGCGGGTTTTTGTGTGGTTGGGTCAGTTCGCAGGTCGGCTGGCGGGGCGCTGGCAAGGATGCGGGCGCGGGCCGCGGCTGCAATGCGCAGGATCGCGGGGCGCTTCTGTCAGGCGGGCATGCGCTCAGAGATACCTGCGCAGCTCCTCCGCGCCCTGCTGCTCGAGGCGGCAGAGCTCGTCGGCCAGCTGTTTGGCCCCGACGCTGGCGTGGGGGCAGTCCTTCTGGGCGGCGGCGCAGTCGGCGTTGCCCAGGTCCGCCCCCTGGATCAGCATCTCGGCCAGGTGGTGGGTGCTGCGGTCGGTCAGGGTGTCGGCGGCGATGCCCATGTGGGTGGCCATCCGGGCCCACGGGGTCTGGCCTTTGGCCTCGCTGTCCAGCGCGGCCAGGGCGGTGTGGGCCTTCTGGTTGATGGCCCGGTACTCCTTTTGCTGGCGGTACAGTTCGGCCTTAAAGGCGCGGTCCTCAGCCATGGGCAGCAGCTGGCCGAGGGTGTTCTTGCCCATCTCGCTGCCCCGCACCACCGCCTGCAGCAGCGCCTCGTTCTGGGCCTGCGGGCTGTGTTCCGGTCGTGTCACGGTGTTGTTTTCCCCCTTTGTTGGGGCGGCGGGGCGGGCCGGGGGCCCGCCGGGTACTGCCGCCCGCGGTTCCTGCCGCCGGGCGGCGGTTTTGCGGCCCGGCAGGCGGTTGTCCGGTTTTTTCGGCAGGATTAGTATATGGGGAAAACGGGCGTTTTATACGGTGTGGGCCGCGGCATTGTTGGCGGGCGGTGTGGGTGCCCTATCGGCCGCGCCTGCCGCGGCGGGCGGCTCTTTGCACGCATCCGGGCCCTCCTCCGGGCGCTCGATCGGCTCGTCCGGTTTCTCCGGTTCCTCCGGCAGCGGCTCGGCCCGGCCAAAGACGGCGCAGAGGGCGCGGATCTCTTTTGCCAGCGCCGGGGTGCAGACGCCGTCTTTGGCCCGCCAGCCCCAGTTGCCGCCCAGCACGCCGGGCTGGTTGATCCGCGCCTCGGCCCCGAGGGCGAGCCAGTCGGCCAGGGGGATCACCGCGATCCGGGCCGGGCTGGCCAGCGCCCCGCGCACAAAGCCGCGCACCTGGGTCTCGAGGGAGTCGTGCTCGGTAAGGCCCAGATAGGCCAGCGCCTTGGCCCGCTCGCCGGGGGCGGCGGTGTCGGTCAGCCAGCCGGCGATGGTGGTGTTGTCGTGGGTGCCGGGGTAGACCACAAAGTTCTTCTCGTGGTTGTGGGGCAGGTACTCGCTGTCCTGCCCGGGGGTAAAGGCGAACTGCAGCACCTTCATGCCGGGGAAGCCGCTCTCGCGCAGCAAAACCCGCACGCTGTCGAACAGTTCGCCCAGGTCCTCGGCCACGATCGGCAGCTCGCCCAGCTGGCGGCGCAGCGCCTCAAACAGCTCCATGCCGGGGCCCTGCTCCCAGCGGCCCACCCGGGCGGTGGGGCTCTCGGCCGGGATGGCCCAGTAGGTGTCAAAGCCACGGAAATGGTCAATCCTCACGATGTCATAGAGCCGCAGCGCGCAGCGCAGCCGCTCGGCCCACCAGGCGTAGCCGGTCTCGCGGTGGTGGGGCCAGTGGTAGAGCGGGTTGCCCCAGAGCTGGCCGTCCGCCGAGAAGTAGTCCGGCGGGCATCCGGCCACACGGGTGGGGCGGCCCTCCCCGTCCATCTCGAACAGGCTGCGCCCGGCCCAGGCGTCGGCCGAGTCGGCCGAGACATAGATCGGCAGGTCCCCCATGATCCGCACGCCCTTTGCGTTGGCGTAGCCTTTCAGCGCCGCCCACTGGCGGCTGAAGGTGAACTGCACAAACTTCCAAAAGCCGATCTCGTCCGCCCGGCGCTCGGCCAGTTCGGCCATCGCCTGCGGCTCCCGGCGGCGCAGCGGGGCGGGCCACTCGAGGTAGGAGCGCATGCCGCACTCCTCCTTGGCGGCCATGTAGAGGGCGTAGTCCTCGAGCCAGGAGTCGTTCAAAAAGCAAAAGCGGTAGGATTCGTCCGAACAGGGGGTCTCGCAGCCGGGTACGGGGCGCCGGGCCTTCCAGCGGGCGTAGGCGGCGCGCAGCACCCCAAAGCGGTGGGTGTACACCGCTTCATAATCCACCTGACCGGCGTTTTTGCCCCAGGGCAGGGCCTCGTACTCCTCCGGGCGCAGCAGGCCCTCGGCGGCGAGGGTGTCGAGGTCGATGAAATAGGGGTTGCCCGCAAAGGCCGAGCAGCTCTGGTAGGGGCTGTCCCCGTAGCCGGTGGGGCCCAGCGGCAGCAGCTGCCAGATGCTCTGCCCGGCCTCGGCGAGGAAATCCACAAAGGCATACGCCTCTTTGCCAAAGCAGCCGATGCCGCCCGGGCCGGGCAGGCTGGCTAAAGGCATGAGGATGCCGCATTCCCGTTTTGTCTGCATAACAAGGACACTCCTGTTCTCGAAAAAGATGGGGCGGGGCGCGCCCGGAATGCTTGCGATTTGAAAAATCCGCTCAGCTCTGCCCCAATGCCGCCAGCACCGCCTCGACATAGGCGGGCCGCTGGGAGGGGCTCCACTGGGCCTGGGGCAGCCAATCCCCGGTGAGCACCGCGCTGACCGCGGCGTGCGCGGCGGGGGAGAAGGCGGCGGCAAGGTCGGGCAGGATCTCGCCCGAGGCGATCGCCGCGGCGAGCGAGACCTGCGCGGGGCTCTCGCCCGCAGCCCCGGCGATGCCCAAAAGGCCGGTGCAGCGGGTCAGCGCCTGCTGGCCCTCGGCCGAAAAGGAGAGCCAGAGCAAAAAGCTCTCGGCCCCGAGCCGCTGGGCCTCGCTGGCCCCGGCCGGGATGGCCAGCCAGCCCGGCGTGGCCGCCACCGGCCAGCTGGTCAGCTGTTCGAGGGTAAAAGCAGCGGCGGACGAAAGGTCGGTCTCGTCCAGCGAGTACTTGAGCGGGATCAGCACCAGCCGCGCGGCAAACTCCGGTTCGCAAAGGGCGGCGAGCGCCCCGCTGCCCGCCCGGCAAAAGACCGCGCGGCCCTCCTGCAAGAGGGCGGCGGCGTCCGCCAAGGTCTGCGCGGCGGCCGCATCGCTGCCATTGCCGCCATTGTCACCGCTGCCCGCCCCGCGCAGCAGCGGGCCGGACGGCCCGGCCATCCAGCCCGTTTCCAGCCGGAGGGCGGCCCAGAGGCTGTTCAGCGGGCCGGTCAGCAGGGCGGGGTCGGGCTGTACCGTGTCCAGCCCGGCAAAGGCGGCGCAGAGCAGCGGGCTGAGCGCGCTGCCAGCAAAGGCGTTTGGCGCGGCGGCGGGCACCGCGAACACCCCGGTCAGGTTTTGGGCGGCGGCGGGCGGTTCGGCGGGCAGGGAGAAGGCCTGCCCCGCGAGGGTGACCGTCTGTTCGGACGGCTGTTCGATCCAGCCGCCGAGGGCCTCGATGAAGGCCTCCCACTCCGCCCAGCTGGCCCGCTGCAAAAGCTCTGGGGTGAAGCCCTCGCCCAGCAGCGCGGCGAGCAGTTCGCCATCGGCAAGGTAGCCGTAGCCCTCAAGACCCAGCGGCAGGGCGCAGCAGCCCTCCGCCTCACTTTGGCCGGGCAGGGCGCTGGCCGACTGCGCCAGCACCCCGAGCAGCGGCTCGGCCGAGAGGTCGGCATAGTTTTCGGCGTTTGGGCGGCGGGCCAGCAGCGCCAGCCCGGCCTCCTCGGCCGAGCTGACCCACTCGACCGCGGCCCCCTGCCCGGCGCACCAGGCCTCGATCAGGGCGGAAAACCCGGCGGGCGCGGCCTCCTCCGCGACAAAAAGGCGCAGCGGCTCGGGCTGCGGCGTGGCCGAGGGGGCGGGGGCCTCCGGGCCGGGGGTCGGCTGGGGCAGCAGCGAGAGCCCCGGCAGGGAGCAGCCGGCCAGCAGGCAGGCCGCCAGCAGGGCGGACAGCAGCCGGATGCCGCGACGCGCAAACACGCGGCGGCGCAGGGCGGTGCGGCGCATGGCAGAGCCTCCTTTCCGGGACGTGTGAGTCGATTTTGGATTATCATACCATATTTCAGAGCGTTTTTCCACCCGTGCGGGCGAACGGGATGCCGCCCGGCCCAAACCCGGCCTTTGCGCTTGACACGCGCGGCGCGGGTGGCTATCATGGTAGGCATACCGATTTCGGACAAGAACAAATTTCGGACAGGAACAAAAAAGGCCGGGCCGCGCAGCGAAAAAATGCGGGCCCGGCAGGAGGACGCGAAAAACAAGATGGACGCACTGCATTGCGAGACAAAAAAGCTGTATTATGACCAGCCCTGGATCACCCGCTTCACCGCCCGGGTGCTGGGGTGCGAACCCGCGGAGGGCGGCTGGCAGGTGATGCTGGACGAGACCGCCTTTTACCCCGAGGGGGGCGGCCAGCCCGCCGACCATGGCGTTTTGGGCGACGCGCAGGTGCTGGACGTGCACGAGCGGGAGGGCCGCATCCTGCACCGCACCGACGCCCCGCTGCCGGTGGGCGGCAGGGTGGATGGCGCGATCGACGAGGCGCGGCGGCTCGAACTAAGCCAGCAGCACACCGGCGAGCACATCCTCAGCGGCATTTTGCACGAGATGTTCGGGGCCGAGAATGTCGGCTTCCACATCGGGGAGGAGATTGTCACCCTCGACACCAGCCTGCCCATCCCGCCCGAGGGGCTGGCCGAGGCCGAGCGCCGGGCCAACGCCGTGATCTGGGCGGACATCCCGGTGCGCGATTTCTGGCCCAGCCCGGAGGAACTGGCAGCCCTCACCTACCGCAGCAAAAAGGCGCTCGAGGGCCCGGTGCGGATCGTCGAGATCGCCGGGGCCGACCGCTGCGCCTGCTGCGGCACCCATCTGGCCCGGGCCGGGCAGGTGGGCATGATCAAGATCGTGGCGGCCCAGAACTACAAGCGCGGCACCCGCATCACCATCGCCTGCGGCGTGCGGGCGCTGGCCGATTACCGGACCAAGTGCGCCGAGCAGGCCGGGATCAGCGTCCAGCTCAGCGCAAAGCCGGGCCGGTTGGCCGAGGCGGTCGGGCGGCTGGCGGCCGAGGCCGACGCCCTCAAGGCAAAGCTGGCCGAGCGGGAGAACCGCCTCTTCGCCCTGCTGGCCGCCGAGGTGGCCCCCGGCAGCGCCCCGGCGCTGCTCTGCGAGGGGCTGAACCCGGACGGGCTGCGGCGGCTCTGCGGCGCCCTCTGCGAGCGGACGGACGCCCCCTGCGCGGCCTTCAGCCCGGCGGCGGGCGGCGGCTTTGCCTACGCCCTCGGCTGGGCCGGGCAGGACGCGGCGGGGCGGCCCGGCGACATCCGCCCGCTGGGCAGGGCGCTCAACGAGGCCTTTGCGGGCCGGGGCGGCGGCAAGCCGGGGCTGGTGCAGGGCAGCATCGCCGCGCCGGATTTTGCGGCCATCGAACAATTCTGGAAGGAGCGGACAGGCCAATGAGGATGCGGTTCAAACCCTACGCGCGGGCCGAGCTGCTGGCCTGCCCCTTCCACGCGCACGCCCCGCTCGAGCAGCGCGGGCACTGGCGGGAGCGGTTCGCCCGGCCGGAGCAGCCGCTGCATCTCGAGCTCGGCTGCGGCAAGGGCGGCTTTCTGGCGGCGGTCGCCAGCGCCCACCCCGAGAACAACTACATGGGCATCGACATCACCGACAAGGTGCTGGTGCTGGCCAAGCGCAAGATCGAGGCCGCCTATGCCGAAAAGGGGCTTGCGCCGGACAATGTGGCCATCCTGAGCCTCGACATCGAGCGGATCGCGAACGCCCTCGCGCCCGAGGACACGGTCGAGCGGATCTACATCAACTTCTGCAACCCCTGGAACCGCAAGGCCAGCCACAAAAAGCACCGGCTCACCCACACCCGCCAGCTGGCGGCCTACCGGGCGTTTCTGCGGGACGGGGGCGAGGTGTACTTCAAAACCGACGACGACGGCCTCTTTGCGGACAGTCTCGCGTACTTCCCCGAGGCGGGCTACGAGATCCTCTGGCAGACCCGCGACCTGCACGCCGACGAGCCCGCCTGGAACATCCGCACCGAGCACGAGGCGATGTTCACCGCCGAGGGCATCCCCACCAAGGCGCTGATCGCCCGAAAAAAGCCGGTGAGCGAGGCCGAGCTCGCCGCGGGCCTCGCCCGGCGCACCGCGCTGGAAAAGGCGGCCGCGGCGGCGCGGCGGGCGGCGGCGGAGGGGCAGAGCGCAGAGGCCGCAGATTCGAAAACCGCCGCGCGGGCGGCAGACCCGGCCGAGAAAAGGGCCGATGGGCCCAAAGGAGGGCTGAGATGCCGATGACCATGTATCAAATCTTCTGGTTTTTCTTTCTCTATGCGTTTCTGGGCTGGTGCAGCGAGGTGGCCTTTGTGGCGGTGAACACCGGCGAGCTGGTCAACCGCGGGTTCCTCAACGGGCCGGTCTGCCCCATCTACGGGGTGGGCATGGTGCTGGTGCTGCTGCTGACCGCCCCGCTGGCCGACAACCTCTTTTTCCTCTTCGTGGGCGGCATGCTGGTGACCAGCGCGCTCGAGTTCGTCACCGGCTGGGCGCTGAAAAAGCTCTTCCACACCTCCTGGTGGGATTACTCGGACAAGCCCTTCAACCTTGGCGGCTACATCTGCCTCTCCTTCAGCCTTTTGTGGGGGCTGGGGGTCGTGGGGGTGGTGCGGCTGGTGCACCCGATGATCGCGAGGCTGGTCGAGGCGGTGCCCTACCGGCTCGGGCTCGGGCTGATGATCCCGTTCGGGCTGGTCTTTCTGGCCGACCTCGTGGTGACCGTGCGGACCATCATCGGGCTCAACCGGGATCTCGGCGAACTCGACCGGGTGGCCGAGGCGCTGCACCGCGGCAGCGACGCGATAGCCATCCGGCTGGGCAGCGCGGCCCAGCTGGCGGATGAAGAACTGGACGAGGGCAAGGAGAAGCTGGACGCCGCCCTCGGGGAGGGCAAGGAGAAGCTGGCCGCCCGCCGCGCCGCGCTCGAGGCGAGGCGGGATTTGCTGCGCGGGCAGATCCTGGACAGCCGCCTCTTCGGCTCGGCCCGTCTGCTGCGGGCCTTCCCCGAGATGAAGCATCTGCAGCACAGTGAGCGGCTGGCCGAGCTGCAGCAGCGGATGAAGGAGCAGCTGAAGGAGCGGCTGGGGCGGTAAAAAGAGCGTTCGCCCACCCCTGCGCGGGCCGACTGAGCAGAAAAAGAAGCGCCCCGGCGTTTCCACTTTCCCCAAACGGGGGAGGGAACGCCGGGGCGCTTTGGCATCTGTGGGGCGAAAGGAACGCTTGAGCGCCGTCCGCTGCCGACACAGGG
>DKVN01000108.1:57047-63970 GCA_002491225.1 Faecalibacterium sp. UBA7177
CTGCGGACAGAAGAACCGTCCCCGATGTCGTTCGCTGCGTTTCCGGGGCGGGGCCGTGCTCAGGCCGTCTTGCGGCCGCGGGCCTTGAGCTGGCCGAGGTCCATCTGCACCGTGTGGCGCACGGGGGTCCAGCCCACCTTGGCAAAGCAGGCGGCCAGCGCAATGGGCAGATAGGTGGCCATGTACAGCGGGAAGGTGAAGCAGCTGAGCACCTTTTGCCCCGCGCTGGCGTGGATGTGCTTCCACTCGGTGGCGCAGGCCAGCGCGCCCATGCCCAGCAGCGAGAGGTAGCTGCCCGCCGCCATGGCCGCCACCGTGCCCAGCAGGGCGGCCGGGTGGCCGGCCAGCAGCGAGGAGGCCGCCGCAAAAATCAGGCTGAGGGCCGAAAAGAGGATCATCGGCATGTTGCAGAGCAGCACGTCGGCGCAGGCAAAGTTGCCGCGCAGCGCGCCCCTGGCCATCGAAAAGCCGTACCGGGTGAGCACCTGCATAAAGCCCTTGCACCAGCGCATCCGCTGGGGGATGCTGGCGGCGAGGGTCTCGGGCTGCTCGTCGAAGAACTCGGCGTTCGCGCAGTAGCCGATCCGCCGCCCGGCGAGGATCTGCTCGGCCGAAAACTGGAAGTCCTCGCAGAGCAGGTGCCAGGGCCAGCCGCCCGCCTCGCGCAGAATCTGCTCGCTGACCAGGAAGCCGGTGCCGGTGACCGTGCAGCTGGTGCCCAGCATCATGCGGGCCGCGTTGAGGTAGCGGGCCTCCCGGATAAAGCAGAGGGCGTAGCCGCCCGCGATCCAGCCGCGGTAGTTTTTGGAGTTGCGGTAGCCGGTGACGATGGGGCACTCGGGGCCAAAGGCGGCATCCATCTGGCGGAGAAAATCCGGCTGGAGCAGGTTGTCCGCGTCAAAGACGAAGTAGCCGTCGTACCGGCGGCCGAGCGCCCAGATCCGGTGCAGCAGGTAATCCAGCGCGTAGCCCTTGCCGATGTGCTCGCGGTCAAACCGCTCAAAGCAGGTGGCCCCGCCCGCCCGGGCCACCGCGGCGGTGGCGTCGGTGCAGTTGTCGGCCGCCACATAGACGTCCGCGCCGCCGGGGTAGTCCTGCGCGCGGATGCTCTCGAGCAGCTGGGGCAGCACCGCCTGCTCGTTGCGGGCACAGATCAGCACCGCGTACCGGCGCTGGCAGGCCGGGGCGGGGTAGTGGGGTTTTTTGACGAGGGTGAGCAGGGTGTAAAAGCCCTGGTAAAGGCAGCAGACAAACAGCGCGGCCATCATGGCCTGGCTGAGCATCATCAGTTCTCGCGCCATCGAAATTCTCTCCTTCCTGCCGGGGGGCGGCCCGCGCGGTGTGGGCGGGGGCCGCAAAGCTCGTGGGGCCCCGCCGCCCGCTGTGGGGCGGGCCGCCCCCGGTTTTGTGGTGGGGGCAAAGGGCCGCGGCTGGTTTCGTTGTTCGGCGGGGCCCCTGCGCATGAGCCCTGCCCTCTTGTCCCATACAACGAGGCAGGCGGGCGGTTTGCTTCAAGGCTTGAGAACTTTTTGGGCGGGAATTTTATTTTTGCGCGATAAGTCGATAAACATTTTGCAAAATCGTGGGCGGATGGCGGGCGGCGGTCGGCTGGCGGCGGCGCACAAAAAAGCCGGGCGGAGCACATCGGCTCCGCCCGGCTGGGCTGCGATAGGGAGTTGAGGGGTCACCCGCCGCTTATTCGGCCTCGGCGGTGAACTTGTCGATCAGGGTGACCAGCTTGGCGATCTCGGGCTTGGAGATCTGGGCGGTCGCGCCCAGCTGCTGGCCCTTGCGGCGCATCTCCTCGTCGATCAAAGACGAGAAGAGGATGATCGGCAGCGCGTGCAGCTCGGGGGTCTCGCGCACCAGCTTGGTCAGCCGGTGGCCGTCCATCTGGGGCATCTCGATGTCCGAGACGATGCAGGCGACATGGTTGTGGATGTCGTCGCCGCTCTTCTTGATCTCGCAGAGATAGTCCCACGCCTCCTGGCCGTTGTCGGTCTTGATCGTGTTGACATAGCCCGCGCGGTGCAGCGACTCGATGATCATCTTGGAGAGCAGCATCGAATCCTCGGCGATCAGCACCGGGGTGTCGCGGCGCTGGCGCTGGCCCAGCTTCTCGATGTCCGAGAACTGGATGCCGGTCTCGGGGCAGATCTCGGAGATGATCTTCTCAAAGTCCAAGATCGTGATCAGCTGGCCGTTGTACTCGGCCACCGCGGTGGCGATGCCCTCCTTGCCGCCGTAGATCAGCTTATCCGGCTTTTGCATATGGGTCCAGGAGATCTTGATGATGCCCACCACCGAGTGGACATGGAACGCGAAGGTCTGCTGGTTGAAGTGGGTGACGATGAAGATGTCCCGCTCCGGGTTTTCGGAGGCGGGCAGGCCAAGGGTGTGCGCCATGTCGATGACCGTGATGATCTCGTCCCGGGGGCGGAAGATGCCCTCCACGTCCGGGTGCGCTTTCTGCATCGGCTTGGTCTCGGTGGCGACCATGATCTCACTGACCTTGGCCACGTTGATGCCGTACAGCTGGTCGGCGATTTTGAATTCCAAAACCTCCAGCTCGTTGGTGCCGGATTCCAAAAGGATCTTAGAGCGGTTCGGTTCGTCCATGCTGTCCTCTCCTTACACAAGCCTTACAAGGCAAAATAGAGCGCGGTCGCTCTTACAAGGCCTAATTCATCTATAAAATACTATTCGTCCGCTTTTTGCGGTTCTTAACCAGATTTTGCAAGAAAAATGCCGCAAGGTGGTTTCCCAGAGAAAACGCGGGGCCCCGCGGCCGGAGCAAACGCGGGGGGAATACCGGCCAGCAGCGAGCCAGACGCCGGGCCGCGCGGGCGGGGCAGATGCCGGGCCGGCCGCTCAAGGGCCAGAGGGCGGTTTGGCGGGGCCGGCGGGGCCGCGGCGGTCCGCGGGCGGGTCTGCCTCTTCCTCCAGCGCTTCGAGCCGCTCGATCCGGGCATGGCCGCGGGCGAGCTGGCGGTCCAGCCTGCGGCGGGCGGCGCGGCGGCGCTGGGCGGCAAGCTGGCTGGCATCGCGGCTCGATACCGCCGCCCCCAGCAGCACCGCGAGGGCCAGCAGAAGGATCGACCGCAGCCCCCGCCTGTCCCAGGGCTGCTCCGGGTCGGCCCCGGTCAGGGCGGCCAGCGCCTCCGGCTCGGGGGCGAGGGGCAGCTCGGCGAGGGTCACGCCGGTCCTGCCGCGCACCGCGATCCGGCCCGCAAAGGGCGCGTCCACGGTATAGGCGGGCGGGCCCAGGTAGGTAAAGCTCAACTCGGCCTCGGAGGCCCCGGCGGGCAGCAGCAGCTCGGCGGGGCCGGTCCCGGCCAAAATCAGCGGTACCTCACCCAGGGTCTGCCCCTCCCGGACCACCGGCAGGCGCGGCAGCCCGAGCTTCGCCTCGTCGAGCGGGATGGGGGTAAAATCGGCAAAGCCGTGGTCGAGCAGGGCGACACAGTCGGCATAGCTGGCGGCCCGGCTGGGGCAGGCCAGCACCACCGCGATCAGGGTGCGGCCCTCCCGGCTGGCCGCCTGCATCATGGTAAAATGCGCTTCGCCGGTCCAGCCGGTCTTGCCGCCGAGGCAGCCGGGGTAAGGCTCCTCGGCCAGCAGCCGGTTGTCGTTGACAAACCGGCGGGCGGCGGGATGCACCGCGTTGCCCGGCATGGTGTGCTCGGGGCAGCGCAGCAGCTCGGCAAAGCCGGGGATGGTTAAGGCCCAGGCGGCGATTTTGGCCAGCTCCCGCGGGGTGGTGTACTGGGCCTCGTCGTGGTAGCCGCTGGGGTTGGCGAACCGGGTGCTCTGCAGCCCGAGGGCCGCGGCCTGCTCGTTCATCCGGGCCACAAAGCCCTCGATGCTGCCCGCGGCGGCCTCGGCCAGCACATTGGCGGCGTCATTGGCGCTGGCCAGCTGGGCGGCCAGCACCGCGTCCTCAAGGGTCATCGTCTCGCCCGCCCGCAGGTAGATGCTCGAGGAGCCGGGCCCCACCGCGGCCACCGCGCTCTCGCTGACCGTGACCGCGCCCGAGAGGGTTTCGCCGGGCTGGCCGGTTTCGCCGGGCGGGCCGGATTCGCCGGGCTGGCCGGATTCGCCGGGCTGGCCGAACTGCTCGAGCACCAGCGCGAGGGTCATCATCTTGGTCAGGCTGGCGGGGTAGAAGGGGGTGTCCGGCATCCGGGACGCCAGCACCTGGCCGGTGGCGGCGTCGAGCAGGCAGTAGCCCCCGGCGGTGACGGAGTCAAGCGGGCCGGGCAGCGGGTCGGTGAGGGGGGCGGGGGAGGCATCCGGGCCGCCGGATTCGGAGCCGGAGGCCGCGGCGGATCCGGGCGAAAAAACGCCGGGCGGCTCAGCACTGTTGGCAGCCCCGGCCGCCACCGGCGGCAGCAGCGCCAGCAGCAGCGCAAGCGCCGACGCGGCGGCCAGCAGCCGATGCAGCCGCCCGCTGCACGCAGGCCGGGCCGCCCGCGGGCGGGCTGGGGCGTTTGCGGGCCGGGCTGTCATTTGCGGTCGTGCTCCGGGGTGGCCTTGACATGCAGCACCGCGCGGTTCACCGCCGCCGCCACCTCCTTGGAGGGGCCCACCAGCAGCAGCGCCTCGATCTGGTCGAGCCGGGCGGCCACATAGTTGGGGGGCAGCTCGTTCAGGGCCTGGGCGGCGGCCCGCTTTTTGCAGCGGTCGCACCGGCAGCAGCCGGCCTTTTCCATCGCGGCGTCCAGCCGCTCGGCCACCATCGCCTCGGTCAGGCTCACCAGCGCGATCTCCTCCCCGCCCGGCTCGGGCAGGGGGGTGCTCTGGGTCACCCCGGCCAGCTTGCGGCGCAGCTCGTCCAACTTTTCGGCCCCGGCCGGGGGGGTGGGGGCGGGCGGTTCGGGCTCGGGCTGGGCGTTGTAGGGGATCACCTGGGGCGAATCCCCCGAGGGCATCAGCAGGCTGTACAGCCGCTCGGTGCTGATGGCGTCGCCGCCCTTTGCGCTCTTCTTAGCCATTCTTCATCACGACCTTCCGCTGCAGCAGCTCGTTGACCAGGGCGCGGTAGTCGCCCACCGCCCGGCTGCGCTGGCCGGGGGCCAGCATGTTCTCCTGCTGCACCTGCGCCCTCGTCAGGGCCACGCCGGTGTGCACGGTGGTGCGAAAGAGCGGCATCCCCAGGCTCTGGGCGATGTTCGAAGCGGTCTCGCGCACCACCTGGCTGATCCGCTCCCGGTTGTTGAAGCGGTTGAGCAGCACCCCCGCCACCTGGATCTCCGGGTTGCTGCGCATCCGCACCTGCCGCAGGGTGCTGTTGAGCTGGATCAGCCCCTGCAGGCTGTACAAATCGCAGAGCACCGGGATGATGATGTAATCCGACGCGGTGAAGGCGTTGATGGTCAGCAGCCCAAGGTCGGGCGGGGTGTCGATGAGGATCGCGTCGTACCGGCCCGACACCGGGGCCAGCGCCTGGCGCAGCAGATACTCCCGTCCCGCGCCGGTGAACTCGATGTCCAGCGCGCTGAGCAGGAGGTTTGCGGCGATCACGTCAAAGCCGTCCGGCATGTGCTGCACCGCCTCGGAAAAGGGCAGTTCCTTTTTCAGCACCTGGTAGATGGTGCGGGGGTCCTCCACCGGGCGCTGGGCCCCCAGCCCGAACGAGAGGTTGCCCTGCGGGTCAAAATCCACCGCGAGCACCCGCAGCCCCCGCGCCGCAAGGCCCACCGTGAGGGCGTTGGTGGTGGTGGTTTTGCCCACCCCGCCCTTCTGGTTGGAAACGCACAGTACAGTCGCCATAAAAGCGGTACCGCCTTTCTTCAAGTGATAAGGTTATGGCCGGCCCGGCCACCGGGCATGGCTGCCGCCGGGCGGCCGGGAAAATCAACGCTTGTCCCTATTATACCTTTTTATGCGCGTAAAGGCAAATCAAGAGTGGGGTTTGCGAAAAATTTTCCGCCGGGCGGCCCGAACAGGGGCAAAAAGCGAGGCAGAACCGCCCGGAAGGGCCGCGCGAAGGCCGTGCGGGGCGGGAGCGCACAAAGCGCGCACGGGCCAGATTTCCTTTGTGTAAAAGCGCTTTGGGTGTTTAGTTTTTGCCGCGGCGGGCGAATAGAAAATTGAAAGGGTCCACAAGAGGCCGGCTGTTCTGGCGGGGATGTCCGCCCGGCCGCGCCCCGGGGTCCGGGAGGTTCATTATGAAAGTTACTTCTTATCGCCCCTATCCGGCACGGCCCGCCGCCGCGGTGGAGAAGAGCGCATTTGCCGCCGCCTTCCTGTCCGAAGAGCGGCTTTCGGCGGCTGAGGTCCGCCCGGCCGGCGGCAACACCGACCAGCTGCAGATCTCCAACCCCTTCCCGCGCACCGAGATCGAAAAGGCCGCCGCGTCCGCCGCGCAGACCCTGAGCCAGCCCACCGACGCCGGGCGGCTTGAGCAGCTGCGCAGCGCGGTGCAGAGCGGCAGCTATTATGTGCCGTCCGACCGACTGGCCGACGCGATGATGAGCTGGAGGATCCTGTGATGACCCCGGCTCTGCGGGAATACACCGATTACCTCGCCCGCTACGCCGGGTTTCTGGAGACGATGGCCGAGGATGAGCAGACCCAGTACGACGCGCTGGTCTCCTTCAACGCCGAGCAGCTCAACCACGCGATGGCGGGGCTGCAGTCCGGCATGATGCAGTTAGAGCAGATGGAGGAGCGGCGGATCGGCCTGCAGCGCGCGGCCGGGCTGGGGGATCACACCTTTGGCGAGATCCTGCGCGGCATGCCCGCCGAGGAGCGGCCCGAGCTTGAGGACCTCTTCCAGCGCATCCAGCTGGCGGTGGGCCAGATCAAGTTCCTCAATGAAAAGGCGCTGCAGTTTGCCAAAGAGGGCATCGCTTCGATCCACACCGGCCAGGTGGACCCCCAGCACAACCTCTACGCCCCCCCGGCCCAGGGCAGCGCAA
>DKVN01000126.1:0-11365 GCA_002491225.1 Faecalibacterium sp. UBA7177
GGTCTATATATTTTAGTTTATACAATTCATATTTCTACCGTTTCCATGTCGGTTTTTGATGTTTTGCATCTTATTCTATTGATTTTATGCTGCTTTTGGCCGTGATCAGTAGAATGGATGAATAAAACCTATGTGGAAGGATGTTAAAAATGAACCAGAAGTACAAACAGACCCTGCAAAGGCTTGGAGCATCATCAGAGAGTGTTGGCTACTGGTATATGCTCTCTGCACTTGAGATCGCAAGCGCGGATGCCCATGTTCTGACCTATGTGACCAAACTCGTTTATCTGCCGGTGGGGCGGCAGTACCAGGTGTCGCCCGAATGTGTTGAGGCTGCGCTGCGCCGGACGGTCAAGAATGTGTGGCTTTACGGAAACCGGGATCTGCTTGAAGAGATCGTCCATCATACGCTGCCGGAACCGCCGACCACGAGCCACTTCCTCGGGCAGATGGTCGCGTGGTGCGAGGAAGCGGCACTGGTGCCGCAATAAACGTCAAAAGGCCCCCGGATGCGCTCCGGGGGCCTTTCTGTGTCAATCAGTGCTTTTGCCCAGCTGCTTGGCGACCTGGTGGGCGCCGGTGGCGGCAAGGCCGGAGACGATGCCGACGGCCACGGCGGTGAAGGGGTCGCTTGCCGGGTAGCCGCTCATCAGGTGCGGGGCGAAGAAGCCCAGGATGCCGCCCAGCAGCCCGCAGATGGTGGGCACCCACTTGTTGTCGAGCGGGGTCTGCTTGACGGCCAGCGCGGTGAGGTAGCAGATCACCGTGATCGAGGCGACGCTGGTGAGGCCCAGGTCAAAGATGTTCATGTTGGTTCCTCCTTTACAGGTCGGCGCGGTGTGCGCTCTGGTTCAGATGCTTATTGAGTTTGGACAATGCGTCCTTGCAGGGGCCGTTGCAGCCGCTCTCGATCAGGCCCTCCAGCGCGCCCTTCAGGCCGTAGCAGATGAGAGTCTGCTCGTCCTCCAGGCGCTTGATCGCGGCGGTCTGGCGGGCGTTGGTCTCAATAAATTTGTACGCCATAGCAATGACACCGATGACCACCCCCAGCGCCGACAGCAGCGATGCCAGGGTGATGATGCTGCCCGTGTCCAGATACATCTCATCTCACCTCCTCGATGGCCCACGCCATCTTGTCGGCCAGCGCCTTGAGGGCGACCGCGTCGCCGGTGGACACCGGCCCCACGTCGATTGCCCAGTTGATGCTGAGCCCGAGCGCGTCCGCCTCGAGCATCACTGCGATCAGATCCCCGCGGGTAGCCGGGCCAATGGTCGTGCTGCTGGCGCTGGTGATCTCCAGCCGGTTGGCCAGGTCCATCAACCCGGCCGGGGCGCTGTTGTGCTGCACCTCCACGGTGCCAAGCGTGTACAAGGCCAGCTTGTCACACAGGGCCATCAGCTTGTCGGCGTCGGCCTTGCCCTTGCCGGTGATGCGATATGTAGCGGTCTGCCGCGGCTCGCGCCCCTCCTGCCCGGCCGCGGCCGTGTTGCCGCCCTGGACGGGCTTGTCCGCCTTGCCGTTGCCCAGTGCCAGCGTCCCGGTCACGATGGCCGGGTAGTCCTTGTACGCGCGGTCGAGGTCGACCCGGCCCGTGATGCCGTCCACCTGGCCGCTGCTCGTGTACTGCCAGATGCCATACGGCAGCTTGCAGGTGTTGCGGGCCGCGTACTGCGCACACCAGATGTCATACGCCCGCAGCTGGTCGTACAGCATCCGGTTGTTGATCATGTCGGTGGACGCGTAGAGCCCCACATACCGCCCGCTGTCTGCGAGAGCTGCCAGCCCTTCCAGCGTCTTGCGGGTGCGCTCGGCCTTGGACAGCTTGATGATGTCGGTCTCATACTCGACATCGTACCAGATGCCGTAGGGCAGCACCTTGCCGTTGATCGCCCGCAGAAAGCCCTCGGCCTCCTGCCGCGGGGTGTAATTGCCCCAGTAGGCGTACCAGTAGGCTCCCACCGGGATGTTCGCGGCGCTGGCCGCGGCGTAGTACTCCTCAAAGCGGGGGTCAAGCGTCCCGCCGCCGTACCCGGCCCGGAGGATGATAAAATCAAGACGCCCGGCGGCATGCTGCGCGGCGAGCTTGCCCCAGTCCACCCTACCCTGCCATTTTGAGATATCGATGCCGTGTTTCATGTTTTTATCCCCTATTTGTTTACTAATTGAAAGCAATTGGATTGTAAAAAAATCTAAATGTCCGCCCAGCAGTTGTGGAAAGATTTACAACGCCGGGCACCACATCTACAACAGCGTGTTCCATATTCAATATTCCGGAAGCAGACCAAAGGGTCTTACCGTTTTGGGATATCGATGCGGTGACATTAGCTTCTTGCATGTTCCAATAGTATACGCTCAATTTTGTGTACCCCTGCGGAATAGTTGTTGTGCCGTTTATTGCATTCGAATTGCTATAAAGGAGGCTGTTGCCATTTATCGCTTGAGCCCCGGAAAAGAGCAATCCTTTTTCGCCGCCAGTCCCAACAACAGATTCGATTTTTTTCGACCCAGCGAAAACTGTAACGGTATGCCCCGCAAGGATTTGATCAGGCGTTAGCCCCTCCACCGTCACCCTGCCGCCGCCCGCGCGCAGCTGTACCTTACCCATTCTCCGGCACCTCCTCCGTGCCCTCCTCGCCGCCCGGCTCGCCGCCGCCCGCCGGGGCCTGGGGCAGAACCGCCCGGCGCAGCCGCAGCGGCAGGTCGGCCGTGGGGTGGCTGCCGTAGCAGGTCCACTTGAGCTGCCCGTCCAGCGTCTCGCCCGAGTTGCCCGCCTCGCACAAAGCGTCCAGCCCCTCCTTGAGGGCCGTGTCGGTCTCACGCACCCCGGTACTCGCCACCTGCGGGGCCTCCAGGTCATACGTGGCCAGCAGCCCCGCGCAGGGCGCGGTTTGGGTGTAAAACGCCGGTGTGGTCTCGGTTGCGGCCGTTTCGGCCCAGCCGTCCGCTAAAAGGGTGCAACCAAAAATCTGCACTTCTCCGCCCAGCGCGTCCACCTGATTTTGCAGGTGGCCAGCCGCGTCGGCGACAGCTGGCCCTTGATGTGTGCAAACCACGCGTCAAAGACCGCCTGCCAGGCCGCCATCTGCTCGTCTCCCGCCGCCGCCTGGGCGGCGATCACCGCCTGCAGCTGCGCAAAATAAGCGGCGGTGTCAAAGGGGGGCTGCACCGGCGCACCCACCATGCCGCATCTGGCCGGGTCCAGACGGGTGTCGGTGATGCGCTGGGCCGAGATGCCGGTGGTATTGGCCGCGATAAAGAGATTGGCGAGGCCCAGCTCCCATGTGGTGCTGTCCCGCGCGAGGGCGGGGGCCTGCGGGCTCTCGGCGGCCAGCCCCTTGCGCACGTACAGGTCGATGCTGCGCACCGCCTGCGAGAGGTCCAGCCGCGCCACCACCGTGTCGATGCGGTCCTGACCGTCCGCGGCCTGCACCTGCAGGGTGCGCTGGTCGGGCTCGATGCCGATCGCGCCCTGGATGTGCACGCTGCCTGGCAGCACCTTGACCTGCATACCGGTGTCGGCAGTGACCTGCAGCTCGTCACTCTCGCCGCCGTAAAACACGCCGTCCGAAAAATACTGATGGAACACCTGCCGCAGAAACTCGCTGTCGACCGCCCGGTCATAGTGCGGCATACCATCGTCGTCATAGGTTACGCGGCTCGTGAACGGATAGCTTTGCATTTAGTAGATCATCCTCGCTTTCTGCAGCTGGGTGCGCTTTTTGTCCCCAAGCTCGATCTCGACCGTGTGGTCGCCCGCCTTAAAGACCTCCCGCACCGTGACGATGCGGGCCTGCATGGAAAGGCCGATGTCCCCGACAATGACGTCCACCCGGTCGCCGAGGTCCCAATCCTCGAGGTAGGCGAAGCCCCCTGCGGCGGCCTGGATCCCGACGTTCTGCACGGTCACATAGCCGAGCAGCGCGTCCAGCCCCTTTTGCTGCAGACTGGCCAGATATTCTGCCTCGGTTTGTTTTGTAGGATCCCATCGCTCCGATTTTGCGTCCACATAGAGCATCCGCTTATACCCGCCACCCGAGAGGTCAGCGACCGCCACCTTGCGGTTTTCGCTCTGATCCTGCCCGGCCACCACCGCATAGTTGCGCCAGTTGGAGTTGTCCACCGAGGCGTCCACCTGCGCGAGGTTGCCAAACCCGTCCGAAAAGGTGACAAAGGGGTTTACCGTCTGCTCCTGGGTGCGGTCGAGCCCCTGCCAGACCCCGGCGGTGATGGTGTTGGCCTGGTAGTCGTACCGGCAGCGCAGCGAGTGCTGCACCGTCTGCAGCCGGGTGTAGGCCACGCTGGCCAGCGCCCCTCCGGTCTCCTGCCATGCCGTCTCCTCCGCAGAGGCCCCGGCGGGCACGGCGGGCGGGTCGGCCACGGTGAGCAGCGGGATGTCGTCCTTGTACTGCCGCAGCATGGCCGTCACGGCGGCCGGGATGCTGCCGGTGGCATAGTATGTGGGCCAGACGATCTTGTCGTTGAGGATTGCCTCCAAAAAGTAACCGGAGAGCTGCACAAAGCGGCCCTTGACCGTCTGGGTCAGCTCGACCTTTTGGATGATGCCGGTCTCGGGCCGGTCCGGCGTGTAGAGGTAGGTCATGGATGGCTGGTACTCTGCCGCCGCCACCTGCACCGAAAACTGCCCGACGGCGTAGTATTCCCGCGTCCATTGCAGGTTGATGTAAGGCAGATAGCCGACCGGCTGAAACTCCGCGTCAAGCGCAAGCAGCTGCATCTCATCACACCCCCAAATACTGCTTGGTGTAGCGCAGCACCACGTGCAGGCTGTTGTCGCCGTAGTCCGCGCCATAGCTGAACACGTTCCGGCCCGGCTGCATGGCAAGCCCGGCAAAGTTGGAGGTGCGGTCGACCTTGTTGAGTACGTTGACCCCATTCTTGGTGATGCGGGGCGGCGAGGTCGAGATGGTCACGGTGTCCCCCGCGGCCATCCCGTCCAGCAGGCGGACATAGGCGCTGCCGTTGACGATCTTTGGATTGGTCGCCACCCCGTCCGCCGTGATGGTGATGGTTGGAAAGGCGGGAACATCGCCGTCATAGTCAAAGACGACCTCCCGCGCAAAGTTGGCCAGATCCACCAGCACCCCCAGGGCCGGGTGGTCCATGTAAGGAAAGCCCCAGCGCGGGGTGATGGCCGCG
Source organism: Faecalibacterium sp. UBA7177 (assembly GCA_002491225.1). Lineage (GTDB taxonomy): Bacteria > Bacillota > Clostridia > Oscillospirales > Ruminococcaceae > UBA7177. Next base: position 5,159 of record DKVN01000126.1, read on the forward strand.
ATGTCCTGCCCGAAATCATCCACGCTCTGCCAGCAGGGCTCAACCGCCAGAAAATACGCCGAAAAGGTCTGCGGCAGGTTGACATGGCCGTTTGGGGCCTTGAAGGCGGACAGCTCTGCCGCCAGCCACCGGGTGCGGCCCATGTAGGTGAGATAGACCCGGTAGGTCTTTTTGGGGTTAAAAAAGGCCAGCGCCTGCGCCCGCAGCTCTGGGCCCCAGCGCACCGAGAGGGCCGTGGCCTCCAACTGCAGGTCCCGGCTTTTGACCCGCTTGCCGGTGACCGTGGCCCCGTCGCCCGCGCCGTTGTCCTGGGTAAAGAGGTCGTAGCCCGGCGCGTCGGCCCCGTCGATCGAGGTCAGCAGCCAGCTGGAGCCGTCGGCCAGCAATTCGGCCCCGTCGCTGCGGACAAAGCGGGCCGCCACATAGGTGTCCAGTTTCATCGCGCACCTGCCAATCCATAGGTCTGCTGGATGCGCAGCGCACGGGCGATCTCGTCCGGGGCCTGCATCGGCTGCTCAAAGTAGATGTTCTGCACCATGCCCGGCTGCCCGCCGCTGGCCGCGGGGCCGCCGATCTCCTCAAGATCCAGCCGCAGCGCGGCCGAGAGCCGCCCCTGCACCCCGTCGAGCTGGCGGGTGAGCTGGCCCTTTACCTCGGCCATCGCGCTTTGCAGCGGGCCCATGTTGCCGGTGATGCCCTCGGCGATGCCGGGGGCGATCCAGCGGCCGACCTCGTTTGCCATCACGCGGGAGGGGCTGCCGATCTGGAACGCGCTGGTAAAGCCGTCGACGATACCCTGGACAAAGCCGCCGATCTTCTCGCTGAGCCATTCCTTCGCCGCCTGGATGCCGTTCCAAAGGCCCTCGACCGCCTGCTGGCCGATGCCGAGCAGCTTGTCGGGCAGCTCTGTGACCCCGTTCACGACATTGTTCAGCAGCTCACCGGCCGCCTCGGTCCCCTTTTGGCCGAGGTCGAGCGCCCACTGCCCGAGGTTGGTCAGCGCCTCGGTCAGCCACTGGAGGATACTGCCCGGCAGCTGCGAGAAGAAGGTCACGGCGTTGGTGAGAAAGTCCATCGCGGCCTGCGCGGCGATCCCCGGCAGCTGGATGGCCCAGCTTACCAGATGCCCCAGCGCCTGCCCCAGAAAGAAGCCGATGTTATAGGGCAGCTGCTGGAAAAATGTGACGATGGCCCCCGGAATGCCCTGTAAAAATGTGATGGCGTTCTGCACCGTTTCGGGAAGGGTGACTGTGAAGAAGTTGACGATGGCATTCCCCGCCAGCTGTGCAAAGCTTGTGATGCTCGCACCGAGGTCGAGCCAGAACTGCTTGAACGGCTCACAGGTGTTCCAGAGGTAGAGGAAGCCCGCGGTGAGCGCGGCAACGGCGGCGATGATGATCGTGACCGGCCCGCCGAGGGCTGCGACAGCCATCTTGATGACCCCAAACACAGAGCCCGCTTTTTTGATCGAGGCTGTCAGGCCAGTTACCGCCTTGATGACCGGCGCGATTTTCGTTGCGACGCTGTTGATTGTGGATAAGGTCGCAATTCCTGTTGCAAGGCCCGACAGCCCGGCGAGCAGTTCGTCCACGTGACCTGAAAGGCTCGGGAACGCCTCTTCAAGCGCCCCGCTGATCTCCTCGCGGATGCGCGGGGCCGCCTCGCGCAAAAAGGTACCGATGGCCGCGGGCAGGCCGCTCAGAATGTGGCCGACCGCGGGCAGCAGGTTGTCGAACAAAAAGGTGGTCACCGATTCGGCCAGCCCCTCCAGTGCCGGGGTGATATCCTGCCCGAGGGTCAGGCCGCCCAGGACGTTCGCAAACGCCGCCTTCATCGCCCCCAGCGAGCCGGACAGGGTCGTGGCCGCCTCCTCGGCCGTCGTGCCGGTGATGCCGAGCTCGTCCTGCACGACCCCGATGGCCTCGATGATCTTGTCAAACGGCACATCCTTGACCGTCTCAGCCGTGACTGTGACCGCGTCCCCAAGCACCCCCGATTCGTTGATGAGCCGGGCCATCTCGGCCTGTGTGCCGCCATACCCGAGCTTTAAGTTATCCAACCATTTTTTACCCCCGGTTTCCCGGTACTTTAACGCTGATTTAACAGCGGGTTTAGACTATATCTTCATCTCAAAATAGAGATGGTGCGCACTTCCCACCGCGTACCAATAGCGGCAGTACTGGGTAACGAACCCATAGTCGTTTGACCTTCCCCTTTCGGGGCTTGGCACAGGATAAAGTTTTAATTCTTTGTTGCAAACTCGAAACGAAATCCTTTTGACTGCTTTCTAATGTGGTTTGGGTTTAATATCTGGCTTATGCTGCTTTTCGGTATATCAAGCGACCTACTCGCGTCATTTAAGCTATCAAATAAAATTTCAGTTCCATCACTAATCTTAATGGCTTTTACTTTTTTGGGTTCAAATTGATGAGACAAGAACGCCGCACTACCGCGTCCTTTTCTAAGGTTGTTTAGGGATTTCTCTTTTGATTCAGCGCCTCTTTCACCCCAAGATTGTTTGCATCTTTTTTTATGTTTTTCTTTTACAGATTTGCATTCCATCGGGTTTTCTTCAGGCTGAATTTCATTGTATTTTGGCCTCAACTCATCACAATACTTCTGCTCAAGTTGCACCCTGTCCTGTTCGTCGCACAGCTCGATAATTGAAAATTCAAAATTTTCAATTCCATACGCTCTAAACGCTCTATACAAATGATATTCATAATGTCGCCCGCTTTTCTGGTACAAGTACAAGTGCTGTTTCCATCTATACCCAATATCTTTGCTTGAGCCAATGTAAAAATCGCCATTTTTAAGATTAGTAATTTTGTAAACGCCTGTCATATAACATCCCCCCTTAATGGATATTATATCACAGTTTTCACCGGTTAGCAACTTAAAATCAGTCACTTTTCCCCTGTTAGCATAGCTGTCTCATGCGGCCATTTCCTGCCGTCTTTTCAGCTACACACCCCTGGTAGGGTTCACGCACACTCACTGCGCAATCACTCACGCAGCGGACATTGAGTTTATCGTGTAGTTATCCTTGGCAAACCCCTGATACGCCATCTGGATGGAGGTCATATCGGTGCCCATCTTGTTGGCGTTGTCGGCCATCTGCACCAGCGCCTGGTCGGCATACCGCGCGGCCGCGGCGGTGTCCCCGCCCAGCCCCTGCAGCAGGGTGGCCGAAAAGCTGGTCACCTGCTCCATATAGCTGTTGGCTGAGACCCCCGCCGTCTGATAGGCCCGCTGCGCGTTCTTTATCACGGTGTCGGCGCTCTCGCCAAACAGGGTCTCGACGCCGCCGAGGCTCTGTTCAAGCGCCGCGCCCTCGCCCAGCGCTTTGGAAAAGGCCGCCCCGATGCCCGCGGCGGCGATCGCCTTTTTGACCATATCCATCATGCGGCCGCCCATGCTCTGCCCGGCGGCCTCTCCGGCCTTTGCCGGTTCGTCGCCCAGCGCCTCGCGCAGCTTGGCCCCGATGCCCTGCGCGCTCGGGATGATCTGCACGTATGCCTTGCCCAGCTCGGTGCCCTCTGCCATGTCCTCACCTCCTTGTTACCCCTCGTCGGCGGCACGGATGGCCGCCCAGAAATCTTCCTCGCGGTCAAATGCCTGCACCGCGGGCTGTGCCCCGCCGCCCGCCAGCAGCTCGGCGATGCTCTTGGGCCGCCTGCGGTTCTTTTGCCCGTCCTTCGTCTGCATCCAGACCAAGAGGCTCAGCCGGTCCAGCATGGCCGCGGCGAGCAGCAGCGGGGCCGAGGCGTTTGCCCCCGCCATCCGCAGCCGGATCCGCGCCGTGTCCGGCAGGCCGGCCGCGAGGGTGGCGGCGAGCCGGGCGGGCAGGGCGCGGTAGCGCAGCACATGATAGGTCTCGGCAAAATCGCAGGTCAGCGCGTCCTCGTCGGCGGCGGCCATCACCGCGAGGCTGAGGAGTTTTTTCCGGCGGCCCCCGCGGCGGCGAAGATCTCGCTGACCGCCTCGCTCACCCGCTCAACCGGCACCCGGCCTGCCTCGTTTTTGAGGGTGTCATAGAGCCGTTTGCGCTGCTCCTCGCCCAGCAAAAGCCGGATGACCCGGCTGAACTGCAGCGGGTCGTTCTCGCTGGCACCGGCCAGCGCGTCGATGAGGTTCATGTCGTCCATCGCCTGCTCATCGAGCGTGAACTCGAAGCCGCTGGCCGTCTTGCCCGTAATCATGCGTTACCCCTCCCCTCAGGCCGCGCCCTTGGCCTTGATGTACTCGTAGTGGGTGTTGCCGTCCTCGTCCGGGGTGGCGGTGATGGTGGTCTCGTAGCCCACCGCGTCCTCGTCCGAGTAGGTGATGTCCCCCACCTCGGTCACGGCGGCCGAGGGGATCACGATCCGCTTGTGTGCGCCGTCCCGCAGCACCTGCTCGATGACCCAGGCGGCCTCCGCCTGCGGGTCGCTGTTGGCCTTGACCGTGATGCCGTCCGCCAGAGTGCCTGTGACGTTGGCGTCGCCGTAGACCGCCTTGAGCACGTCCGGGTTCATCGCCTCGATCAGTTTGAACTGGAAGGTGTCCTCCTTGGCGGTCTGGAAGGTCAGGACGGTGTCCCCGCCCCATGCCTTGATGGAATCGCTCTCGGGGCTGTTGGCGTTGACAAGGCCGTCCTCGCCGCAGTAGCCCAGGCAGATGAAGGCCGCGTCGAGGGCGGTGGTGGCGTCGGTAGGCAGGGTGGTGCCCAGCGGCGCGCGGAAGATCGCGCCGCCCTTTTGGGGCTTGCCTGCGGTAACGTTGGAAGCCTTTGCCATGCGTATCGCATCCTTTCTGTTCAAAAAAGATCAATAAAAAACCAGACCGAAAACGGCCTGGTATCGGTAGTGTTTGGTTTGCGTGTCGGTGAAGTTGTAGTCGCTGTCCAATCGGCAGGCGCTCACCTCGTCCCGCTCGGGCAGGGCATCCATCGCCGCCTTGACCGCCTCGTTCAGCTCGGCCGCCGCCAGCAGGCTGCCCGCCCAGCTCTGCACGGCGATGGTCGCCCGCTGGATCTGGTTGCTCTGCCCGCTGCCGGTCTTTTCGATCAGCACAAAGGTCTGCGGTGGCTTGGGCGGCACCTCCAGCAGCACCGGGCAGCCCAGCGCGGCGCGCAGGTGGTCTCGTACAATTTTCTCGATCATTTCAGCGCCTTCAAAATTGTGTTGTGTTCGAGGTTGTCCCGCTTTGCCTCTGAGGTCACCGCGCCCACACGGGCCACCGCGCGGGTGGGCATGAGGTAGCTGCCCGCCTCGTACCCATCCCCGCAGCGGGCCGCGGCGGCGTCTGCCTTTTTGCGCAGCAGCGCCGCCATCTCGTCCGAGCGCAGCAGCGCCCGCACCCCGGCGCGGTTCAGCTCGATTTTGACCTTACTCATACAATTCCACCCGCACCTTCCGGTTCCATGCCAGCGGCAGCATCGCCTCGATGCCCTCGGTCACCCCGCCAAAGCAGCGCCAGCGCCGCCCGAAAAACTCGACCGCCGCGTCCTCCCACGCATGCGCGTCCCCCTTGGGGATGGCGAGGGTGTACGCGGTGCGTTTGCCGTACAGCTGCAGGGCATTGACTACATCCTCGGCCGTGGGCTCCCCCACCAGCACGTTCGGCACCGGCACGGGGGTCTCGGCGTACACCGGCGCGCCGAAGGCGTCGGTGCCGGTCTGCTGCTTCTCGTACAGGGTCACCGTGATGCCGCGGATCATGCCCCCGCCTCCCCGCTCATTGCCGCAAGGGGGTTGGAGGCGCCGATCCGGTCGCCCGCCCCCAGCAGCCTTTTCTCGAGGCGGGAGAGGTACAGCTCCCCCACCGAGCCGCCGTTCATGGTCCAGCTTTGGCTGTACCCCAGCGCGCTGGCGCTGCCTTGCGTGGCCCCGGCGGGGTAGAGCGGGGACGCGTCCCCGCCCTCCCCCAGCAGCCGCCGCACCATCCGGCAGGAGACCAGCTTTTTGCGCTCGGGGTCTGCCTGCCGGTTACAGGCGTCGATCAGCACCGCGGCCTCGTCCAGCTGCGCGGCGCACCGCTGCTGCTCCTCGGCGCTCAGAGGCCGGAAACCGGCCTCCACGTCCTCGATGGTGGCATAGGGCATAACTCACCCCTCCTTTTGTTTGGCGGGCTTGCTGGGGCGTTTGCGGGGCGCTGGCGGCGGGGTCTGGCGCTCGCCAGCCGATGCCGACACAGGCTTGATCTCGCCATCCGCTGCCGACACAG
>DKVN01000126.1:11671-39136 GCA_002491225.1 Faecalibacterium sp. UBA7177
CTTCCGCTTCGCTGCGGACAGAAGAACCGGCCCCATGTCGTTCGCTGCGTCTGTTGCCTCGGCCAGCCGGTGTCCGGCCGCCAGGTACTCCGCCTCCCGCTCCGTGGCCACCAGCATCAGGCTGCCGGTCAGCCGATGGATGAACCGGATCATGCGCTCGCCCCGGTCAGCTTGTTGAAGACGGTGGTGTCGCAGCGGAAGCCCACCTCGATCTCGGCCCGCACCGCGAACATGTTCTGCTCGAACAGGTTGATGGTGGTGTTGCCGTCGGTCAGGGTCGCCTGGTCCGAGATGGCGATCTGCACCCCCTCGACCGTGCCGTACACCGCCTGGGTCCAGTCCCCCGCAAAGCCGACCACCGCGGGGGCGGCCTCCACCTTGGGCGGGCCGTCGCTGGCGGCCACCGGCGGGATGTACGCCCCCTTGCTGAGCCGCACCGGCGCGCCGAGGATCATCGGCACCGCGCCCTCGGCCACGCTGTTGACAAAGAGCGGGCGGCCGGTGGTGTCGGTGGCGGCCAACAGGATGCCCTTGCCCCGCGGGGAGAGGACAAACCCGTTCAGGATGCCGCCATGCTCCGAGATGTCGGCGTCGGCCGCCACCAGCCCGGCGTAGGGGGTGGTGTTGATGCTCTGGGCGGTGCAGCCCTTGAGGGTGTCGAAGTTGGAGCCCGGCGCATCCGCCGCGCCAAAGACGGTGGCGTCGAACTTTTTGGCCAGCGCCCCCGGCAGGCGCTGCACCAGCGCCTCGTACAGCCGCGTCGCGTCCCGGCGGAACTGGTTGGAAAAGGGCACGATCACCGCGAGGGTGTACGGGGTGATCAGCTTGGTGGCGAGAGTGCCGCGCCGGACCGGCTTTTTCTCGGTCTCGCCCACCCAGCCCGCCTCGGGGTCGCCGGTGATCACCGGCACGGTCAGGCCAAGGCCGGGCAGGGTGATCTTTTTTGCCAGGGCCATCACGGCGCTGCCCTCCTGGGTCTTCTGCAAAATGTCGCCCGACACCGCGCTGGGCAGCGCGATGCTGGTGGTGCGGTTCATGTCAACTGCCATGGTTCATCTCTCCTTTGTTGGGTCTTGTGTGTGTCAGGTCGCCTGCGCAAACCACGCAGCAAACTGCTCGGCGGGCGAGCCGGACGGCGTCCCAGCCGGGCTGCCGCCGTCCCGGACGGCCGGGTAGGCAGCTGAATCCTCGCCAAAGGCCCACGCCTTTTCTTTGGACAGGGCTTCGAGCGCAGTCTTGATGTCGGCGGTGCGGTCTCTGGAAGCCTTCAGCGCGTCGAGGTCCAGCATTCCGCGGATGGCCTTGACATCCCGGCCCTTTGCATCCCGGATGGCACCATCCAGCGCGCTGTCAAAGGCGAAGCTGTCGGCCTGCTCGGCCATCTCGGCCCGGAGACTGGCAATCTGGCCCTGCAATTCCCCGACGTTGACCCCCTCAAAGGCCTTGAGTCCCTCCTGAGCGGTCTTGAGCTGCTGGTTTGCGTTGTCCAGGTCGGCTTGCAGGGCCTGAGCTTTTTCCTTTTCGGCGGTGATGTCCCGGCCGTTCTCGCCCATCAGCCAGTCCAGCTGCTCCTTGGTGATGCCGGGGATCTGTTTTTGCACATCGTCACGTTTCATGGTTTCGTCCTTTCTGCGCTGCGCTTTTTACGGGGTCGCTCCCACGCGCCGGGCCCGATTTTACGCCCCGCCCTGGGCGAATTGTGATAAAAAGAGCCCGCTCGCCCCTCGTGCGGGGAAAGCAGGCATAAAAAAACCACGGTGCGGGCGGCATCGTGGTTTTGGCTTTATTCTGGAACAATTTCAAAAAGCTGTGGGGGATAAGCGTATTCCTCATTGGTCTCGTCTACAATGCCATACCAACACGTTCCCTTTTTGGTAGGCTTCAATACTCTGGCCTCATATATTTTCCCGTTTCTCAAAGCTAACGGATCATCTTCTCCAATGAATTTTACTTTGATTAAATCATTCGTTTTCATCATAGAACCAGTTCCCGCCCTGATCGGGCTTGAAGACACGGGGACGAAGACACGGGGAAGACACGGGGACGGAGAATTTGTCTCAGACAAAGGGACGGACCTTTTGGGTAACACGTCTCCGCCGCTCCCTTATTTTCGCTTCAATTCCTCCGGCAGTTCTCCAAGACTTTCCAGAAAGCCATAGGCACAGCGTGACTTGAATTCCTGCGGAGGTAGTTTTCCATCAAGATACTCGGCTTCTTCGTCATATGCTGGGTCAGGCGGGTGTTCAATCAGGAACTCTTTAAGCTCTTGAATTAGTTCCGGTGTGATAAGAGATTCCATATCGCTCTGCCTCCCTCAACAGCTTTTCCATTGATTCGACAAGCTGTTGAACATTTTCCGCCTTGGAAAGTGTTTCTTCTGCTTTAGCAAATATAGCAAAAACCCCACTTTTCTGGAAATCCTGCAGCTTCTCTACCGCGTACACAGTGCCATTATTCCCTACTGCCGTCAGCATACGCATATTTGAGTGATTCGCAAAATTGAGAATATCACCCGGTGAAAAGGTCAACCCGCTTGGGTGAGTGTGTGCAGCGATATAGGGGACATCTGGGTCTTGAATTCGCACGCGGCCAGCTTCGCCCATAATGGCATCGCCAAGTGGTGCCCCGTCCAAGCCATAGCATCGTGAAACCTCGACGCCCAGCGGCTGTCCAGAGGCGGTACGCAGCAACTGTTTATGGGCTTCTGCCAGTGCCTTTTGCCCTTCCTTGTCCAACACACTGCACTCGAAAGGCTGTATAGCCTCAATGCTTTGTTCCGTAATGGGGATATAGTAATCCGTGTTTTCGTTCAGTATACCACCCACGCCAGCATTGCGCAACTTGCGCGCCGCATACGCCGCCCGCTTCTGCGCATTGATCTTGTCCCTGTCCTGCGCATACCGCGCCCGGCGCATGGCGTTCAAGTCCCCGCCCGCGGCGTTGTACTGGGCGAGGTGCTTCTCCGGGTCATACCCCGCCACGCTGCTCTTGCCGTCAAACCGCACCGCGTATTCGCAGTCACAATTCGCATGGATGTGCTCGGCGTGGCCGTTTTTGAGGGCCTTTTTGCTGATGCGCTGCCAGCCGCGGCTTGCCAGCGCGATGCAAAAGGGGCAGGTGTCGCCGTGCGGGACCCATGCAAACTCCGCGCCGTCCCGCAAAGCATTCTGCAGGGTGGTGTCCGCCCCGGCCCGCTTCACCAGCCGCTGCACCCCGCCCTGCAGGAGCGGCCCGCTGCCGTTTACCCCCCGCACCAGCTTTGCCACCTCGCCGTACCCGGCGGGCGCGGCGGGCTCGGCGGGCGGCAGCTGCAGCCCCGCCGCACCGGCCACCGCGTCGTACATCTGGCAGGCCAGCTCGGCCGAGCCCTCGGCGTACTTCTGCACCAGGGCGTATGCGTAGGCGGTGATCGCATCCGCATCCGCCGCGCCGTGCCGCGCAAGGTACCCGGCCAGCTCCTGCCCGGCCCTTTCGTTCAGCCGGGCCAGCCGCCGGATGTACTCAAGCCAGCTCTGTTCCGAGATCCGCATCCTCCACCTCCAGCAGCAGCTTCTGCCCGCGCGTCCGCTGCTCCTGCGCCTTGATCCGCCGGATGTCCGCCTGGTCGAAGCCGATCATCTCCAAGAAGGTGTCGGTGGAGGCGAACTCCTGCCGGGCCGAGGCGATCTTGAGCGCCGCGTCGGCGGTGACCGCCACGCTCGGCATGGCCGGGTTTTTGAAGTGGGCCATCACGTCCCGCTCCTCGCTCGTCAGCTCGGCGAGCGGCACACCCCGAAGGATCGCCTGGGCCATCCAGGCGATGGTGCGCAGCGCGTCCCCGTTGGCGGTGTTCAGCTGCTGGGCCATCAGCACGAGGGTCTGGCTCTGGGCGAGGATCGCGTCGCTGCTGGTGGGGTTTGCGTCGTTGATGATGCCCACGTCCGGCACGGTGAGGCCGGTGGCGGCGGCGAACTGGGCCGCGGTCATCCGCAGCTTTTCGACATGCGGCGCGAGGCTGCCCTGCGCCAGCTGGCCAAACTCGGGGTTTTCGCCGGTCTCGGGGTTCGAGGTGGAGACCAGCAGGCTGCCCACATACTGCCGGAACTTGTCGGTGACCACCGCGTCGTACTGATCGTCGGTGACCCCGAGCAGGTACTTTTGCGGGGTGGTGTCGAACTCGAGCGCGATGGCCGCGTTGGCCAGCACCCGCACATAGTCGTCGATCAGATCCCGCACCGGCCTTTTCAGCCGCGAACGCCCGAACGGCTTCTGGCTGGTGGCGTTCCAGATCAGCGGCTCGATCAGCGGGCGGCCCATCCGGTGCGGGTGGCGCTCGGCGCGCCAGCCGCCGTCCTCGTCCGCCGCCAGCACGATGAGGGCGTCGTCGGTGTAGAGGTTGACCAGGCTCGGCCGCAGCGCGACGCTGCCCGGCGCATCGCCCATCCCGCCCCCCGGCCCCTCCCGCCGCAGCGCGACGATGGCGAGGCCGCAGTCGATCCGGCCCTTTTCGCCGCTCCACAAAGCGGCGGCGGTGGCCGGGGCGTGGAACCGGATCCGGCAGCCCAGCGCCGCATCGGCGCAGAGGGTGGCGAAGGCGCAGCCGTATTTCAGTTCGTCCCGGCAGGCCCTGGCGTACCCGGCCAGCAGCCGGTTGCCCTCGGCCAGCCGCGTCATGCTCTCCACCGCCTGCCCGCTGCCCACAAACCCGTCGAACATGCTGCGGTCGGCCAGCGCGTCCACCGCCTTGGCCCCCCAGCTGCAGCCCACGCTCAGCCCCGCAAGGGTGCGCGGCAGCGCGATGCCGAGGTTGACCTTCGCGAGGCTGATGTGCCCCTCGTAGTAGCGATCCTTGACCGCGTTGGCCGCCTGGTGGGCCTTGTACACCAGCGCCAGCTCGTCAAGCTTTGCCTGCTCCGCGTTTGTCAGGCCGGGCACCGTGCCAAATTGCAGCGTCATGCTGTCCCCCCCTCATCCGATCCGCATTTTGCGCGCCGGGTCGCGGCGGCTCGTTTTCGCGCCCCACAAGGCCAGCGCGCAGGCCTCGATTGGCAGGCTGTGTTCGCCCCCAAACGCGAACCCGCCGCCGAGCGGCCGCCGGATGGCGGTGACCGCGCTCTCGCAGAGGGTCTGCTGCGGGCGGTACCAGCTGAGCGCCCCCTCGTTGACCGCGTTGACCAGCAGCCCCGCCGCGGCCACGACCTCCCGCACCCCCGGCCGCACCACCGCATTTTTGGCCCGCCAGACCGGCTTGATCCGCTCGATCAGCACCTCGGCCCCGCCCCGGCCGTCGATGACCACGCAGCTGGCGGCGGTATACCGGGCGCTGAGCCAGTCGGCCAGCCAGCCCAGCCCCCGCCCGGCGGGCTGCAGCTCGATCAGCGAGACGCGCGCCGGGCCGTCCGCAGGCAGCACCGCCCCGCAAAGGCAGACCGCGCTGCCGTCCGGCGCGAACTTGATGCCGTAGGCGGTCTTGCCCTCCGGCTTTGGCGCGTCGCTGGCGCAGGCCTCCCAGGCCGCGCGGTCGAGGGCATAGTCGGGGCGGCCAGCGGCGACGGGGCTCCACCAGCCCAGCCGCTCGCGGGCGAAGGTGTCCGGGTCCATCTGCCCGGCCTCGCCCTCGATGGTGGCCAGCTGAATCCGTCGGCCGAGCGCGGGGTTGGCGGCGGCCCAGCGGGCCTTGTCGGCCACATCCCCGATCTCGGGCACCGAAAACTCAAACCATGCGGTGCGCCGTGCCTCCCCAGCCAGCGCCCGCGCCCGCAGATTGCGAAAGACGGTGCCGGTGCAGTCCGGCCCCGGCGGGGTGCCGGTGTAGAGGGTCTGCGGGTTGAGGCTGGCCGAGATGGCGGGCAGAAAAGACCCTTGGGCCGTCTCGTCCAGCTCCTGCGCCTCGTCGAAGATGAGCAGGTCGCCGTGCTGGCCGCGGCCTCCGTTGCGGGTGCGGGCGAGGAACTTGATCTTCGCCCCGCTTTTGAGGACGATCTCCTCCCGGCCGAGGGCGTTCTTGATCTCCCGCACATAGGGGCGCAGTTTGGGGGCCTCAAAGAGGTCGCGCAGCTCCAAAAAGGTCTCGGTGGCGGTTTTTTGCAGGTGGGCGGTGTAGATCACCCGCTCGCCCAGTAAGATCATCCCCGCGGCGCACCGCCCCTGCACCAGCAGGGTCTTGCCGTTCTGCCGCGGCACGCTGCCGCCGCAGGAGGCCGCCGCCCACCGCCCCGCGGCGTCCCGGCCCATCCAGTCGCAGAGGATGTCGGCCTGCCATGGGTCGAGCGAGACCCCCGCCAGCTGCATCAGCCGCACGGCGTCGGCGCCATCACTGCTGCGGTAGACCGGCGCGGTGTGCGCGGAGGGCTCCTGGCTTCCCAGCAGCCTCGCGCTGCGCGAGCATCTCGCTGATCTCGTCGCCACTGCTCTGCACTCCTTCGATCTCTTCGATCTCACGCAGGGTCTCGCGGTACTGTCGGGCAAGGGCGGCAAGGTCTCGCATGCTTTCGCAGCTGTCAATAGCCTGCGCCAGCGTATCCCGCAGGTTTTTCAACCGCTGGAGCCTGCTTGTGTTTTCCGCAACGGTTTCCTGTCGCCTCATCCCATTTTCGCTCCCTTGACCGAATTACAGCTTTTGCAAAGCAGCTGAGCGTTTTCGATGAAGTCTGTCCCGCCAAGGCTGAGCGGAACGATATGGTCGATCGTGGGATACCGTTTGCCAAAGTGTTTTTTGCCGTTCTCCCCGATCCAGAAGTCCAGCGGGTCGCATTGGCACCCACAGAGCGCGCACTTCATGCCGTTCTTTTCGGAGACATCCTGCCAGCGGATTCGGTTTTTCCAGGTGTGTGTAAGCGAAATTTGCTTGTAGCGGTCGGCAGAATACTGGCGCTGGCGCTCTTTTCTGGCCTCAGCCGCGGTTGTTTCATATTGCAAGCCCCACTTGCTGTGGACCCGTTTTCTGGCTTTCGCCTCCGCTCGTTTCAGGTATTGCTCATGCTCGGCCCTGCAGCAGGCATCACATCGGCATCCATAGTGCGTGTACATCGTCCTCGTTCCATGCTCCGCCATCGGCCCACTCCTCCTCCCCTGTGGAAATCAGCCCTCGTGGAAATCGGCGCTGGACAGCCTGGGAGCGCCTGCGAGGGGGGGAGGGGGCCTCCCCCACCCTCACCAGCTGCCGTCCGGAATATTGATCTCTTTGATGTTCTTTTGCGCCTGGGTACCGGTACCGGCCCCCTTGCGGGCGTTGCAGATCCAGTGCGCCGGCTGCAGATTGTCCCAGTCCTCGGCCGCGGCCCGCGGCGAGGCGTAGCCAAACTGCCGCCAGCGGGAAACCGGCCGGATCTCGTCGATCACGAACGAGAGCGGGTGCGCCGCGTCGGACGGCTCGTCATACCGGATGGGCCCCAGCCGCCCTTTGCAGATGCCGCACGCCCCGCCCATCGCCGCCATCCGCGCCCGGTACTTACGCCGCAGCGCCCCGTTGGCATACCGGGGGTTGGCCTTTGCCGATGGCATACGATACCGCCTCCACCCCACGGTCTTTTGCCCCCTGGGTACAGGAAAAGCCGCGGGCAGGCATCTGCTCACGGCTCTGGATGCTACCATTATACCACCTTGCAGGCTGTTGTCTACTGTCTTTTACTGGCCAAAATGTATGGCGAGGTGCGAAATGCCCTCCCGATGCAGCTTGTAGACCCAGCGCTCATGCAGCTGCATCTCCCCGGCGATCTGCCCAAAGGTCTGCCCCATGATGTACCGGCGGGTCAGAAGCTCTCTCTGGCGGCTGTCCGGCACGGCGTCGATGGCCGCCTGCACCTCGCGGCGCACCGCCTCGCAGGCTCCGAGCTGCTCCTTCAGCTCCGCCTCTGCAGCCAGAATGCGTTCGACCGCCCGCGGCAGCCTGTCCGCCTCACAGGCCCCGCCGGGCGCTGTCCCGGCCAGGGGCTGCAGCAGCGGCCCGACCCGCTCGGCCTCGGCCCGCCGCTGGGCCAGCAGCTCCTCGAGGAGGCGCTGTTTGCGCACGCTCTCCCGGTACCGCCGCAGCCAGGCCACCCGGGCCTGGTATTCCTGCTTGTCCATCCACTAAGCACCTCCCTTTGGCCTCGCTTTCGGAAACTCTCAAAGTAGGCGTTGATTTTGTCGGTCAACTCGTCAGCGGCCTTTTTGTATTCGGCGGCGATGCGGCGCTCCAGCTTTTTGAGTTCGGCGTCTGTAAGACGATGCCCTTCGTCAGGTTTCATCTTCTCCGTATTCCCTATCGTATTCCTCCGGGGTTATAATTTTTACATCTTCTGGACAAACCACCTCGTCAAGACACATCGTCTTTAATAAGCCTTCAATATTGATGTTTTTTGTAAGCTCATTGTAATCTATTTGTTTGTCTGTTTCTCCAAGAGAAATCTGTACGCCAGCAGGGCATTTATTCCCAAACTCGTCCTCAGCAAGACCGTTTATCTCAAGACACACCCTCAATTTCATTTTATTCTTCCCCCTTCCTCCGGCTCATTTCCGCCGTCCTGCGGGTTTGATGATGCCGTTCCATAGCTCCAAGAATGCCATTCTCTGCATATTCTCCCACCGTTTTTTCATCGTGGGATTGCTTTTCCCGTTATCCACGCCCTCGGCAAGCACGCTGTGTCCGTCGATTTCTTGTAGCCGCTCCACCCGCACGTCCGTCACCGTCTTTCGCCCGTCCAGAATCGCACGCACCATCTCGGTGTTGAACAAAATCGGCTTAACGCTCATGTTTCATTCACCTCCCTCCAGTTCCTCCACCCGGATGTAGATGCCGGACGGCTCGGCCCAGAACTTCTCGCAGATCTCGCTGGCCACCTGCGCATCGTCCCGCCAGAAGCCCTCTGCGGTCATGCAGTCCTTGAGCAGCTTGTCCAGGTTGTCGGTGTCCGGGCGGGTGGTGCGCCAGCTGCCGCTTTTGTGCTGCCCCGGCGCAAAGCACCACTTGGCCACCAGCCGCAGCGGCCCGGCCAGCGGTGCCGCCGGGCGGTGCGGGTGCAGCGCGGCCATCAGCCGGGCGCGGGCATCTTTCAGCGCGGCGGGCTCGTAGAACTGCGGCCGGCCATTCACCACCCGCACCTGCTTTTGCTGGTGGGTCACGGTGGGCACCCGCCGCATCGGCATAAAAAATTCCAGCACGCTCCTATCCTCCTCTCTACTCCCGTTCTGCACGCGCGCCGGTCTGGTGGGGCCCCTCCACGAAAGGGGGGCGGCTGCAAGCCCCCCTTTTGTGGGGGTCGCCAGACCACCGGGCCATGCACGGAAAATTTATATATTTATATATAGGCGTATTTTTCCGGCGATTTTGCAGGAAAAATACAGTATGTTTCCTTTTTCTGCACGGTGTTTTGCAAGGAAAAATACAGTATTTTTCCGTTTTCTGCACCTGCTGAAGCCCCTACTCCTGCTCCTGCTTCGGCCCGACCTTCTCGCCGTCCATCCAGTAGGCACCGGTCTCCTTGATGCGGTTGCGCACCGTCCGCTCGCCCACCCCCATGAACTCGGCCATGGCGTACACCGTCACATTGGGGTCGGTGCTGGCGCAGGCGCTGTAGGCGGTGTCGACGCTGGCCTTGCGGTCAGCCCTGCGCTGCTCGGGGGTCTTTTTCTGCCAGCGTGCGTTGATTGCCCGCTTGGCATAGGCCGAGGCGACCGCCTCCCCCTCGGGCAGCAGGTCGGCCAGCACCCCGCTCTCGTCAGGACGGTGGACGGGGTAATCAAACCAGAGATCCACCGGCGCAAAGCGGGCAAACTCCCGCAGGGTGCCATCCACCCGCCAGGCCGTCTGCCGCGCGGCCCGGCTGCGGGCGGCGGGCAGCCGGGCCTCCAGCGCCGCGCACCGCTCCGGTGGCAGCAGCTGGCTGCAGGCGCGGGCCAGTTGTACCGGGCTCAGGGCCTCGTCCGGGCCGATCTCTCCCGCGCAGCCCGCCGCCGTGAGGGCGGCCAGCCGGGCGGCGCATTCGGCCCGGTCCCCGGCCCAGGCGCGGACGGTGTCGGTGCACTGCAGCTCGATCAGGTCGAGCATCGCGTCCGGGTCCCGCGCGAACACTCCCGAGCCGGAGGCACGGTCCATGCTGCGCTTCTGGCTCTGCAAGCCCTTGGAGTGGTGGTGGCAGTAGATCATGGCGCAGCCCAGCTCCCGGCAGACCAGGTCGAACTGGTTGCAGAAGCGGGCCATCTGGTCGGCCGAGTTCTCGTCCCCGGTGATGACCTTGTAGATGGGGTCGAGCACCACCGCGAGATAGTCCCGCTTTCTGGCCCGGCGGATGAGTTTTGGGGCCAGTTTGTCCATCGGCACCGAGGCTCCCCGCAGGTTCCAGATGTCGATGCTCTGCAGATGGGCCGGTGGCCAGCCCAGCGCCGCGTAGACATCCGCAAAGCGGTGCAGGCAGGAGGCCCGGTCCAGTTCGAGGTTGATGTAAAGGACCCGCCCCTGCGCGCAGCCAAACCGCCCGAGCCAGGGCCTGCCCTCGGCGATGGCGATGCAGAGCTCGATGAGGGCGAAGCTCTTGCCCGCCTTGCTTGGCCCGGCCAGCAGCAGCTTGTGGCCCTGGCGCAGCACCCCCTCGATCAGCGGCGGGGCCAGCGGCGGCAGGTTGTCCCACACCGAGGCGAGCGGCTCGGTGTCGGGCAGGTCATCGGTCTCGGCCTCGATCCAGTCCTTCCACTCGGCCCAGCTGCCCTTGCCGATGTTGGTGGCCAGCAGGCACTGCTTTTGCCCAGCGCGCAGCACCCCCGGCATCCGGGAGAGGCGGCTGGGGTTGCGGTTTTGCGCATCCAGCCGAAGGCCGTTCTTCTGGCAGACGCTGTAGAGGTAATCCACCCGGCGCTTATACTCGGCGCTGTCGGCGGCATCGATCCGCACGATGGCGTGCAGGCTCTTGCCGCCGCTATAGACCAGCGCCGCGCAGGGCAGCTCTAACCTGCGGATGAGGGCGTTCTGTCTGCCGAGGTCCAGCTCGTCGCTCTCGACCAGGGCAAACCGAAATTCGGTGACATTGTCGTTCTTGCAGCCCTTGCCGTCCAGCGGGTTGAACCGGATCCAGGCCCCCGCCTCGGGCGGGCTGTCCCCCATCACCGCGCCCACGTCGCCGCCGCAGGCGGCCAGCGCCTCGATCAGCTGCCCGGCGGTGCGGTCCCACGCGCCGCCGTTGGCGGGCACCCAGCGCCCGTCCTTCTTCCAGCTCTGGGTCACATAGCCCACGTTCTCGCTGGGCTCAAACAGAGCCTCGAGATAGGCGATCAGCTGCCGGTGGGGCTGCCAGTCCTCTGGGATCTCGAGCTCCTGCGCATCGACCCAGCGGGGGTCGACCAGCACCCCATCCCGCCAGGCCGCATCGTCCGCGCCGCCCTTGGCGTTGATGACGTCCTCCCAGCCCAGCTCATGCCCGGCAGGGCCGGGCCAGCCCTGCCGGTAGGCCAGCTCGTAGATGCTTTTGAGGGTGACCGGCTGGGCGCTGCCCTTGTAGCCGGCCCACTTGCGGGCGCACTCGCCCTTGTGGTAGCGGGCGGCATCCGAGGCGCTCCATCTGTCCCATACCTCGCAGGCGAAGCCCCCGTCCTTGAGGGCCATGCCCACCCGCACCCACTCGTCATAGGTCAGGGTTTCCGGCCGCAGAAATGCCAGGGCCTCCCGCAGCTCCCGGTCGTCGTTCATGCGCTCACTTCCTTTGCGTTAAAGGTCGCCGGATCCACCCCGGCGGGCACGCCCCGCCAGCCGCCCGCGGCGATCCGGTCGATCATGTGCTTGGCGGCCTCAAACGGCCACTCGCCCACATGGCGAAAGCCGTACCGCTCCAAAAGGCGGATCTGCTTGGGTGTCGTGAGGCCCGCGTCCCGGCGCTTTTGCAGCCGGTCCAGCAGCAGGGAGGCCTTTCCGGCGCTCTCCACACCATCGGGCAGGATGCCCCACTTTTCCAGCGCGGCGGCCTGCTTCTCGCTGGGCTTGTCCGCTTCCCATCCAAAGGCCGGGACATACCCCGCCAAATCCTCCGCCTGAATGCTCATCTCGTACTGCAGCGGATCCACCAGCTTCTTTTTGCGCCGCCGCATCGCCTCCAGCTGCTTGGCCAGCGCCTCCTCGCGCTGGGCCAGCACCTCCTGCGAGGCGCGCTGTTCGGCCTCGTCCAGCGCCACCGGGCCGCCCGCCTCCGCGAGGTCTACGGTCATCTGTTTGGCCACCGCCCGGTCGGTACAGAGCAGGTCGGCAGGGCGGCACAGTTCGTGCCGTTCCGTGAGCCAAAGAAAGTCGAGCAGCAGCAGCTCCCGCTTGCCCCGCTCGGGGCAAAGGCGTGTGCCGCGCCCGACCATCTGGCTGTAAAGCGCCCGGCTTTTGGTGGGGCGCAGCACCGCGATGCAGTCCACGGCGGGGCAGTCCCACCCCTCGGTGAGCAGCATCGAGTTGCAGAGCACATCGTACCGCCCCGCTGCAAAGTCGGCCAGGACTTCCGCGCGGTCGGGGCTGTCCCCGTGCACCTCGGCCGCCCGCAGGCCGTGGGCGGTGAGGATCTCCCTGAATTTTTTGCTTGTGTCCACCAGCGGCAGAAAGACCACCGTGCGCCGCTTTGCGCAGACGGCTGCCATCTCGGCGGCGATCTGCGCAAGATACGGGTCGAGGGCGCTGCCCAGCTGCCCGGCGTTAAAATCCCCCGAGGTGACGGCCACCCCGCTGATGTCCAGCTTCAGCGGGATGGTCAGCGCCTTGATGGGGCAGAGCCAGCCGTCCGCGATGGCGCGGGGCAGGCTGTACTCGTAGGCCAGGCTGTCAAAGACCGCGCCGAGGTTTTTCAGATCCCCCCGGTCGGGGGTGGCGGTCACCCCCAGCACCCGCGCATCCGAAAAATGCTCCAAAATGCGCAGATAGCTGTCGCTGACGGCGTGGTGGGCCTCGTCGATGACGATCGTCCCAAACCGGCCGGGGCCGAACCGCTCGAGCCGGGCGGGCTGGCAGAGGCTCTGCAGGCTGCCAACCACCACCCGCTGTGGGGCGGCGAGGCTCGACTGTTCCGCCTTTTCCACCGCGCAGCGCAGGCCGGTGGCGGCATGGAGCTTTTCGGCCGCCTGGGCCAGTAGCTCGCCCCGGTGGGCCAGAATCAGCACCCGCTGGCCCGCGCGCACACAGTCCTCGGCGATTTTTGCAAACACCACCGTCTTGCCGGTGCCGGTGGGCAGCACCAGCAGGGTGCGGCGGCGCCCGGCCGCCCACTCGGCCTGCACCGCCTCGCGGGCGGCCTGCTGGTAGGGCCGCAGGGTCGTGTCGCTCATCCCGTCACCTCTGTGCCCAGGGGTTTTGCCTGGGCAGCGGCAGGGCGGTCTGCTGCGGGACGGAAGCCGCCTGCTGGACAGGGGCGGGCTGCGCGGCCGGATAGCCCTGCGGGGCGGGGGCCGCCGGGTACTGGTAGGTCTGCGCGGGGGCGGGCGTCTCCGGCGGCTCCAGAAATTGGGCGATGTCGTTGGCCTTGCGCTCGGCGCCGTCGCTGCCGGTATAGCTGCGCTGGCTGACCTTGCAGCGGCCGCGGCGTCCGACGATGTTCCAGCTCATGCGCAGCGGCTCACCGTGCCGCCGCAGCCCGATGGCGAGGAAAAAGGCGCAGAGCAGCCCCTCGCACTTGGAGTGCAGAAAGAGGTTGTGCTTTACCTGCCCCGCGTTGCCCGCCTCGTCGGCAAGGCTGAGGGTGAGGATGATCTTTTTGCAGGGCGGCAGCTTGGCCGAGCCGGGATGCCGCGCCCGCTCCACCGCGGTGACCACAAAGGAATAGGTGCCCTCGGGCAGCAGGACGCCGACGGCACTGTCGTTCTGGATCGTGTCCTCCCAATCGAGCTCGCGCTCGGGGGTGATGGGCTGTGTATTCATGAGGTTGCCTCCTTATGTCTGATGTTGTGTGTGTTGCTGGGCCGCCTGGGCCCGGTCAAAAGGGCAGATCGTCGAATGCCTCGTGCACCTTCGCCAGCACCGTGTCCCAGGCGTCCAGCATATCCTGCACGGCGTCTGGCGGGTAGCTGCGCAGCGGCATGTCTGCGGGCAGGATGCCCATCACGGTGCTGACCACATAGGTCAGGCAGCGCTCGGACACCCCGCCCTCGGCCATCCGTTTTGCCAGCGCCTCCGGCACCCCGGCCGCCAGCAGATGGGGCAGAGATGCCTCCTCCGGGTCACCGGATACTGGCATCACCGTGAAGCCATCCGGTGCAGCCGAGGCGGGCGCGGTGGCCGCTGTAGGCGGCGGTGCCGCGTGAGCTTCGGGCGGCTGTGCGGGAGCGGGAGGCACCGCAGGGGCGGGCGCTGCCGCGGGCTGCGGGGCCATCGTGATCAGCGTCCCGTCATCCTGCGCCGCGGCCGGGGCCTGCATCGGGGCAAACAGCCCGGCCAGCGGCTCGTAGGCAAAGGGCAGCTCCTCGGGCAAACCATAGCGGTTTTTGGCGTCCCAGCAGGGGTGGTGGCTGGTGTAGAGCACCCGGCTGCCGCCCTGGGCCTTGTCCTTGCCGGTCTCGCTGCGCACCACCACCGTTTTGTAGTTGGCAAAGAGCAGCAGGTCGGCCCACTCCTTCACCAGCGGGGTCACGTTTTTGGTCAGCTTCAGCTCCCACCGGTCGTAGCTGCCCAGCTCGTCCGGCTGCTCAAACTTGCGCAGGGCGGCATGGGCGGTGCAGACCACATGGATCCCGGCGCCGCGCACCTGCTCCAGCAGGGCCAGCAGCCGGGCAAACTCCTCGGCCAGATACACATAGCCCTTGCCGTAGCCAAAGGCCTCGATGCTGGTTTTCTTGTTGCGGGCCAGCAGATCGTCCCGGCACAGGCGCTCGGCCCAGTCGAGGGTGTCCAGCACGAGGGTGCGGCAGCAGCCGGGCTCGGCCAGCACCTGCCGTAGCTCGGCGGCGAGCATCTGCCAGCTCTCGGGCGCGGGCAGCCGGGCCAGATCGTAGGGGTCGGAGCCGCCCTCGGTGTCGATGAAAAGCGGGTCGGGGAAATGCGCGGCAAAGGTGGTCTTGCCGATGCCCTCGGGGCCGTAGAGTACCACCTTTTTGGCCGCCGGGCGCGCCCCGCGCGTGATCGTGTATGCCATGGTTTCACCTGCTTTCGTGGTTGTGGGGGATTGATTTGTCGGCGTCGGTCAGGCCCGCGGTGCAGCCCAGCAGGCGGCGGTCGAAGGCGTCCTCGTCCAGCGCGCTGCCGTAGCCCGCGGCCATCTCCTCGCTCAGCGATCCCTCGTCCATCAGCTGCACACCGCAGCAGACCGGCTCGAGGATGCAGTCCTTGCAGAGCACAAGCACCGGGCCGGTGGGGGAGGGCGCGGCGGACGCGGAGGCGGAGGGGGCAGCGGCGGCGGGCACATCGTCGGTTCGCGGCAGGGCTTCCTGGGCTTTGGCGAGGCGGGCCTTGAGGGCGGAGAGCTCGGCCTCCACCGCGTCGAGGTGGTCGGTGCGGCCCTGCAGGGCCTCCCGCAGCCGTTTGGCCTCCCGCTGGGAGGCTTTCAGCTTGTCCTCTGCGGCGGCAAGCCGGTCGCTCATGGCGTGCGCCGCCCGCTCTGTGTCGTCCATCAGCTCCTGGAGTTCCGCGGCCCCCTCGGCCTTCCACCGCGCGATCTCCTCGTCGGTGGCGGCGGTGGCCTCGATGGGGCGGGCCTCCAGCTCGGCGATGCGGGCGAGGTGGGCGGCCTGCTGATCGAGCAGCGCGTTTCTTTGATCTTTCGCCTCCTGTTGCTGGATGTGGTAGCGGTTTGCAGCTTCAAACGCCTTGTCCGCTCTCGCTGAGGCGTCCTTGGCCTTGGCCTCTGCCGCCTGCGCACGGCTCTCAAACTCCTCGTTTTGTCCGATCAGCTCGCTGATCTTCTCATCCCGCTGGCGCAGCTCGGCCAGCAGCTGCTGATACTGCTTGTGGGTGGTGATGTCCCCGCTCTTGACCTGCTCCACCAGCTCGGCGGGGGCAGAGGGCCGGGCGGCGGCGTAGAGGAGTGTGGGAGAGAGCTCCTCCAGCACCTTTTGCTGTTTGGGGCTGCTGCCGTCAAACAGGGCGGACACATTCAGCAGCCGCTCCGCTGCCTTTCGGTTGATCCCCATATACGCACACCAGGCACCGAAACTGGCTGGTTGCTTCTCAAACTGGCCCGTTTCACCTATGCGACATTTTGTCGCATAGGTGGCAAGCGCCTCATGAGCAATGGCAACGCCGTCTGCCATCCGCCGGATCCCGACCTGCGCCAGCTGTAAGCCGCTGCGATATTCCCTCTCGGCCAGCTGCAGGTCGCTGACAGTTTCCCAATCAAAATCGGCCGTATCAAAACCAGGCGCGGCCTCTGTGGCCGGGGCAGGGCTACTCTCTGCTGGCATTTCCGGCAGTGCATCTCCGGCCTTTGGCTGTGCTGCCAGCCGCTTATCTCCCTCGGTCTGGTAGCTGTTGCAGTGGTCCACAGGATCACCGCAACCTTGGCAGTGGCCAAAGCAGGCTTCATGGCAGCCGATGCAGGTGCAGCTTGCGCACAGGCATGCCGCAGCTTCGTCGGGCTGCCGCGCCGCCCGCGTTTCGTTTTTGATGCCGCTCATTCTTCGCCGCCCTCCCGTTTATCCTCCTCCGGCACGCCGGTGTCCTCGGTCAGGTCGGTGATGCAGATCGAGATGGTGGCGGGAAAATACTCCCGCCTGCCAAGCATCCCGCAGATCATTTCTTCAATGGACAGCCCATTGATGAAGCAAAAGCTTTCGCCGCTGTTCATCACGCCGGTGATCCGGCGGCTGTATTCTTTCATAGGTTTTCTCCTTTCATTACGGGGTCGATGTCCCCAGGGTCTGCCATATCGTCCGGTACCGGTTCTGTTGCCAGCCAGTCGCTCAGGGCAGCGTACTGCTCCAGTGCGCGGTCGAGGCTGGCAAACTGCTCCCGGCGCAGCTGTTCGGTGTAGGTCATTTGTCCGCCTCCCCCTCCGCGATGCGGTAGAGCCAGCAGGCCAGCGCCACACAGCCAACGCTGGCCAGCAGCGCCGCCCACCAGCAGGCCAGCCCCTCCGCCGCCGAGCCGTAGGCCATCATGGCGGCCAGCAGCGCCAGCAGCCAGCCCATGCCGCAGGCCAAAAGCTTGACAATGTGGGGCAGGCGGGTTAAGATGTATATGAGGGTATTTGCCCCTGCGTCGCGGTGTTGCACCACTGCGGCGCTCTTTTTATGTGCGCTCACCTTAAACCTCCTTCAGCTCCGGGTCGTGCCAGATCAGCGTGCTTTGGATGTAATCGCCATCGTCCGCCTTTTCGGCTGCCTCCGCCTCGCTGTTGGCCTCGACAATCACATAGCCCTCAAAGGGCACCATGTACTTCATTTTCGTCCTCCTCTTCCAGCAGCAGCCAGCGGGCGCACATACACATGAACTCACTGTTCGTGGGCTTGCCCTTGCTGCCGCTGATCGTGTTGCCGAAAAACCTGCCCAGTTCTTCCAGGTCGCCCCGGCTGAACGCCGCCGAAATGGCGTTGCAGATGGCCTTGCTCACGATGTCCGCGGTCACGCCAAAGTCCTGGGCGATGGCCGGGTAGAGCCGCCCGGTGATGTTGTACAGCAGGCTTTTGTCCCGCATCATCCACAAGATACCGTCCTCCAGATACTCCCGCCCGGCCCGGTTGGCCTGTACGCCCAGGCGGTTGAGCAGTTCAAAGATGCGGCGCCTGCGGATGCGCTCGTCCCGGCTCATCGCTCCCCCACCGCGGCGGGCGCGGCCTGTACCGATGCCTGACAGGCTTCCTCGCGGGCGGCCGCCTCGGGGGTGCAGCGCACATCGGTCAGCTTGACCTCGACCCCCTGCCGCTGGCTGAGGATGCGCTCGAGCATCTCAAAGACCTTGCAGGGGTCAAACCCGCCGCTCCCCTCTGCGGGCCGCGGGGGCCGCACCAGGCCGGGGTCGCTCCAGTTTACGGCGGTGACGCCGGTGCCGGGGGTATGTACGCATTCCTGCTTTTTGCTCATGGTGATACTCCTTTCTCTTGACGCCGCCCCGGCGGGGCGGCTGTTTTTGTTTAACGTCCGTCATCCCTCGCCGCGCCCTGGGATCACCAGCCCCTTGAGGCCGTCCGGGTGCCGCGTGAGCGGCATCGCCCTGCGCCGCTCGGCCTCGGCCGGGTTCCAGCCGCAGCGCGGGCAGTCCTCGGGAGCGCAGCGCGCCGGGTTGTCCTTCGGGCCGCCCTTGGCCGGGTCGTAGCCCAGCTCGCAGACGGTTGCCGTATCCGTCATGGTGTCACCTCCTCATCGTCCGGCTCCATTAGCACCTGCATAGCGTCCAGCCGGCAGACGAGGTCGGCCTCAATGCCGGCAAGCCCATCCAGCAGTTGCTCATATTCGGCCGCCGATGGCGAGCCTGCCGCGATCAGCTCTTTCGCCGTGCGCTGACATTTCCGGCAGAATGCAAGCTGCTTTTCCAGGTCGGCGGCGCAGTCCCGCAGCAGCTCGGCCTGATCACTTTTCCGTACCATCTTTTCAACTCCTCCCTCTAAAAGCCCCAACTATCGGACAATCGTTGTGGTATCCTTAGCTTGTGGGAAATCTCAGAACAGCAGACGGTACACAATGGTTGTTGCCACTGATACAACAATGGTTAGCCAGTTTTCTTTGATGAAGTCCAGCATCTGGTTTACCTCCATGCTGCCGTTGGCGTGGGCTCTGTCCCATCAAGGTCCTTGCAGCTTTTCCGCACCCGCCACAGGCAGAAGCACCGGCCAAAGAGGTTGACCTGCAGCCAGGCCTCGGCATAGCGGGCATTGCCCTCGCGGTAGGTTGTCAAGTAGTGATGCATACGGTATCCTCCTTACTTTCTGTTGCTCCGCCCTTCCTTCCGTGATAAAATGGGCACCAAGAAAGAAGGTGGAACATTTGGATAAAACCAGCAAAAGAATATTGAAATACTTTGTAAGCCAAAACTGCGGAACCGATTTTGTCTGTCTGGACCATCCGCGCTGGTCGAGTTTTTACGAAAGCCATGTGCTTGTTGACGATCTTGCCGAGGAACTCGGCCTTCGCGAAAAAGATATGCTTGCAGCATTCAAATACTTGAACGAAAACGGCTATCTGGAACGCGAGCAAAATGGTACCGCTGGCAGCCGATCTGATATTGGATTCAAGCTCTCCCATAAGGGGCTTCACTGGAAATATTTCCGCAGGCGAGAAGTACTGGACTACATCGCAGAAAAATGGCCGGATTTCATTGCCGTGGTCATCTCGATCATTTCACTGATAACAGCAATACTGTCAGGCCTAAATTGATGAGGATTGATGCCACAAACATGATTTTTTGCACATCCTCCACCGTGCCGAGCATGTCCCGTACCGTGTACACCTGCATCACCATCTCATTCCAGGTCGGAACCTCCACCTCATTGATACGCACTTGCACCGCCTTCTTGGGATCGTCCGTTTCCTTCAGATACTCGTCGATCATGGTCATGGGGACTTTGTTCTCCTCTTGCACCTCGTTCACCTCCTCTCTTCGTCGCCGCCGGCCGGGCTGGACTGGTGGTCGAGGCCCAGCTGGACGAGTTGGCGTTGAAACGCTTTAGGCGTAATTTTTTGGCAAAAAAATGAGCTGATCGTATCGCACGTTGTACACGTCTTCAATGCTTTTGATGTTCATTGCATCTGGAAATGACTTCCCGCGTTCCCAATTACTAACGGTGTCCTCGCTCACTTTTAGCCGTTCTGCCGCCGTTTTTTGTGTGAGCCCCGCGTTGATTCTGGCCGCCTTGAGAGACATTTGCATTGGTCGCACCTCCTTTCTTGAGACCATTATATAACGCTTTAAGCGTAATGTCAACGCTTTTGGCGAAAATTTTTGCAAATTTTCTTGACTTTTTTACGCTTTTGGCATATCCTATAGATGAAAGGAGGTGCTCCAACGCTATGGGCGGCTTGGGAAACAAGGAAATCATGGCAAGCAACATCCTCAGGCTTATGGAAGAAAATGGAAAGACCCGCGCACAGATTTGTAACGACCTCGGATTCAAATACTCTACATTTTCGGAATGGGTGCAGGGAGTGAAATACCCTCGCATTGATAAAATTGAGCAAATGGCAATTTACTTTGGAGTGCTGAAATCGGACCTTATAGAAGAACATCATTCCTCTACGGTAGGAGATGAAGACATGGCGACAGACAAGCCTCGGTTCTCCATCACAATGGAAGAAGATATGTTAGGTGAGGTCGAGCAATTCCAGCAGAGGCATAATATAAGCACTAAAAGCAAGGCCGTCATTCGCCTCACGAAAATTGGCCTTGAAACTGTAAACAAGACAAATGACATTATAAACATATATGACAGCCTGGATGAACATGGGCAGCGCATGGTCGAGGTAGTAGCAGCCGAAGAACAGGCGCGCATGGGCGGTGCCACGCACCCCGCAACCAAAAAGCCCACCCAACCCCCCATCACAGCAGCCGCCCCCGCCCCTGATCAGGCCGAGGCCGAGCCGGACTACCGCCAGATGCCCTTTGCGGCGCATGGTCCAGTACCAGAGGAATACACCCCGGAACAGGCCGATGCGGTCGAGAGGTTCCAGCGTGAGGTAGGTCGGAGAAAAAAATAAATAGTTTTCTGAAAACCGTTGACATACTCCATGGAGTATGTTATAATAAGTACAGTCAAGAGAGGCAAGCACTTGACAATCAAGGAGGAAAGGATATGACAGCAATGACAGACAAGCAGCTTCAATTTATCGCATGGCTCATCACTACAGCTACTGACAAATGTAAGGATATGGATGAAGTTCGAAAGATGAATGAAGAAATCCGCAGACACTCGGCTGGGCTCAAGGACGAAAGCGAAGACAACGACTGAAAAGGAAAGGGGCGGTACTTGCCGCCGCCCCTGCTTTTTGAAATGGGAGGGCTTGTTGTGGAAGATACGCGGAAAACGCATACCAGTTCAGCCGTCAAGCGGCGGTACAACCAAAAGGCATATAAATCCATCACCGTGCAGGTAAAGCCCGCTCTCGCCAGCCGTATCCAAGCGTATAAGGAGCGCGAGGGCATCAGCATGGCCGAGTTGCTGACCAGAGCAATGGATGCGCTTGCCCCGGAGATCACCTGACAGCCCATCGGAAGGAAGTGAAACGAAATGAACCGCGCCCCTGATCTGAATCTGCTGTACGATACGCTGGAACAGGCGGGCGTAGAGGTGTTTTCGTTTTCCTGCGCCCCCTATGATGCCATCGTCTCCCCCGATGGATACCTCGCGATGGACCCGGCCATGATCGATTCCGAAGCCCAGGAGCGCGAAATACTGATCCACGAGGAGGGCCACTTCGCCACCGACACCTTTTACCAGCTGGACAGCCCCTACACCCTGCGCCAGCACCAGGAGAACGTTGCCAGCCGCTGGGGCTACAAACGCTATTTCCCATTGGATGATCTATTGGACCTAATGGAGAGCGGCCGCACCGAGGTCTGGCAGATTGCCGAAGCCATCGGGATGCCGGAGGACTATGTGCGGGACATGTTGGCCTACTACCAGGACGCCCGGGGCGTCAACTTTACCTCTCTGCTTGCCCAGCGCCAAGCCGCACAGGAGGCCGCCGAGCACGTGCAGGCAGAGCAAGAGGATATCGAGTTGTTCCGAAAGATCATCGAACAGCGAAAACATGAAAAAGGCATGGCCTAACCGGGTTCAACTCTTACCGTCCTTTTAGGGGGCGTGAATCGGAGCAGAAAGGAGCGAGGTGAATGGAAAACGGTATGACGAACGCCGAGTTTGATGCGTTTTTGGAGGCCATCGCCGAGTTGATCGAAGCAAAGGCCACCACACCGCAGGAAGCCGCCGAGATCGTCCGCAACAAGAAGATCAAGGCATAAAAAAGTGAGCGGCCCGCTTCTTATGTCACTCCCCTTTATGGGGAGCGTGGATTGAAATGTTGTAAGGGTTGGATAAAAAAGTTTGAAAAGGCGTTGACATACGTATAAATACGTGTTATAATAAATACAGGAGGTGGGGGAAATGAAACGCAAGGACATCGACAAGGCCCTGCGGGCTGCGGGCTGGACAATCTTCTCCGGCGGCGGACACGACATGGCGGTGCACCCGCAAAAGCCCGGCATCAAAATCCCCCTGCCGAGGCACAAGGAGATCAACGAGAACACCGCCAAAGGCATCCTGAAAGCTGCGGGGCTGAAATAGCCCCGCAGCCCACAGAAAGGAGTGTATTGCATGAGTAAGTATGTCTATCCAGCCGCATTCCATCCCAATGACGATGGATCGTATACGGTATCTTTTCCCGATCTGCCCGGCTGCATCACCGAGGGGAAAGGGCTTGCGGATGCCATGTATATGGCGCAAGACGCGCTTGAAATGTGGCTCTGGTACACCGAGGATCACAAAGAGGCCATCCCCGCCCCCACCATGAATCTGGCCGTGACCGCCCCGGAATTTGTCAACCTCATCTGTGCGGATACCACCGAGTACCGCAAAAAGAACGATACCCGCGCCATCAAAAAGACCCTCACCATCCCGGCCTGGCTGAACACGGCGGCGCTCGAACACAATATCAACTTCTCGCAGGTGCTGCAGGATGCCCTGAAGGACCGGTTGAATATGGCGTGAACCAAGCCCCTGTCGCTCCCCTCACGGGGAGCGTGGATTGAAATGCCTAAAAGAACTACGCGAAGAGGCTGGATATAGTCGCTCCCCTCACGGGGAGCGTGGATTGAAATTTTTGGACTACTGAAGGCCTTCTTTTGCCTGCGACGTCGCTCCCCTCACGGGGAGCGTGGATCACCTCCCATCCCCCGGCGGAGTATATGTCACCCCCACAAGCCGCACCTCGACGCCCGGGCGGCGGTTCAGGATCGCGGCAAGGGTCTCATATACTTTCCGGGGGTCAAAGCTGCCATCTCCGCCATCCTCCGCCGGGGCCCCGCCGCCCTGCCCCGGCGGCTGCGTCCCGCGCAGGGGCACAGATCGAAATAACTCATCAGACATTCCGCTCACCTCCTGCCACACAATATGCGGCGGAGGGCGGGCAGTATCCCAAAGAAAGGAGGCACTGTCATGGAGGAAAAGCGTGCCCTGCGCGGCGCGGGGTATATCCGGGTCTCCACCGCCGACCAGGCCACCCGCGGGCTCTCGCTCGAGGCGCAGGAGGCGGAGATCCGCCGCTACGCCGCCGCCGAGGGCATCGAGCTGCTGGACATCTATGTCGACCGGGGCATCACGGCCCGCAAGCGGCTCGACCGCCGGGACGGCTTCTGCCAGCTGATGGCCGCGGTGGACGCCGAGCGGATCGACATCGTGATCGTGCTGCGGCTGGACCGCTGGTTCCGCAACGTGTACGACTACCACCGCATGATGGCCGAGCATCTGCTGCCGCACCATGTAGACTGGTGTGCGGTCAAGGAGCAGTACAACACCAAGACGACCAACGGCCGGCTGATGATCAACCTGCGGCTGTCGATCGCCGAGCAGGAGTGCGACACCGACGGCGACCGCATCCGGGACATCCAGGACAGCCTGATCCGGCGCGGGCAATGGCCCTTCGGCTCGGCCCCCAGCGGATACCGCATTGTCAACAAGCGGCTGGAAAAAGACCCGGACACCCAGGCGCATTGGGAGTTCTTCTTCGACCACCTGCTGACAAACGGCAGCATCCGCGCGGCGACCATCGCGATGAACGAGCGCTTCGGCACCAGCTACGAGTACACCCACACCCAAAAGATGACCAAGCGGCCGCTGTACAAGGGGGAGTACCGGGACGTGCCGGGCTTCTGCCCGGCCTACCTGACCGAGGCCCAATGGGACAGGCTACAGTACCTGACCAGCAAGAACCTGCGCACCAGCACGACCCCGGAGGGGCTGGTGTACCTGTTCAGCGGGCTGCTGATCTGCGGGGACTGCGGGCGGCGCCTGGTGTCCCAGACGACCCGGACGAACTACGGCGCGGGCGTCTACTACAGCTACCGCTGCCCGCTGGCCAACCTGAACCGCCGCTGCCCGAACAACAAGACCCTTTCCGAGCGCAAGATTGAAAGGCACCTGCTGGACTGGCTGGACGAACACCTGGCGGGCTACATCGCAGAATACGAGGTGCAGCGCAGCCGCAAGGACGCCGCGCAGCCCGACAACACCGCAGCCATCCGTGCCAAACAGGAGCGGGTGAAGGAGCTCTTCATCAACAGCCTGATCGACATCCAGGAGTACCGCGACCGGATGGACGAGCTGGAAAGCAAGATTCTGCCGCCGCCCGAGGAGGAGCCCGGCCCGGACATCGAGAACCTGCGCCGCCTGCTCCACAGCGATTCGCTGGCCATATACAGCACCCTTGACCGCGCCGAACAGCGCGCTTTTTGGCGCGGAATCATCAAAACGATTTCCGTCTATCGTGGCATTATCCTTGACCCGCCTGTTTTTTTGTGATATGTTTGTATAAACCGATTTGGATAGGTGTAAGCGTCGTAAACTAAGATTCGTGCCATCGTTGGTTCCTCCTGTTGGTCAAAGGTGGTCATCGCCGGAGCCGTCCGGGCAGTCCGGGCAGTCGGCCTGAGCGGCGTAGTCCCGGATGGTGTTCCAGGTCGCCTCGTCCACCACGCCGGTCTCCTCGATCCCGAAGCCCTTCTGGAAGGCGAGCACCGCGGCCTTTGTGGCGGGGCCGAAGATGCCGTCCTCGGCGAGGAAGCGCCCATCGCAGTAGAGCCGGGCGATGTCGTTCATCCACTGCTGCAGCTGCTGCACGGCCGGGCCGGTGCTGCCCTCGGCCATGCCGTAGCCGGGCCAGTCGGCCTGGGGGCGGGCCTGTTGGCCGTCGCCGGGGCGCTGGCTTGCGGCGATGCTGAGATACACCTGCAAGAGCGCGTCCCAGGTGATTGGGCCAACCACCCCGTCCTCCGCGAGGGAGAAGCGGCGCTGGAAGGAGCGCACCGCCGTGGTCATGGCCGGGTCGAAGACGGTGCTGATCCCCTCGGTCTGCACCTCGGGGTAGAAGTAGGCGATGTATTCGAGCAGGTAGCTGACATACTGCACCGCGCTGCCGGTGTCCCCCTCCCGCAGGGGCGCGCCTGGGTAGGAGCGCCGGTCGGTGACCACGACCGGCCCGCTGGCCCGCGCGGTGCCAAACTGGCTGTAAATGCTGGCCCAGGTGGCGGGGCCGACCACCCCGTCCGCCGTCAGGCCGAACTGCCGCTGGTAGGCCCGCACCGCCGCGGTGGTGGCCGCGCCGTACTGGCCGTCGATGGCGATGCGCGGGATGGCCGGGAAGTAGAAGGAGAGGACATAAAGGTAGTATTGCAGCTCCCGCACCGCGCGGCCGCTCGAGCCCTCCCGCAGGGTGCCGGGGAAGGTACCGGGCCGCTGGTCCGGCGCGAGCAGGTTGTTGGCGATGTCGATGTAGACCTCGTTGAGCTTGTTCCAGGTGGCGCGGCCAACCACCCCGTCCGCCGTGAGGCCGAAGGTGCTCTGGAACCGGCGCACCGCTGCTTCGGTGCCGCTGCCGAACACCCCGTCCACCGCCACGGTGGGCAGGGCCGAGTAGTTGGAGGCGGCAAACCGCAGGTAGAACTGCACCAACTTGACCGTGTCGCCGGTGTCCCCCCGGCGCACCGGGCTGCCGGGGTAGCCGCTGCCCATGTCGCTCTGGGCGGACTGGTACTCCCGGTAGAGGGCGGTCCAGGTGTTCTGGCCGACGACGCCATCGGCCGTGAGGCCCTGACTGCGCTGGAAGGCGCGCACCGCCGCGGTGGTGGCGGGGCCGAAGATGCCGTCCACCGTGGGGCTGGGGATGCTGCTGCTGAACTGGGCGAGGGTGGCGAGCCAGAACTGGACCTGCTCGACCCCGGTGCCGGTGTCCCCCTCGCGCAGCGGGCTGCCGGGGTAGCTGCCGCCCGAGAGGGCGCCCCCGGCCGTCTCGCCCTCGCTGGTCAGCTCGGCGAGGTCCTTGACGCTGACGTAGATGTAGCTGATCTTGTACCAGGTGGCCCGGCCGACCACCCCGTCCGCCGTGAGGCTGAACTGGCGCTGGAACTTTTTGACCGTCTCGGTCATGGCCGGGCCGAAGATGCCGTCCACCGAGAGGCGGCCGAGGAAGGGGTAATCCTGGGTGATGCGGTTCAGCTGCCGCTGCAGGGTGGAGACGTCGGTGCCGCGGTCCCCCTGGCGCAGCGGGCTGCCGGGGTAGCTTTTGGGGATGCCGCGGATGTTCTGGGTGCGGACGATCTCGATGTTGCTGCCGTAGTAGTAGCGCAGGATCTGCAGCGCGTTCATCCCGGCGTTGGCGCGGTCAACCGTGCCCCACTGCTTCATACCCGGGCAGCTGACCGTTTTGCCGTCGCAGTACTCGGTGTAGTAGGGCTCGATGGTGCCGGTGCGGCGGACATAGGTGTTGAAGATCTCGTCGGTGATCCGCTCCATCACCGCGAAGATGGTGCGTCCGTGGACATAGTACTGGTCGTAGCTGGTGGAGTTTGTGATGTTGAAGCTGTAGCCCTTGCTGGGGTACCACTCGGTGTAGATGCGGTTGAGCGCGAGGCTGATCTGGGCGTGGATGTTGGCCCGCAGGGCCTGCTCCGGCCAGGCGGGGCGGACGAGGCCCACAAAAGAGCCAAAAATCCTGCGAAATCGCATCAAACGATCTCGCGGGCAAAGATTCCCGGTAGCATTTTCCACCAGGGCATGGTACAATAAGGGCAGGAGAGGGGGCCTGTCCCGATGGAGCAGGAAACGAGCCTGGGCCAGAGCATCCGGGTGCTGGACGACCGGGCAAGGCTGGATGATGCGTTCAAGCGGCTGTTCAGCGAGAAGGTTCTCCTCGCGTGGATCATGAAAAGCTGCCTGGAGGAATACAAGGACTGCACTGTGGCGGAGATCGCCGAAAGGTACATCGAGGGGACGCCCGCCATTGACGAGTGGGCGCTGCAGCCGGATGAGACGGCCCCGACCCGCATCCAGAGCGTTGGGCAGGAGGACAACTCGCTGCGGGAGCAGACGATTTTGTATGACATCCGCTTTCATGCGGCCGCCCCCTCGACCGGTGAGCCGATCCAGCTGATCATCAACCTGGAGAGCCAGAATAAGTACAATGCGGGCTACCCGCTGCTCAAGCGGGCGATCTACTATTGCAGCCGGTTGATCTCGTCCCAATACGGCACCGAGTTTATCCACGCACAGTACGGGAAGATCAAGAAGGTATACAGCATCTGGCTCTGCGCAAACCCGCCCAAGGATCACCGCAACACGATCACCCGCTACCGGATGACCGAGGAAAACATGGTGGGCACCGTGAAAGAGCCGGTGCGGAATTACGATCTGCTGACTGTTGTGGTGCTCTGCCTCGGCGGGCCGAAAAGTGAAAACTATGGCGGGATCTTAAAGCTGCTGGACGTGCTGCTGTCCAGCGAGGTGCGGTATGCGGAGAAGCAGCGCATCCTGCGGCAGGAGTTTGACCTTGCCATGACACAAACGATGGAAAGAGAGGTGCAGAACATGTGCAATCTGAGCGAGGGCGTTTGGGAGCGCGGGATGGAAAAGGGCATGGAA